>DNIT01000029.1:10789-11880 GCA_003489345.1 Pelotomaculum sp. | reverse complement strand
ATATGCCACTTACCCTACTGTTGAGCTCATGAAGGTGCTTTTGCCCGACTCCGGCCATATCCAGGAGATGGAAATTGAACGAAAAAACCGTAAAAACCGCCGTGCCGGCCGTCCGCTGCTGGAGCCCATTTACACTGTCGACGAGGCCTATCAAAGCCTTTCAAACTTGCAGGGTGTCGGGTATAAAGAGAGTATCCAGGTTGCGCCGGATATACGGGCGCGCTTCGTGGATGCCGGTCATATTTTGGGTTCGTCCATGATCGAACTTTGGGTTCAGGAGAACGGCAAGGAGATCAAGTTGGTTTTTTCCGGTGATATCGGTAACAATGCGCAGCCCATTGTTAAAGACCCTTCCACCATTGACACAGCCGACTACCTGATTATGGAATCCACTTACGGAAACCGCCTGCATCACGAGCCGCAGGATGAAATAGAACTGCTTCGCGAGGCTATCCAGGATACGTATCAAAAAGGCGGCAACTTGATTATTCCGGCCTTTGCGGTAGAGCGTACCCAGGACCTTTTGTATCATTTAAGCTTGTTGATTGAACAAAAGCAGATCCCTCCCATGCCTGTATATATTGACAGTCCTCTGGCTACGGCGGCTACCGAAATATTCCAAAACCATCCGGAGTACTACGATCAAGAGACATCCGATTTGATCAACAGGGGCGGCAGCCCTTTCCAGTTCCCCGGCATTAAATTCACCCAGACCGCAGAGGAGTCCAAAAGTCTGAATAACATCAGCCGGGCTATCATCATTTCCGCCAGCGGTATGTGCGATGCCGGCCGGATCAGACACCATCTCAAGTATAATCTCTGGCGCCCGGAAAGCACGGTGCTTTTTGTGGGCTACCAGGCGGAAGGCACCTTGGGCCGGCAAATTCTGGACGGGGAGAAAAAGGTGCGTATTTTTGGAGATGATATAGCTGTGAAAGCCGATATCAGATTTATAGGCAGTTATTCAGCCCATGCCGATCAAGCCGGGCTGATCGCCTGGGTCAAGAAATTTAGCGTGCCACCGGGGGAAGTCCTGTTGGTGCATGGTGAGCCGGAGTCTACCAACACGCTGGCCGGCCTGTTGCGGACGG
>DNIT01000029.1:9391-10703 GCA_003489345.1 Pelotomaculum sp. | reverse complement strand
ACCCTGGCCGGCCTGTTGCGGACGGAAGGTTTGAGGGTGGCCGTACCGGAATGGCAGCAGGTTCTGGAACTGCTTCCGGGCAGCTATACGAAGGTTTCTCTCGACCCGGTTCACACGGCTGTCGCTGCCCTGGATGAAAAAATTAAAACAGCTCTGGCTACAGGTATCGAAGAATTACGCAAGGAGGAACTCCTGCGCCGGATTGCGGAGCTCCAGCAATTTGTCGAAGAAAATGCAAGAAAATAGTCTGTGGAAAAGGAGTCAAGGGTCTTGCCGTTCACTTTTCGAAACAATATGCAGTTTTTTTTCTTTCGTCATTTTGAGGCTACCGGCCTGGTTGTACATGGGTTTACTACCCGCAACGGCGGTGTCGGCAGTGGCCCGTACGCCTCACTAAACACAGCTTTTCATGTCGGCGATGACCCGGAAAACGTTAGGGTCAACCGTTTAAACGCCTGTAAAGCTCTGGCTATAAACACAGGCGCTCTGGTAGCCGGAAAGCAGGTGCATGGGGACAACATTGCAGTTGTTGATGGGAAGGACATGGGCAAAGGAGCTCTTTCCTACGAGGATGCTCTGCCGGACACCGATGCTCTGGTGACAGGTACCCGGGAGGCGCCGCTGTCAAGCTACTATGCCGACTGTGTGCCCATTTTCCTGCTTGATCCGGTCCGTAAAGTTGTAGCTCTGGCCCACGCGGGATGGAAGGGAACAGTTTTAAAAATCGGCAAGAAGACAGTGAATAAGATGAAGCAGGCTTTTGGCACAGACCCGACACAGTGTCTGGCCGGGATCGGTCCTTCCATCGGTCCCTGCTGTTATGAGGTGGACGATCGGGTGATCGTCCCTTTACGGCAGGATTTTCCCGGTTTTTCGGATTTTATTGAGGTCCTCTCACCGGGCAGGTGGCGCCTGGACCTGTGGGAGGCCAACCGCAGGACGCTTTTGGAAGCAGGACTGTTGCCTGCAAATATCGAAACAGCTTCCATTTGCACCTGCTGTCATCCCGCAACCTTTTTCTCCTACCGTGCTCAGAATGGTACTACCGGCCGGATGGCGGCCTTGCTTATGCTCAAATAATCATACTACTGTTTAGGAAGGAGATGGGGTATGTCCAAGATACTGGTTGTGGACGACGAGAAAAACATACTGGAACTGGTCCGCTTTAACCTGGAAAGGGAAGGCTATCAGGTTTTAACATCCCTCGACGGTATGAGCGCCCTGGAGTTGGCCCGCAGCGAAACGCCGGATTTAATTCTCCTTGATGTCATGCTGCCTGAAATGGACGGGCTCGAAGTCTGCCGGGAACTGC
>DNIT01000029.1:416-9178 GCA_003489345.1 Pelotomaculum sp. | reverse complement strand
GATTATGTTACCAAACCCTTCAGTCCCAGGGAACTGGTAGCGCGAGTCAAGGCCAGGCTGCGCCGGAATCCCCGGGGGGAGGGCAAAACCGGGGAAGTCCGGACAGCGGGGCGGATGGATTACGGGAGAATGCTCATCGATGAGGAGCGCTTTGCTGTTTATATTGACGGTGTAAAACAGGAATTTACCTTAAAGGAATTTGAACTAATCCGTTTCCTGGCCCGCCACCCGGGCAAGGTTTTTTCCCGGGACCAGCTTTTAGAGCAGGTCTGGGGGTACGATTACGCGGGTGACTCGCGTACGGTTGACGTCCATATCCGTCATATCAGGCAAAAACTCGAACAGCTCCCGCAGGGGGACCAGATTATTGAGACCGTCCGCGGGGTTGGTTACCGGTTTAAGGAGGGCGCCATATGTTAAACAGGTTGGGCGCACTCTGGCGTCTTGGCTGGAGTCCGATAGCCAGCTATTATATTCTGTTGCTGGTTTTTTTTGCCCTGGCCCTGCTTACTTCAGCTAACCGGCTCAACCTTTGGAGCGCGGTCCTCGTGGCCTTTTTGTTTTCTACCGTTTTGGCTCTGATCATGTATGCGAGGTTAATCAGCCCTCTGGAGGAAATGGCCAGTATTGCCCAGGACATGGCCAGAGGCAACCTGGAGCAGGAAATCAGAATCTTTGTCCAGGATGAAATCGGCGACCTGGCGCGCTCCATCAATTATATGGCCAGGCAGTTGAAAACAAACATTGACGATATAATCGCTGAGAAAAACAGGATCCAGGCGATCCTTGCCAGTATGGACGACGGGGTCATAGCCATGGATCCCTGGGGACGCGTAATCCTGGTGAATCCGGTGGTGGAAAAACTTTTCGGGATCACCCAGGAGGCCAGCAGGGGTAAAAATATACTCCGCATTATCCGCAACAATGAATTGGAGAAAATGATCAATCATGCTCTTGAAACCGGCCGGCCGATAGATAAAATGGTGGAAATTCAAACCCCGGATCCTTTCATATTTTATGTTAACGTAACTCCCCTCAAAAATAGCGGGGCCGAGCAGGGAGGGTTGGTGGCTGTTTTAAAAGATATTACGGAACGCAAAAGAGTTGAGGAGATGCGCAGCGATTTTGTCGCCAACGTCTCTCATGAGCTCAGGACCCCCCTTACGTCTATCCGGGGATTTGCTGAAACCTTGCTGGACGGAGCCGCGGAAGAACCCAAAGTTGCCAGGCCGTTTCTGGAAATTATCAATACTGAAACGGAGCGGCTGTCCAGACTGATTGACGAACTTTTAAACCTTTCTAAAATAGAGGACAAAAGGACCACCCCCAACTGGCAGCCTCTGGAAATCGGTGGCTTGATTAACAGGGCCGTTACCATTTTAAAACCGAGGGCCATAGAAAAAGAAATTACCATTGAGGTTGAGACCTCTGAAACCATTCCGGTCTTTGAAGGCGATGCGGATATGATGTGTCAGGTCCTGATTAACCTGATCGACAACTCGATTAGCTATACCCAGCCCGGTGGTGCAATCCACATCAGAGCCTCTGCCGGGGCGCATGAATTAAAAGTGGATGTGCAGGACAATGGTATCGGAATCCCACAGGAAAGTTTACACCGTGTTTTTGAGCGTTTTTACCGGGTCGACAAGGCCAGGTCCCGTGAACAGGGAGGCACAGGTCTCGGTCTCTCTATTGTGAAACACATTCTTGACGCCCATCATGGAACAGTACAGGTTGAGAGTAACGTGGGCGTGGGCAGCACATTTTCATTTGTACTGCCTTTAGCCGTCCCCGACCATAGTAAGTAGCCTTTGTTATTTGCTTGTTTCCCGGTAAAACTACAGGGATTATTGGTCCGCCTGAAGTATTTGTTGCCGTTAATTTTAAAAAAGCGCTAACCCGGCGCTTTTTTACGCAGGAATTGCCTTTCTACCGTCGAATAAACTTTCCATTTGAAGGTAAAATACACGCCTATGAAAAGAGAACTGTCTGACCCGAAGTCTGCTAAGCGGAGAAGGCGACGGACGGCTATATTTCGCAGGGGTGCCGGTCTGCTCGTGTTGCTCCTGGTATTGTATTTTGTCTTCTGGGGACGGTTTGTCGCAAAGGTCTCAAATGTTCAGTTTCTGAGCAGGCAGGAGGTAGCCCAGGTTGTTGCCCTAGAAGGAATATTGCTTAAAAACGAAATTGTGTTCCGGGCCTCGGTTGGGGGAAAGCTGCACCTTGTCGCTGCCGATGGAGACCGGCTGGAAGCCGGCGCCAAAGCTGCCCAGGTCTTAGCGGTGCAGCAGGAGGTCGGTGGAGAAACCTATGATATCGTAACACCTGTTGCAGGTATTTGCTGCACGCACCTGGACGGATTGGAGCAGATTCTCTCTCCCGACAGTATGGACGTATTAGGTATTCCAAAATTTGAAAAAATAGATGACAAAGCCACTTTCGAGGGAGCCCGGGTTGAGAAGGGACAGCCAGTCTTAAAGATTATCGATAACCTGAGTCCGGTGTATATCTATGCGGAGACGCCCAAATCGTATTTTCCGGATTTGAAGACAGACAAGCCTACCTGGTGGGAGGCTACCTGGGAAGGTATGGCTCTCTCGGTCAGATCATTCAAAGTGTCGGACAAAGGTGACATGTGGGCGGGATACTTCATGTTGTCGGCTTACCCGGATCAATTGTTGCATCAGCGTACGATACGATTAAATATCACCGCCCGTACTCTTAAAGGCTTTCTTGTTCCACAGAGGGCGATCGTTTTTCGGGAAGAGCAGCCAGGTATTTTCCTCTCTATCAAAAAAAAGGCCTACTGGAAACCTGTCACCATTGAAGGTGAACTGGACGGTATGCTGGCTGTATCCGGGCCGGGACTGACCCAAGACAGCCGTTATGTAAATAACCCCTTGCTGGCCAGGGAAGAACACTGGGTCGAATAGGCGCCCTGTTCAAAAGGCCGGACCTGCAGGGGGCTTATCTAAAAACCAAGGAGTTCGTTCATTTGGATGTTGTAAACAATTTAAGAAGGTTGCAGGCGCGTATTGTTACGGCAGCCAGGCGAGCCGGCCGCAATCCCGGCGAGATTAAGCTGGTGGCTGTAACAAAGACTGTTCCGGTTGAAAGAATCAGAGAAGCACTGGCTTTTGGCGCGAACCGGCTGGGAGAAAATAGGGTGCAGGAGTTTCTGAACAAGTACCAGCAATTGCCCCCCGAAGTTGAATGGCATTTTATCGGTCATCTGCAGACCAATAAAGTAAATAAAATCATCGGCAAAGTAAATCTAATCCATTCCCTGGACCGTTGGGAACTGGCCGAGGAGCTCCACCGTGCGGCCATTAAGGGAGGCCAGGTGGTCAAAGTGCTGGTGCAGGTAAACGTGGCAGGGGAAAAATCCAAGTACGGCCTCGCCCCATCGGAAACCGTGGATTTTGTCGCTTCTGCCGCGGGGCTGGCGGGACTTTCTGTAGAGGGGCTGATGACCATCGCGCCCTGGTCGGCAAACCCGGAAGAGGTCCGTCCGGTATTCAGGCAGTTGAAGGATATAGCACGAAAGGTTGAAGACAGGGTGACCGGCTCAAAGATGGACTACCTTTCCATGGGCATGTCAGGAGACTGGGAGGTAGCGGTAGAGGAAGGAGCCAATATCCTGCGCATCGGAACGGCTGTTTTTGGCGAGCGGGATGTTTAAACTGTATACATTAAATTATTTACGGGAGGGAAGACAGTGGCCGTCAAACTTGTAGATAAAGTACTTGGCTTCATTGGCTTTGAGGATGAGGACATCGAGCCGGAGGAGAAACAGAATCACGGAGAGGTCCAGGAGGAACCGGGTTGGCAGAGAAAAAAAGATAGAGAAAAGGGTACTGTGGTCAGCCTGCAGCATGCTCAGCGTCAGGTAAGGGTAGTGGTGGTTGAGCCCCGGTCTTTTGAAGAGGTCAAAGAAATTACCGACAACTTGAAGAACAGGCGTCCGGTCATCCTGAACCTGGAACAGGCCGACGCCGAACTGGCGCGGCGGGTGGTTGACTTTGTCATGGGGGCCACCTATGCTTTAAGCGGCAGCCAGCAAAAAGTGGGTAACGGTGTTTTCCTCTTTGTGCCCGCCAATATGGATATCGCCAATGAGTTGAAAGAGGGCAACCGTGAAAAAGGAATTTTTTCGTGGGCGCGTTCGTAAACTACGTAAGGAGGGAGTCCCGTGCCTTTGCAAAATCAAAAGATAGGCTTTTTAGGCGGGGGCGCTATGGCGGAGGCTTTAATAACCGGCCTTTTGCGTTCGGGCCTGGTAGAGCCCGCCTCTGTCTATGCCAGCGACATCACTGCCGTCAGGCAGGAATACCTGAAACAAAAGTTTGGGATTCAAACAGCGGATAATAGTACTGTTGTCAGCGCGGCCGATATTGTAGTCCTGGCTGTCAAGCCACAGGCAATACCGGGTTTATTGGAGGAGATAGCTCCCGCAGCCCGCCCCGAACAAACTGTCGTTTCGATTGTGGCGGGTATATCCACAGGTTTTATCGAAGCCTTTTTCAAGGTTCCCGTTCCGGTGGTGCGGGTGATGCCAAATACCCCCTGTCTGGTAGGTGAAGGCGCCAGCGCGTTATGCCCCGGCAAGTTCTGTTTGCAGCCGAACATGGAGTTGGCCATGGCAATTCTAAAGGCTTCCGGCCAGGCGGTGGTAGTTGATGAGTCGATGATGGACTGTGTAACAGGCTTAAGCGGCAGCGCACCGGCTTATATGTACCTGATTATGGAAGGGTTTATTGATGGCGCGGTGCGGCTGGGACTCTCCAGAGATGTCGCCAGAGTTTTAACCGCCCAAACCATGCTGGGATCGGCCAAAATGGTTTTGGAAACCGGCGAGCATCCGGCTAAACTGAAGGACATGGTCACGACACCGGGCGGGACGACTATTGCCGGACTTTATGCGCTTGAGGAGGGGGCGTTGCGTTCCGTTCTGATGAAAGCGGTGGCTGAGGCAGCCTTGCGCTCCAGCCAATTGGCTCCCGGAAAGAATAGCAAAACTTAGCGTGAGGTGAACATGGGGATAATTATTACGGCTGTTAATGTGGCCTTTCAAGTATATATGTACCTGTTAATTATTCGCATCCTGCTGTCCTGGGTTCGCCATAACCCGTATCAACCTCTAATCCGGTTTATTTATGAGGTAACCGAACCCTACCTGAATGTTTTCAGGCGGTTCATCCCACCCTTTGGGGCTGTGGACTTCTCCCCCATCGTGGCCTTTTTTGTATGGCACCTCCTTTGGAACCTCGTGAACAAAATTTTAATAGCCCTGTTATGAAACCGGATCGGGAAAAACTCCTGGCCCACGCTTCTAACGGGGAGGAACGGGCCATCCTGGCCAGGACCCTGGACCAGGCCGAAACAGCGCGCAAAAGCGGCCGCACCCAGGTTACTGATTTCTTGGACCCGTACCGGACGGCTCTTATACTACATGTAGTTCAGCGCTTAGAACTGGTGGCTGTAGCTGATGGCGGCTACCCGGGCGCCGAACGGAAGAGGGTGGCCATCTGCCTCAATGGTGTTACCCCGCTGCCGGAAGAGTTTAATTTGAGTTTTATTGTGATAAAAGGAAATTTTAAGCATTGCAGGGCCACGCACCGGGATTTTCAGGGGGCTCTCCTGGGACTTGGTCTGAAACGGGAAAAATTTGGGGACATCATCATGACCGGGGATTATGCCAACGTGGTGGTCGCCAGGGAGGTGGTCCCATATATCCTGACCAACCTGCACAAAGTGGGTCAGGCCGGCGTGTCGGTGTCCGAGCTGGGACAGGAAGATTTTCAGCCCCCGGCAGTCAAATACCGGGAAATCAAAGCTGCTGTTTCTTCATTGCGCCTGGATGCGGTGGCGGCCGCCGGTTTTGGAACATCCCGCTCCAAGATGGCGCGGGAAATTGAAGCAGAGCGGCTGCGTATTAACTGGCGCGTATGCCCGGATCCAGCCGCGCCGGTAAAAGAAGGCGACGTGCTTTCCGCCCATGGTAAAGGCCGGGTAATTGTTGAATCTGTAAAGGGTCCGCTTAAAAGCGGCAGGATAGGGGTCCTCCTGCACAGGCTTGTTTAATCGCGGCCTTTCATCATCCTTTAGACACAACGTTTCAACCGCATACGTGGTCCGCGATAGCGGCGTGTAACAACTCTGAAAATAACCGTACAGCTGTTCAGCCCACAGAGTGAATCCAAAAAAATGCAGGTGCGAATGCATTCGCACAAATGTTTCATTGGCCACACAAGTCCGGCGCGAATGTACCGTGTGCGATTGAAATCGCACCTGCATCGCTGGTGTTTTCATCATACGTGATGCCGCCGGCGGTCGTGGGCAAACACTCCAATAAAAAGTTAAGCCAACCTGAGGTGAAGAGGCATTGATTACACCGCTGGATATTCAAAAAAAAGAGTTTCGCAAGGCTATGCGCGGGTACCGGGAAGAGGAGGTCGACGCCTTTCTGGATCAGGTTATCCAGGACTATGAGGCGCTGTTCCGGGAGAACCAGACCCTGAAAGAAAAGCTGGTCCTGGCGGAGCAGAGCACGGCCCGCTACCGTGAAATTGAAGAGGTGCTCAAAAACACCATGATCATGGCCCAAAAGAGCGCCGATGAACTGAGACAGAATGCCGAGAAGGAAACCTCGCTGCGTCTGGACCAGGCCAGGATTGAGGCGGAGCAGATAACCCGCGAGGCGGAACAGGAAGCGACGGCGCTCATTCAGGAGGCAGACCTGAAAGCCGCCGGCATGATCAAAGAAGCGGAAGAGAAAGCAAAGCTTATCTATGAAGAGTACCACCGGATGGAACGGGATGCCCAGGTATTCAGAATGAAATTCCGCGCTTTTTTGGAAGCTCAAATGAAATATTTGGACGGCGAGGAGGATCCTGTCCCCGCCGAAGATGAACACAGGGAAGAAACCGCCTGAATTAGTACTGTTCCCATTCCCTTTTTTTGATTTGATAGCTTTAGGCTCAAAAGCCTCCCGGCACGGAGGCTTTTTGAACACGCATATAAGGAGGATTAAATTGGAACTTATCAGGAGGATAGCCGGCAGGCGACCGAGAATACACAATGAAAGCGAATGCCTGGTATCGGCTGTTCTGGTGCCCGTAGTGGAAAAAGAGGGGAGGCCTCATGTCCTTTTTGAGGTCAGGTCCGAAAGTCTCAACAGGCAGCCGGGTGAGATTTGTTTTCCGGGCGGTAAAGTCGAGCCGGAAGAAATGGCACAGCCGCAGGAGACGGCTATCCGCGAGGCCGTTGAAGAACTGGGTATTCGCCGGGACCAAGTGGTTTTGATTGGTCCCCTGGACTACCAGATTACCCCGCCCGGCACCCTGATCTATCCTTTTTTAGGGATGATTGAGGACCTGCATAGAATCAATCCCAACCCCAATGAGGTTGCAGGTACTTTCTTAGCCCCGCTGGAACATTTTATCTCTCCGCCCAGGGCAAGCACAGTTGAAGTAGCGCTCCGCTACCCGGCTGATTTTCCATTCCACAGGGTACCCGAAAGCTATAAAGAGAAAAAGAATTGGTCGAAACAGTGGTCTTTTCCCGTTTACTTTTACGAATACGGCGAATATTTTATCTGGGGCGTGACGGCCCGGATCCTGAATAATTTTATCAACCTCTGCCGCCCGGAGATGTAGGCTTTAAAAAAGCGGACCAACAAGGAGTTTTATCACATGAAATTGATCTACCAGAAAAGCTGGTTTTGTTCGGTAAAGCGCATTCATTCCGGTGAACTGCTGGCGGAGGCTTCTGTCCTGGGGACAGAACTGGAAGCAACCGGCAGGCTAAAAGTAGACCAGTCTTCTTTTGCAATTAAAGATGCCCGCTGGGAAGTATTTCGCTCGCCCGCAGGGATTTTTAACGGCAGTCAAGAGGCGCCCGGCCTGAAAGGAGCAACTGCTTATTTTAATATAGGCCGTGACCTCCGCAGAGAGGTTGGAGAACATGCCGGCGGGCTGGCCCGGGAGTTGCTTGCCGAATGCGTCAGGGGTATTATCCAGTCGGAAACCTTTCTCTTCCGGGAGAGGGGATTCCCCACCCTGAAAGCCTATTGCGAGCACTGGCGGAAGTTTCAGGTTGACACCTGTCGTTATCAAAGCAACCTCCATCGTGTTACACGCCGGTGGAACGAGTATGTGGACGGGCTGCAGCATGGTTTAAACCTTTTCAACCGCTCCAAAAACTGCGCTGTTTACCTTTTGGCGGGTGGTTTCATCGTTCATAGCGGTTTTAGCGACTCCTACCACGAACTGGGCCTGTTGAGCCGCCTGGACCCTGCCGGCCGGGTTGAAGAATGCTCCGGCAGCTTTCTCAGGGCGCCGGATCAGGTGTGTTTTGAGTGCGCTTTGCTCCCCGGCGGGCTGAAGGGGCTGGTCCTTGCAGAATGCACCAAGAAACAGTTGTCTGCAATAGTCGGCGGACCACAGGGTTGTGAACACCTGGCGGATCTGGCTGAGGAACTGCGTAAAGCAGTCGTCTATACGCTGGCAAATATCCGCGAAGGAGGGATCGTATAAGGTGTTGCCGCTCAAAGAAGAAAAAGACGGCGTGTCCTTCAAGGTCAGAGTCCAGCCGCGCGCGTCCAAAAACCAGGTGGCGGGACTTTTCGAAGACGCCCTGCGGGTACGGCTGACGGCTCCTCCGGTGGACGGGGAAGCCAATGAGGCGTGCCGCGCCTTCCTGGCCGACCTCCTGTCCGTCGGCCGGGGTCAGGTAGAGATCCTGTCCGGCTTGACCGGACG
>DNIT01000029.1:0-289 GCA_003489345.1 Pelotomaculum sp. | reverse complement strand
GTCCGGCTTGACCGGACGCAATAAAGTTGTCAAGGTTAAAGGAGTCACTGCCTCGGAAGTCCAGAAACGCCTGCTTCTATGACATATAAATGTCGGCCCCTCCAAAATGCGGATACGGATTCGTATTGAAATATTTGCAGCCTAATAGTATAAATGCGCGTGTAGCGCGTTTGCTAAAGGTCCTTGTTAACCGGTTCCCGAATAGCCTTGGGGTAGCGGGCCTGGCGTGAGCCGGGCGCTAATTTTCCGCTTGTTGGGGAAAATTTACGCGGCAAGTTGACGCACCGGG
>DNIT01000016.1:8564-10683 GCA_003489345.1 Pelotomaculum sp. | reverse complement strand
AATAGCCAAAGGCGAGATGCAAGTAACCAAAAAATCACCCCTTCTCTCATTACCAAGGGGTGAATCTATGCTTGTGTTCTTCATATTTGTACCGACTCATCAAGGCCGTTTTGTCATACCCACCAAAATCAATCTCATACGACCAGTAACAACTCTAAAAATGATGAGAATACCTTACTACATTTTTCGACTATTTTTGAAGGTGTATTAGCAAAAGGATGAACCGCATTTTGTGCTCCTTCTAAAAGTATTAATCAGGTGTATAATTAAGTACATATAAGCAACCCATCCACCCTTAAGAAAAATTAAACATCCAGAAAGAAGGTTATTCTATGAAAAATGAATTCATCCTGGAAATCCGACATCTCAATAAAAAATTCGGCCAAAAGACAGCCGTGGATGATCTGAATTTTTCGCTCATTAAAGGAGAAGCTGTAGGACTTCTCGGCCCCAACGGCGCAGGAAAAAGCACCCTGATCAAATGTATTGTCGGTTTGCTCAGGCCAACCGGCGGGGATATTTTAATAGCAGGGAAACCGAGAGGTTCCCGGCAGGCCCGCAAGATTTCAGCATATGTCCCCGAAGTACCCCAGCTTTACAGTATGCTGACGGTATGGGAACACTTGCGTTTTATCACTGACGCCTATGAAATAGAGCGCTGGGAAGCAAAAGCGGAACAATTGCTGCGTCTATTTGAAATCTGGGAACAACGCGATGAATTTGTCAAAGCGCTTTCCAAGGGAATGCGCCAAAAGCTTTCCCTTTGCTGCGGGATCATTTCCGATGCCCGGATTTTATTTTTGGACGAGCCCATGGTCGGGCTTGACCCGAAAGCCATCAAGAACCTCAAAGATTTGATTCGAGCGCTAAAAGACGAGGGACGAACCCTTTTTATCAGCACGCACCTTTTAGATCCTATTGAAAACATTTGCAGCCGCATCATTGTTTTGAAAAAGGGGAAGATCATTGCCGACGGAAGTCTTGAGGAACTCAGATCGCGTCTGGGAGAAGAGAAAGCCTCTCTGGAGGAAGTGTTCCTGGAGGTAACCGCCGATGCATGATTACGTCATACTTCTGCGCTATGACCTGCTTAAACTCAAAAACTATATACTGGAAATTCGCCGCAGTCCCAAAAAGCTCGTGAGCTACTTTCTTTTTGCCGCCTGGATTTTTCTGATCATGTTTCCGGCAATCAAGAACAGCGGTCAACGCGCCTTTGCTGTGACAGGAGATACCGCGCACATTATTCTTGCCGTCTATGCGCTGTTTACCGGATTTATTATGTTTTCATCTTTCTTTTCAGCCTTAAGAAAATTATCATATTCTTTTCAAATGGGAGACGTCAATCTCCTCTTTCCGTCCCCGCTCGCGCCCAACCACATCCTTTTATGGAGTCTGATTAAGAAAATTCCTTCAGACATGGCCAAGACCTGCCTTCCAGCCCTCTTTCTGACTCCGACTATGTTTAATATGGGCTTAACCATTGAGGGAATTCTCCTGGTATACCTATCGATAGTATCTTTGGGATTGCTTATCACCCCGGTTTCCTTTTTGATATTTCTTGTTTCGGTCCGCTATGGAAAAGAGCGCTGGGTCCGGAGTATTTTACTGATTTCCATTATCTGGTTGCTCTTCAACTGGTTGCAATACACCCAAGGGAATCTATTCAGTCTCAATATTCTTCTTGGTTATCAAGCGCCGGGAATTCTTAACTTTCCCCTGTCCGGCTGGATTCTGCAGCTTGCCCGGGCGGCTTTTTTCGGCGCGGCGACGGCTGTTTATACGACTATTGCCCTCGTGGCCTTAACCGTCCTGGCTGTTAATTGTTTGGTCTATGCCCTGGCCAGGGATTACTATGAGGATGTACTCGAACTTGCTGAGAGGCTGGAGACGATTCACGCCGCCAAACGCAGCGGCAAGATGCAGGGGATATTCACCCAAACCCAATCCACCGGCGCCATAGCCGGTTTATGGACACGTTTTCTGAATAGAAAACGTGTCACGGTAGAGCGACGCTTTCCGGGAAGCCGGGCGTTCATGTTTAATCAAGTGGTCAAGTACCGGCGCACCGGCATCAACGAATACGTGGGATACCTGGCTCTGTTAGCCGTAATAACAG
>DNIT01000016.1:8142-8400 GCA_003489345.1 Pelotomaculum sp. | reverse complement strand
CAGCGGACAACCGGGAGACTACGGCCTTCTCTATGCGCAAAACGGAATTCTTGCCTACTTTTTGTTCTTTCGCAGCTTTTCCGGTCCTTTGAGCGAAGAACTTGCTCTCCCGTACATCTATACTTTGCCCGGGACTTTTTTTCGGAAAGCACTGTCCATTCATACCTTGCCTACCTTGCGTTTCGGCTTGAACATGTTTCTGCTGAACTTAAGTTATGCCACGATCATTTTTTTACATACCAAGGATGCCGGGATATT
>DNIT01000016.1:4563-7947 GCA_003489345.1 Pelotomaculum sp. | reverse complement strand
TACATCCTTATTCTTGGAACAATCCAATATTATTGCTTTAACGCATGTCCTGCTGCCTTCCTCTTTAGACCGGAAGCTTTTCTACCCTTTCATGTTGTTTGTGGAAATCTTACTTGTAGGCATTCCGGCTCTAATTGCCGGTGGGCTGGCATTTTGGTTCACCCATAGTATGTGGTTTGCATCAATAGCCGTCCTTGCCGCCAATACGGCTGTAGGGATTGTGTTGTTGTTTTTTTCAGACAAAATATTCCCCTACCTGGAGATGCGTGAGTTTGCCGAATAGGAACAAGGGACAGAGGTCCTTGTCCCCCTGTCCCTTATCGCTATCCCCGGGCCATCATTTATGCTGCCCGCACGGGGACAGGTTCCTCGTCCCACTTTCCCCGCCCCTTCATCGGGACATAGGGATACGGGACACACAGGGACACGGGAACGGTTTGCGCTCGTCCCACTATTCCCAGCGGAGGGATAGAGGGACAAGTTCCTCATCCCCATAGCCCCATATCACAGACCACCATTTACACTGCCCATATTTGATTTGTCGTTTGGATTTTATTCTTATACAGTTTTCATCATGTATCTTCTTCCTTCATTTAATGAATTTATTAAGTTATACCACCAACCGGTAAAAAAATTCAGGCCCTCATGAACCTGAATTTTACGTTATCCGGCTTCCGGAACCCGGATAACAGTACAATAGCATTTTATATCATTTTGTATAGCATTCTCCAGGGGAGGGACCAATGGAACGGGACAAGGAACCTGTCCCTGTGTCCCCTCTATCGGGGATCGTACCCGACGACCGACCAGATGCCCGTCTCATCCTGCCGGACCAACCGCTGCAGGTAGACCCTGTGAACCGGCCCGGCGGCAACCTCCACCTCTGCCTCAACACCGTTGTTCGCCGCCAGTTTAAAGGATGATTCCGGCACCTTCGGTTCGCCGATAATTCCTTCCGGAGATACCTTCAGGTTGACGAAGGTAAGGGACACTTGCAGGGGATCAAGCTGCCAGGGGCTGCTTCCTCTGTCCACCTGTTGCTGGTCGGCTTTGGCAATCTCCATGTCCACCGGGACTTTGACCTGGGCCTTACTGACCAGGTCTTTGCCGGTGTCCGGAAGGGCAAGGTCGGGAGCAATCTGACGGGCTAACTCCACCCGTCGCGAGCCTTCTGCCTGAATTTCAAGCCCGGCCTGCCGCCACCGCAACCGTTCCCCCCATACTTCCAGCGGACCGCCGGCAGCGGCGCCAAGCGCGGCATTCGCGACTGGTTCAAAGGACCCTTTGGCGGCAGTTTCAACAATTGTGGTATCACCATAATCCAGGACGATACGGCCTTCGAAGGCGAAAATGCGGGCTGGCGCTTCTTGCGGTAAAAGCGGCGCCAACTGACTGATGGCAGCCGCTTCCTCCGCGGTAGCCACCAGTTGCCCCGGATCCTTTTCTACCACCTTGTAGCCTTCAGGCGGTTGGTAGGCAAACATTTTGGCATCGATCTGCGTATTCGGTTCAAAGGTTACAAAGGTGTATGTGGTCTGCAGTGCATTTTGCATCGCTGTTTGCAGTTGGATGGGCAGATTGGTCTCTTTATCAACCCATAAATAGTAGGTCAGACCGCCTGGCGGCGCAATCTCAAGTTTTATTGTCTCACGGCCGGCAACCGCCTCCGAACCGGCAACCGTATGCGGGTATTGTTTGGCCAGTTTAGCCTCATCCCGCAGATCAAAACCGGTCCGGGTCGGGTCCGGCGCCAGCGGCAGCAAGGCTACTTCCCTATCTTGAGGCCGGATCTGCCACTTCTGCTGGCCGTTGTTCACAGTCAGGGCGCCGTCGTCCTGCCGTACGGCGTATTTGTCTCCATCGGACCATATCTCCACCCGGCGGGTCATCCATTCCTCTCCGGCCGCGTTTTTTGAGCGCGTCTCAAGGACGCCATGATAATTCGACAATTGGGCGACGGCCTTTTCCATGGCATAAGCTACGTCACGGTTAAACAGGCCGGTCCAGCTTAGCACTGCGAATAAGAGCAACCCAGCCAGCAATGCCGCGACAGGCGGTAAAACCCACCGGCGATGAGAGCCACCTGTCATTCTATATATCCGGCTAACAGGTTTGGATTTTGATCCCAACGGCTGGTTGAGGCCGGAAGCTACTGCTTTAGCCAGTCTTTGGGGGTAACCCGGTTCGGGCAGAGCCGGCTCTCTTAAGCTACGGACCATCCTTACCGTGGCCAATAGTTTCTCCAATTCCGGAGTATCGGCAGTTCCCTGGTGTTTTTCAGGCTCATGTTCCGCATTCAAGGCATCTATATAATCGGAAAGCCGGCTTTCGGGATTATTCATTTCATCCCTCCTTATCTAATCATTGGCATCCAGAAACTGAGACAAAGCCTGTAAAGCCCGGCATTGCGACGTGCGGACAGCCGCTTCCGTCTTTCCTACCAGCATCGCTGTCTCAGCCACCGAATAACCTTTAATAATTCTTAAATCAAGAACGGTTCTCTGGTCTGCGCTTAATTTTGCCAAAGCATTCTCAAGCTGCAGGCGCTGGGCAATAGTCTTTTGATGGTCCTGCCCGGACCATTCTTCCGGATTTATTTCCTCAAAGTTTATTGTTATCCCCCGGCGTTTCTTTTGACGCCAGCGATCACGCAATACATTTAGGGCAACGGTCTTCAGATAACCCAGAAAATTTCCCCGGGGAATATCATGCGCATTTAAATAAGCCAGCGTTTTGACATAGGTTTCCTGGGTGATATCCTCCGCCTCCTCACGGTTTTGCACTTTGAAATAAATAAAGCGATAGAGAGGTTCCCAGGTGGTTAAGCAGATCTGTTCAATGGATTTAAAATCACCTTCCCATATCTTTTGAGGTTCATCGGCAGCAGTCACAAGTGTTGACACCTACTTTCCCCGGCCGGTATTTACCTATTACAACGATCGAGTTGCACGGAATGTGACATGAAAATTATGGAAGAGAATAACCTATGATCCTGCCGGCATGTGTGCCGGCGGGGGCTCCGGTTATATTATGCCTTACATTTGGAATTGAATCGTATTAACCGAATGGCATTAAAACGCATCGCGCAACACAAATTTCATAATATTTCATAATATGGAATTGCGGTACTATATAACTAGGATATAAAAACCCCTGCCGGGTTCTGTTCCGAGCAGAGGTTTCACATCACATGTTTGGCTTAAAAATAACCATGCACTTTCAATCTTGCTTTTAGTCAAAATTTCATAGATTTAATCTATTCTGTTGCTGCTTCGTCTTCTCCTCCTACTTGTCCATCTTCATCTACGGCGGCATCTTCATCCGCTGCAGCGTCTTCATCTACAGCAGCATCCTCATCAGTTTCATCTACAGCTGCATCTTCAT
>DNIT01000016.1:838-4481 GCA_003489345.1 Pelotomaculum sp. | reverse complement strand
TCTACAGCTGCATCTTCATCTACTGCAGTGTCTTCATCAGTTTCTTCTACAACTGCATCTTCATCTACTGCATCTTCATCTACTGCGGCGTCTTTATCGGTTTCTTCTATAGCCGCATCTTCATCTATCGTAGCGTCTTCATCAATTTGCCCTGTAGTTGCATCTTCATTAATCTCTTCATCTATGATAGGTTTGTCATTAATGTCTACGCGGTTCTGGCTGCCGTCCCATATAACATCCTTACCCAAGTTTTCCGCTATGAAACGTAAAGGCACATATGTTACAGCACTTACCGTTTTGGCCGGGACATCCAAATTTACATTTTCTCCATTAACGGTAGCAACAGAATTATCAACCTGCAACCATATATTCCCTGCTGTAATTGACTGCTCATCAGCGTTCCAGTCTACCTGTTGATTCAGCGCTTCAAAAATTACACTTAAAGGCACCAGTGTTCTATCGTTTTCAAGAATAGCCTGGTTTTCTGAAACCAGAGCGGTCCCGTTAACAAAAATAGCCGGGGCTGCCGCCATGGCCAGGCTGGCACTGCATAACAAAAGGCTTAACGTTAAGACTACTATCAATTTTGTTTTTCTCATATTGATCCTCCTTGACTTTTTTTGGGAATTTTTAGCACACACTCTCGTCTTATTCATTTGCCCAATAACTCCCCCACCCCCTTTGTAAATTTGTTTCATATGTTTCATCTTTTTCATATTGGATATCATGCACGTAAATTCCTTCTTTCTAGACAATATTAAACAATCTTTCGGACAAGGGGACAGGTACCACACACTGCAAACTGCAAACCAAACTGCAACAAAACTGGGACAAGGAACCCGTCCCGTTGTCCCACCCGTTACATACCTATTTTGCTTTCTCCGGCTTTAACATTACCCCTCGCCAGAGAGGCAAAAACCCCGCAAAAGCAGGTAACAGCGAAAATAATAAAAGAAAGCTTAATACTTTTTGCAAGCAGATCAGCCACGGCAGGGCTTAGTTGAGCGTTTCCTATAAACATATCTATAACCAAGGTTGCGGTCGCCATGCTGATGGCCTGGCCGGTAAGACGCATGGTGCCCAGGGTTGAGGAGGCTATACCGTAAAATTGTTTTGTTACCGAGCTCATCACCGCATTGGTGTTGGGGGAAGAAAAGAAAGCAAAGCCTGTTCCCAGCAGCATAAGGTTGGCTACCAAAAGCCAGACCGGTGTACTACTACTTATGAAGCCAAAGAAAAACAACCCGAGGGTGGTGAGGCCCATTCCCCAGGAAGAAACCAAACGCGGTTCAACACGGTCCGAAAGAGCGCCTGCAAAAGGAGACAGGAGCGCCATTAGGATAGGTTGGGAAAGTAAAATCAAACCAGCCGTCTCGGAATTATACCCTTTGACCACCTGGAGAAAAAGAGAGAGCAGATAGCTCACGGCAAAGGTAGCGCAATAGTTTATCAATGCCGCCAGATTTGAAAACGCAAAAGTTACGTTGCTGCTAAAAAGCTTCATGTTTAGAAGCGGCTGTTCTATTTTTAATTCATACATAATAAACGCTATCATAACCATAGCGCCAAATAAAAGAGAGTATTTTGCCCAGGGTGACGCATCCAGGGAGGAAAAACCGTAAATAAAAGTGACCATGCCGACCATGCAAAGCAAAGCTCCAATTTTATCAAAGCTTTCTCCGCCAGCGCCGCTCCATTCTCCTTTTAATTTCGTAACAGTCAGATATAGCGCAATTGCTCCGATTAAAAACATAAAATAAAAAATAGATTCCCAGCCCAGCCTTTGGTTGAGGACACCTCCCAGAACAGGCCCCAGGGACAGGCCCGTATATGTGGCCGCTGTGGTGATCCCGAGCACTCTGCCCCGCTCCTGTGGAGGATAAACGGCGGTCAAAATGGCCATTGCCGTACCGAAAATCATAGCAGAACCTATTCCCTGTAGCACCCTGAAAGCAATCAAGGATTGGGTAGACCAGGCGCTTCCACAAAGCAGGGAGGATATGCAGAAGGTGGCGAGTCCACCGATCAGAATCTTTCTTCTGCCTTTAATGTCGCCAAGCCTGCCGAAGGGCAAAAGCAGGGCGGCTGAGGCCAGAAGGTAGCAGCTTACTACCCAGCTGAGCAAAAAGGCGCTGCTGTTAAACTTTTCTCCTATAGCCGGTATGGACATATTGACGGCGTTGCTCATAAACGGGGCAATGAAAGTTGCCAGGATCGATATAATCAGCGTGTACTTTTTCAGTGATTTTTCCTGGTCCATGTCCCAACCTCCAGTTTTATTTAAACTTATTGCAACAAGCGATATTGCAAATAAAAATTTTGTCATAAATTGTTATATATTTTGTTTAACCACTTCTTTAATTGTTCTATCTCCTCTTCTTTAAAACCTGTCAGGGTTTTCTGCAAAGTCTTTTCAGCAATCGGCAGCAGTTTTTCTCTTAAATTACGGCCTCCATCCGTTAAAAAGATCATAAAAGTTCTCCTGTCTTCCAGGGTGATTTTACGTTTAATCAACCCTTTGGCTTCCAAATTGTCCAATATTCTCGTGGTAGTCGGTTGATCTTTGAAGGATTTTTGGGACAATTCCTTTTGAGAAATACCATCCTTCTTGAATAGAATATTGATCAATCCCCATTGTTCCGGTGTAATATCATAAGGTTTAAGGTTGCGGGAAAATTCATTTTTTACTTTTGAATTGGTTACGTTAAGAATAAATCCAACGGTATGGCTCAATAAACGTTCCATCATGATCCCCTTAGTATACTAATAATTAGTACAACAATTGTATTTTAAAAAGAATATCCTAGTCAAGATATTTCAATCTTACCTTCCGTTAGATTATTATCACGACACAACATTACCCATCCGGTCGCGCCCTAATATTTGACAGGGGAAAAATAGTATTGTAATCGGAAGGTTTGTCCCATCGTTGGTTCTTATAAGGGTGTAGTGAGCCACTGAAAAAGCACATCATTTTACCGTAATGACAGGCTCCCTTAAACCCATTTTGTTCTTCAGAACAAAAGAATTGGGATAACAGTCTCTGCTATCCCATCCATAGTTGAAAGCCGTTAGAAATCTTACGGCGTCGCCTTATTTATACAATAGTACTGGATGGCATTGTTATAATATGAGGCAAGACCCGGAGCAAATTTCTCATAATATGCGGCAAATCTGTTGTCGGCAACATACATTCGGCCCAAGCCACTCAAGGCTTCAAGTGAGCACTCATAAAAATTGTCGCTGATAAATTTCCTTGAGCTGTCGACTACTTCCTGTACCCGCGGATCGTCATGAGAAACCTTAGCACGGTACAAATCGCAGAGGTCTTTGAGATTCTTCATTTGGATCTCATTTATACGTTCCCAATCTTCCCTGGTATATTTAGAGGTTTTTGTCATAGACTCTTTATACGCCTCCGTATTCCCCCACCTCTCTTTTACCTCGGCCTCGTACTGCTTTTGTTCCTCCATCATTTTTTCATAGTCAAAACCTTCGAATAGATCCTTTTTATCCATTTGATTCCCTCCTTCCAAATTGCTTAATGTTTCCTTTGCCAGCCGGGACAATTTCAGATATCTTTCCGCTCTCTTTTCCAGATGCGCAGCCTGCATTTTTAGCGCATCCCGCCTGTCGAATGCGG
>DNIT01000016.1:458-747 GCA_003489345.1 Pelotomaculum sp. | reverse complement strand
GCGGGATTATCGAGTATCTCAAGAATCCTGGACAGGGGGAAATCCAGTTCCCTAAAAAAGAGTATCTGCTGAAGCTTCTCCACATCTTCTAAAGAATAAATTCTGTAACCTGCTTCTGTCCTTGTGGATGGAGTTAAAAGCCCAATTTTATCATAATACCGCAACGTTCTGAGCGTCACTCCTGCCAGCTGTGCAATTTGCTTGACCGTATAGCCCATGAGTTCACCTCCATTACGGTTCATGATAAACCATTACCCAACGTCAAGGTCAAGTAACTTTAAGATGTTTT
>DNIT01000016.1:0-176 GCA_003489345.1 Pelotomaculum sp. | reverse complement strand
GCCTTGTTCCAGAACATGCGGCGAATATAGTTTCGCTCCAATCGTTCGGTCTCCACTAAGACAGCCGCCACTTCATCGGGTATATCAATAAAAAGGTCAGCGTTGTAAAACGGGTAATAATCCCGAAGATTGATCTTTGCCATATGGCGTTCTTCCATTTCGATTTTTTGGGGATG
>DNIT01000114.1:5821-8553 GCA_003489345.1 Pelotomaculum sp. | reverse complement strand
TAGGTCAAGGTCCCAGAGCGGGCTACTACGCCGACAGGACCTTCCACAAAGTATTTGTTGGGGGGAATACCCATTTTGCATTTGCCGGAAGACACGATCCCGAAAGTATTCGGGCCCAGCACGATCGCACCCCTGCGCTTGGCATGGGCTACCAGCTCAATCTCATCATCTACCGGTACTCCTTCGGTGATAATTACAACCACACCAATGCCGGCTTCGATAGATTCAAGAGCGGCGTCTTTGGTTCCCCCGGCGGGAACAAATACTACAGACGCATCTATCCTGTGGTTGGCACAGGCTTCACGGACGCTGTCGTATGCCGGTACTCCTTCGACAATAGCTCCGCCTTTCCCAGGGCTGGTGCCGGCTACAATTTTGGTGCCGTAGTCAAGCATTTGCCTGGTGTGAAAGGCGCCTTGTTTGCCGGTCATGCCCATGACTAATACATTGGTATTTTCATTAATGATAATGGCCAATTTAACAATTCCTCCTTGTCAAAGCTTTTCATTAGCCCGTGATTTGCCCTTTATGGGCAAATATAGCGCCAGATGTTTTTACTAGCCCTGGGCGAGTTCAACAGCTTTTTTAGCAGCATCCTGCATGAAATCGAATGCCTCAACACCCACTTCAGCAAGAATTTCACGGCCCAAATCCTGGTTGGTGCCGACCAGCCGGATTACTACGGGGCAGGGGAATCCTATTGATTCCTTAATATCTTTAAAGGCGAGGGCGACTTGATCGCAACGGGTAATGCCCCCGAAAATGTTGATGATCATGGACTTGGGATTCTTGGCGATAAGTAGTTTCAGAGCCTCGGCCGTTGCTTCCCGGCCGGTCCCGCCGCCGCAATCGAGGAAGTTGGCGGCAGCTCCACCGTAATACTGGAGAGTGTCCAGGGTGCCCATGGTAATACCGGCGCCGTTTGCCATAACAGCGATGTTGCCGTCCAGGTCGACAAAGGAAAGGCCAAGGTCTTTGGCGGCTTTTTCAGTTGCCGAACGTTCTTCGACATAGGGCAGGTCTTTCTGGCGGAAAAGAGCGTCGTCGTCGATGGTTACTTTGGAGTCGGCCGCGATTACTTTATCGTCGCTGAATACCAGCGGGTTTATTTCAACCAGTTCGGCGTCTTTCTGTTTAAATATCTTGTACAGGGTCTGTATAATCTTGACCAGTTCCTTGCCATGAGGGCCGCTTAAAGGTATGCCCATTCTTCTGACAACATCACGGGCGATAAAGGGATGCATCCCAAGTTCCGGGTCAATGTGCTGTTTAATAATAAACTCTTCGTCAACTTCCTCAATATCCATGCCGCCGTGGGCGGATGCAATAAGTACGGGCATTTTGGCAGCACCGTCAACGGTGATGGACATATAAAGTTCTTTATCTATTTTTAGTTTCTCTTCAACCAGAAGCCTTTCCACCGGCAGGCCCTGAATGGTCATCCCGAAGATTTCCTTTGCAGCTGCCACAGCTTGCTCAGGAGTGTCAGCAAACTTGATCCCGCCGGCTTTACCCCTCTTACCTGAAAGGACCTGCGATTTAATAACACAAGGTTTCCCTATTTCCGCTGCTACCGCAGCAGCTTCTTCCGGGTTGGTGATCATTCTGCCGCTCGGAACCGGAAGGCCGAATCTGGCAAAAAGCTCCTTACCCATATACTCAAACATTTTCACTGGCTAAAATCTCTCCCCTCTGGTCATTTATAACCGTGAATAAAGGAATCTTTGTTTGGGGTTAAGTTGCAGCTTTAAACCCAATTTAGATAATCCTTATTCTCATTTAATAATCAAGTAATTGCTTAAAACAAGGGCATCCATCGGGAAAATCATGTAACCGGCCATGTCCTGCCCCTTAACTTTCAGCAACGTTTGATATCCCTGGCAATCTGTGCAGGCATATTGGGATCTGATCGGGCGTTTATGAAATATCAATACGGCCATTTTAAATTAAGAAAAATTTCAACCGGTCTTTTCTGCTTTTTTCTCCCGAACCTGGCCTAACAGGAAAACTCCTGCCAGGGAAAATCCAAACAAAGTCAGCCAACCAGTCTGATAAGAACCGGTGCAATCTACTACGAAACCGAAAAACGGTGGAATAACCAGTACCCCGAACTGAATCACCGTCAAGGCAATACCGAGTGCCGTTCCTGCAAGATCTTTTCCTGCAAGTTCAGATATCATCGCAATAAAAAGACCATTCCACCCGATAGCAGTAAACCCTGCCATAAAGGATAATGCCGCCAGTAACCACCACGGTGACCCGGGACGAAGAAAATACATGGCCAGACACATGGCGGTGACAAAAGTGGCAACCAGCAGGAAAGGCCTTTTACGTAAACCGTGAAATAGTGTATCACTGATGATGCCCCAGAAAACACGGCTAACCGCGCCGGCAATCTGAGCTAACGATAACATATAACTAGCAAACCGGATTGAGTATCCTAAGCCATCGTGATAAAACAACTCCAGATAGCTTAAAACAGTATACTGAATTCCTACCATGATCAGGGCCGTAAAGCTAATAAGCCAGATATCGTGCATGCGCAAGAGGCCTCTCAAGCTCGAGTGCCTGTTATGATGGACATGATTGTCCTCCCCCACCTGCACACTCAATCCGGGGCTTTCCCGGTAAAGAATAAGGACAAACAGTGCGCCGCCGATGGCAAATACCCCCGCGCTAAACACCGCTGCCCGCCAGCCGTAAAGCATTGCCAGGGCCGGCAGAACCAGGGC
>DNIT01000114.1:3560-5646 GCA_003489345.1 Pelotomaculum sp. | reverse complement strand
CACCGGGAACCAGGACATAATTCCCTTGCTTCCGGCCGGAGTGGCGCTAGCTACCCAAAACCCGGCAATCAAGAGAAGCACCGCCAATGCGGCAAAAGAATTCGCCCTGGAAGCAGCTAACATGGTCAGTCCGGTAAGTATCCCTCCCGCTATAAGCACAACCTTTTCGCCGAAACGGTCAACCAGCACACCTACCAGCAACAAGGTAAAAGCCATACCAATATTGACCGCCCCGCAAAGGAAACCAACCTGCGTCATATTCAAACCCAGATCCCTGACAAAAAAAGGTGCAAGCGTTGCTATACCCTGATTTACAAAGGAGATAGTCACCTGGGAGCCTGTCGCGACAAAAAGGATTACCCAATAATAAGGCATTACGCTGGTATGCTCCAGCAACCTTTGACTAATTCTCTTTAATAAAGTCATCCTCTCACCCCTCAAGCCCAGCTAGCCCCCATTATGTTTAAACTTATAGGCTCTTCGCAAAGGCTAACCCTTTCAAGGCCTTCCAAAGATAATTTTTAGGCCCATGCAGTATAGGGATGCTATTTTGATCATTCTGCCGGCGCCGCATCAGCGGCATGTATATCTAAGATATTAATCGATTGATACTACTCTTCCACTTTCCCGCTGTTAGCCCCCCGTTAGAACTAGCACTTCTGAATTTGAACCGGAGGCACTGCGAAACGAATCAGTACCCCGGAGAGTAAACAAAAAACTCCCAAATAGATAAATATAGGTGTAAAGTTTCCTTTGTTCATATCGATTAAATATCCGCTAAGAGATGGGCCCAGAACACCAGAAAAAAAACCATACGACGTAAAGATTAGACCATATATGGCGCCGAAGTGTTTTAAACCAAAACAATCAGAAACCAGTGGAGCTGATACAGCAAAAAGAGTTCCGAAAGAAAAACCTATAACTGCTACAGATATAGCTATGGCTATAAGATTTTGAACTCCAGCCAAAAAAAAATAAGCGGCGCCGGCAGCAAAAAATGTAATACTCATCGTGATATTTCTGCCTGCGATATCAGAAACATAACCTGTGCTAATCCTGCTTAAACCACTCATGAGATTATATGCGATCAAAACAAAGACCGCTTCATCCATGGAAAAGCCGCTAGAAAGCCCAAAATCCACTGAGAGAGTAACCATTACAACTCCCGCTGCCCCCTGAAACGCCCAAACCAACCAAAGGAACCAGAAACTTCTAGTCCGCATGGCTTGCTCTACAGTTAGAGAAACATTCTGCTTCAACTGAGGGACTATAGCTGCGCTAGGCATAGGTTTATTATCTGCGGCGTTAAATTTGACGCGCTCCGGCACTTCGGTAAACTGTGCAGAAACAATACCCACGATTAATACCAGGACAGCCACAAGCATATTCATGGATTGGTAACCCATAGTTTTAAGCATACCGCTAAAAAACGGGGACATAATTGCAGCCGAAATACCGAAAATAAAATTGACGATCCCGGAAACTAACCCTCTTCGCTCGGGCCACCACCTCTGTACCGTTGTCAAACAAGGAGTATAGATAAAACAGGAACTTGTACCGGTCAAGAAAGCCCAAAGATAAATCATGTTCAGGCTTGTGGCAAAGGTAGCTACTACTAGTGCCAGACTACATATTATTACGCCAATAGTAATCATAGCCCTTGTTCCGATTTTTTCCTGCCATTTTCCTGCCAGAAACATAAAAATCCCCAAAGAAATCAAATTAAAGAACTGGCAGTTACCGATTGCACCCTTTCCTACATGAAAAAGTTGCTGCCAAAAGGGGCCCATTACACCTGTATAGCCAAAGATTAGGGCGCCCGGCCAGAAGATAGCCCCAGCGCTGCCAACTACAGCCATTATTGCTCTAGTTCGCAGAACCGCTGTTGGCACCTGACCCCGGACGTTTTCTTTTATTGCATCAACCCTGACAACCAACTTTTTTTCCACTGATAATTACCTTTCATAGAGGAACTTTTCGTATAATGGTTTTAGCGCCACGGGACATTCAAAATTCCAATTAAGTAACTAAGTCCTCCAGGTATTATTGGGGTTATAATACTGCTTCTCTCTCACCGGCCCGGGGG
>DNIT01000114.1:0-3453 GCA_003489345.1 Pelotomaculum sp. | reverse complement strand
AAAAAGCAACCCACACCCGGGCCGGTTTTCTACTGCTTTTTTCAGTTCGATTTTTAATCTACTCTTTCTAGCTCTTAAGCCCCAAAGCCATAGATTTGAATTCGCCCAAGCTTACAGGACTTTTTTTCTGTATGCTAAAATTTTTCACCTCATTAAGGAGGACATCAATTTTATCCTTCGCTAGTTCGATGTTCACCTGTTCAAGCGCATATTCGATGGATTTTTTACCGCTCTTTTTACCTAATGAGATTTCCCTTTGCCGGCCGACTACTTCCGGTGCATAACCTTCGACCGATGGAGGATAAGCCAGCATTTGCGCCACGACCAGTCCGCTTTCGCGGGTAAAGACCTTATCGCCAACAACCGGACGCATAGGTGATACCGGGATTTTGGTTATATCCTCTACAAGTTTACTAAGACCATACAATTCTTCGAGTTTGAGATTCGTTTCAATACCGTAAAGACCATGGAGCGCGATGGCAAGTTCAGCTATATCAGTGTTGCCAGACTTTTCCCCAAGACCATTTACCGTAACATGTACAGAATCGGCGCCCTCTTTCAAACAAGCTATAGTGCAGGCCAGTGCGAGACCAAAGTCATTATGACAATGAATCCCGATAGGAACATCTACCCATGATTTAACTAATTTTGTCATATAGCCCATAGCCTCTGGTGTAGCGACGCCTAGTGTATCAACGAGAACAATTTCATCAGCCCCGCAGTCCTTTACGGCAGTCTGATAAGCTTTTTTAAGAAACTCCGGATTGGCGCGGGAAGCGTCTACAGCAAAAAAAGCGGTATATAGGTTTTCCTGTTTAGCAAAACTGATAGCATCACGAATTCGCTTTAATATGACTTCTTCCGTCAAACCCCATGCTTTCATTTTATGAGGGCTGGTAAGGATTTCACATACAATATACTTTACTCCTGTTTCTATACATACTTTAACATCGTTTACGTTGCAGCGGCCAAAGCCCCATATTTCAGCTCCCTTTACTTCTCTAACAATATTTGCCACTGCTATCTTATCCTCTTCGCTGCTGGCAGGAAAACCTGCCTCGATGCGATCGACGCCAGCCATTACCAGCTTCTTGGCAATGTCAAGCTTATCCTGTGCATTCATACTTACACCAATACTCTGCTCGCCATCACGAAGCGTCGTGTCATATATTTTGATTTTCTTCATACCAACTAACTCTTTTTTCACATCCGGCATCTCATTGTAATTACTAAGCCAAAAACCTTGCTTTTCCATAATATCTTTCCTTTCTGTCTAAAGCTGCAATACAGTTATAGTGTCGGCTCTATTCAATTTCAATTGTTTACCACCTAAATATAAGCTTAATCCAGACTATTTACTTCTCTTCTCATGTATAGAATATCTCCGCATTCTTTCACCTTCTCTTGTAAATTTCTCTTAGCAGGTAAACAATCATATATCGTTAAAGGACGATAACAATATCATCTTTTTGCTATACAGAGTTCTGTATTTAAATATAATTCTATTAAAATGATAAATGTAATTATTAAATTTACCTTTAAGCTTCATAACCGCCCAAATTAATATAATTCCATATAGATAACGGATTGATATTACATGCTATCTGATCTCTAAGTTCCCTTGAAATTGCAACACGTCTTCTGATCAAGTTACTAATAATCCCTACATCGGAAGCTTGTCCCACCAAAATTGCACCGTCAAGCTCACCTTTTTCATTGAAATGAATCTTTCGATATATTCCTTTTGCAAAATTAAAATAAGAGCTTTCATCAGAGAAGCCGTCTGTAGGGCTGCTATTGCCTAAAACAGCGATTGCTAACCCGAAAATATTAGTCGCCAATTCATCAAGGCTTTGATAGGTTGAAAATCCACCGGACATATTGCTGCCTGCGGTTGTTCCCTGTCCACACGCATTAATCCAGTTCGGAACGATTGAGTTTTTTGCCGTAATTAGATTCGGTCCCTCAGCAACATCGCCTGCGGCAAAAATATTAGGGAAATTTGTACGCATACTTTCATCAACTACAATGCCTCTGTTGGTTTTAATTTGACTATTTTTCACCAAATCAATATTTGGCTGCACCCCTGTGCCCATAACGACCATTTCAGTATCTAATGTCTCACCGGAATTAAGCTGAATCTTTATTCTGTTGTTTTTTCTATAGAAGCTTTTCACGCCTTTCCCAAATATTATTGATACTCCGGCTTTTTTAATAATATCCTCAAACAAGCTGGAACATCTCTCATCAATATTTTGGGATAACAACTTATTGGAAATTTCCATCAATGTTATCTTTCGTCCGGTCTTATGCAAAGCTTTGGCAGCATGTAGACCTATAAACCCGCCTCCAATCACCACTATATCTTTTACCTGAGCGCTGTATTCTAAAATTCTGTCTGAATCAGATATGCTTTTTAAAGTAAATATACCCGGCAAATCCTCTCCTTCCAGACCTAGACGTCTGGGAGATGAGCCTGTCGCTATAAGAAGATTGTCAAATTGAACATATTTCCCATTTTCCAATTTTACCTGCTTGGCAATGGGATCTACTTCAATCGCTTTAATGCCAAGAAGAGGAGAAACGTTATAATCCTCAAAAAAATTGTCATCCACAAAAAACATGCCACATCTATCTATTTTTTGTGCAATATAGTAGGGTTCTAAAACAGGAGAATATGCTTTACAATCTTCTTTAGAAATCAATATAATACTGCATTGCGAATCATAATTGCGAATTTCCTTGATTGCGCTAACCCCTGCTGCACTATTACCAATGATAACATTGATTTTTTTTTCGTTGCCTAAATGACACATCTTATTGTCACCTATATTACATTTTATAATTCCACTTCGGATTGAGATGATAGCATAACTTTCTTAATGGTGCTGAATCGCTTATCACTAATTGAACTATCGAACCTTTCGAATTTAATTGCTTGAGTAGGGCAAAACTTTGCACAATTAGAATCACCATTGCATAGGTCACATTTTTTTGACTTTCCGTTTATTACACGAATATTTCCAAAAGGACACGCCATAGTACATATCCTACAGCCTACACATTTCAACTCATCAACAACTCGAGCTCCAGTCTCTTCATTTTTAGAAATTGCCCCTGCCGGGCAAGCTTTTACACACCAAGCATCTTGGCATTGAAAACAAGTTGTTGGACTATAAAACCCTTCTTCATCAAATGTTATAACCTTTATGCATGATTCGCTTGGATTGCATCTACCTGTTTTCACCAAAGAACATACAATTTCACACGTTCTACATGCAACACACTTTTTGGGGTCAATCGTTAGCATTTTTATCATGTTTATAACCATGCCTTTCGTTTCAATCAAGGTGCAAAACTGAATGAAAAAAAACTACCTGGTCCATAACAGCTTTCGCTCGCTCAGCGACGGCGGAAGAATCAATTAGCCAATTCGCCGTTAGCCTTACCGTA
>DNIT01000158.1:8177-9184 GCA_003489345.1 Pelotomaculum sp. | reverse complement strand
AATAACTTCGATCTCAAAATATTTTTGCAAGACAGCAATGAGCTTTAAAGGATTTAGAGGTTTCGTCAAATACTCGTTCATACCAGATCCTTTAGCTTTTTCCGCCACGCCTTCCACCGCATCCGCCGATAAAGCGATAATGGGCAGCTTCTCAGCGCCGGGCAAAGCCCTGATGCGGCGTGTTGTTTCATATCCGTCCATCTCCGGCATGCGAATGTCGATTAAAATTACATCGAAGAACTTCTCTTCAACTTTTTGTAAAGCCACAAAACCGCTTTCAGCCGTATCGGCAGCAAAACCCAATTGCTCAAGAATCTCTTTAGTCATTTGCAGGTTAATAAGATTGTCTTCAACAAACAAAATTTTCTTACCGGCGAATATCCTTATGAACTTTTGCGTTTCGCCCTGGTTTTGCTCCACGGGAATCCTCTCCGCAATTGCAAAGTTAACTCTAAAGCTGAAGGTCGACCCTTTCCCTATTTCACTTTCCACAGAAATATTGCCGCCCATAAGCTCAACCATCCTTTTGCAAATAGCCAATCCTAAACCGGTGCCGCCATATTTTCTTGATGTTGAGGCATCTCCCTGGGTAAAAGCCTCGAAAAGCCGCTCTTTCTGTTCTGCAGATATACCAATTCCAGTATCCCTTACGCTGAAACGCAAACCAACCCGGTCTTTATTTTTCTCCAGTAATTCCACCAGAATATCTATGCTTCCCGCATGGGTAAACTTTACGCTGTTGGCCAGCAGGTTTAAGATCACCTGTTTGAGCCGCACCGGATCTCCTTTGATGTACCGGGGAACCTCAGGTTCGATCTTTAAATTAAGTTTAAGCCCCTTGCGCTGGGCTTCAAAACCAACCATGCCGCAAAGGTCGTCTAAAATACCAAACAGGTCAAAATCGACCAGTTCAAGCGTTATCCTGCGGGCTTCGATTTTGGAAAAGTCCAGAATTTCATTGATAATGCCCAGTAAATTCTTTGCCGCCAGATTGATATTATCGGCAT
>DNIT01000158.1:6714-8161 GCA_003489345.1 Pelotomaculum sp. | reverse complement strand
TAGTATCGGCGTATTCCTTTTGTTTGGGCTGTAAATCGGTACTTTCCAACAAGTATGTATAGCCCGTAATGGTATTGAGCGGTGTTCTGATTTCATGGCTCATGTTGGCTAAAAATTCACTTTTGGCATTGTTAGCGCGCTCAGCCTCATCTTTGGCCGCCTTCATCGTCTCTTCCGCCTGTCTGCGTTTAACAAGTTCCTCCTGAAACGAGCCGTATAAATCATTGAACGTTTTTGCCAGCAGCCTGAGTTCATACGAGCCTTCGGGCAGCAGCCGGAAGCCGGTATTGTTGAATGAAATATCGTGCAATAATTCCGTATAATTCTTGATTGGAATGTTTATTTGGGTGAAAAGAATTCTAATCAGCAATGCCACGGCGCCGATAATAATACCGGCGAGGATCAATTGCAAAATTGCCGCTCTTCTCGTGCCTTCCCGGGCAACTTCCAGTTCGGCGTCCAAACGTGCGTTCATCACGTTTTGAAATTTGTCGATGGGACCCATGATGCTTTTTTTGTCTTCGTCATATTGGGCGTCAAACATAATGTCACGGGCTTTGGAAAACTCTTCTTCCCGGGTCAGCCGGCTTTCTTCATCACTCAAATCATAACTGGCAACCTCAAAAACCATGTCGGCTTCAGCTTCCCCCAGACCTTCTAAAACCAACCGCATGGAATGTCTCTCTGTTTTCACCAGGTCGTCGGAATGCTTTTTCGCCTCCGCCAACAGTGCCTTTTCCTCAGGCGGTGAATTAAGCTCCTCGAGGCGTGATATAACGTTGTCTCTTGTTTTGGTGATATTAATTTCTTCCCAGTATCTATTTAAATGGGTGATATCTTTGGTTACGGCATATTTTCTTGCTTCCTCCGTCAAGTAATCGGACGCGTCCGCCAGATCCATGCCCAGCTGTTTGAATTCCGTCCTTCTCTTTTCGGCGGCATTGTAAGCGTTGATGCTGGAATTCATATACAAAATACTGCCTCCCAGCAGCGTTGCGATGAGAAAAAATATTCCCAGGATAAGGGTGCTGATTGTCGATTGTTTGATGCTTATCTTTGTGTTCATATCTGACTACCCTCAACAACAAATTAGCAAGGCAAATAAAAAAAGGCAAAGAAGCAGGTTTGCAACTTTGCATACGACAGCTTCTTTGCCTTAACCTATATTGTAAACCACAATTACAGCGTTTGGCAATCGCCGGAAAAGCAGTTCATAAAACTATTTTCCATGCAGACCGCGGCTTTGCGGTGTCACGAAAAAAGATTGTTTTTTGCAGGACAGTTCGTTTAATATTTAATCATCATACGCGTGGATTACAAAAAGGAGATGATACGCTTGGGTGCTGTCCACAAGAACAATCAATCCGAAATATTGCTGGTGGAAGATACCCCGGAACATATTGAAACAGTTGTGGCAGTATTGCACGATAACGATTATAAAATAAGA
>DNIT01000158.1:1155-6605 GCA_003489345.1 Pelotomaculum sp. | reverse complement strand
ATAAGAATCGCCAAAAATTGGAGCGCCGCCCTGAAACTGTTAAGCCAACACCAGCCGGATTTGATCCTGCTGGATATTTACATGCCCGAAATGGATGGCTTTGAGCTGTGTAAAACCATTAAAAGCAACCGCACCTTCAGCAGTATCCCCATCATCTTTTTAACTGCCAGGGACGATGAAGAAAGTATCCGGAAAGGCTTTGAACTGGGAGCACAGGACTATGTGGTCAAGCCCTTCCACGGCTCCGAACTGCAGGCCCGGGTAAAAACCCATCTTAAACTGAAGCAGCAAACTGAATCGCTCCAGGAAGCCAACCGCGAACTGGACAGTTTTTGCTATACCATAGCCCACAATCTAAAATCCCCGCTGTTGTCGATCAATAAGCTTCTTGACTACCTGGTTGCAGATTACCGCGATAAATTGGATGACGAAGGCCGGGAGCTGGCTGCCATTATGCAGGAAAAATCTGTAGAAGTCATCTCTGTGATTGATCATCTGCTGGAGTTCTCAAAGATGTGTGAAATGCCGATGCAAAATGAAGTTATCCAGCTGGAGCAATTATTTCTGGACGTTTACAATGAACTTATAGAGCTGCAGGGTCAGCGAAAAGTACAATTCCATCTCGGGCCGCTGCCGGATGTAACCGGTGATCCCGTCATGATGAAGATACTTGTTGCAAATATACTGTCCAATTCCTTAAAGTATACCCGTGCCAGGGAAGTCGCCGCTATCGGAGTTAGCTTCAGCGAAACCGGAAATGAATACGTCTTTGCGGTGAACGACAATGGCGTGGGCTTCGACATGCGTTATTCCTCCCGGCTTTTCGGAGTGTTCCAAAGACTCCATGCACAAAACGAGTTTGAAGGTTCCGGCGTCGGCCTCGCTATCTGCCAGAAAATTATCAAGCGGCACAATGGTCAAACGTGGCTGATCGGCGAAGTTGACAAAGGCGCTACTTTTTATTTTAGTTTGCCCCGGCGACAAGAATGAAGTTTCCATTTCAGGAATATCGAAGCACCCTTCGGTTCAGAAAAAAGGACCCGGACGCTGAATATCTAAAAGCAGATAGGGAAAGATAACATTACTATTCAATCCGGAGGGCTAAATGATGAAAGGAACCTATTACGATCCCGGTAAGGAGTCGAGAGCCGTCGATATAGTCGACAACGTCCCTTTAAATGCTACAGAAATCGCTGCGCTTTGGAATACGTATATGCAATATACGATGTTTATCTGTATCTTTAAACACTTCAGCCAGACAGCTGAGGATAATGAAGTAAGGATGATATTTGAGGACGCTGTTAAGATAGGCATCAAAAGAATAGACAGGGTTACTGAACTTTTTCATAATGAAAGCCTGCCCATACCATTCGGTTTTACCGATAAGGACGTAAATCTGAACGCTCCCCGGCTTTTTACAGATTTTTATTACCTCTATTATATGGTTAACGCCAATAAAATCGGGATTGGTATAAACGGCTTGTCCTTTGTAACTTCCGCGCGCGCCGATATTCGTGATTTCTATGATCATTGTATAAATTCAAGCATCCACCTATATAACAAGGCGATCGATGTCCTATTATCAAAAGGCATGTATATCAGGCCGCCTATCGTAACCACTGCAAAAGAAGTCGATTACGTAAAAAAACAAAATTTTTTAGGCGGGTTCCTGGGTGAGCAAAGAAGCCTTCTGGCCCAAGAAATATCGGCGCTTTTTTATGGCATTATCACCAATAACATTGGCAAAAGGTTATTAATGGGATTCAGACAGACGGCCAGCTCCGATCAGGTGCGAAAATTTATGGACCGGGGAGTAAACCTGTCCAGCAGATTAATAGATACTTTCAGCTCGTCTCTAACCCGCGAAGACGTGCCCGACCCAGTGCAGTGGGATTTCATGGTTACGGATTCAACAACCCCGGTTTTTTCAGATAAGTTTATGATGTATCATACCACGCTGATTATTTCCGCCGGTATATTAAACTATGCCGCATCCATGTCAACATGCCCGCGGCATGACTTGGCGGGCCATTACGCAAAAGCTCTGGCGGAAATAGCCAGTTATCTTGAAGATGGTCTGAATATCCTTATTGACAACGGCTGGTACGAAGAGCCGCCCAGAACTGTAGATCGCAGGGAACTGGTAAACGAGCCGAAACATTAGGAATAAAAGGCGATGAGTCAAGGCGCCGTCTCCTGCCGGTAAATCCCCATTAATTGGATTGGTGTTTTAAAAGAGAATGCCGTCCGTCTTTATTTAGATAAGGATTATCGGGTTCAATCTACTCTACGTATGTGATTTGTATACCCTTCTCTTTGGAAAGGGTACTGGCCAGGCTGGCCATATTTATTAAATTATCAACGGCAGTAGCAAGATAGGTGTCTGATGTACCGACCCTATGTCCCCTTGCTATACCGGCAACAATGGTTATCGGTACGCCGCGCTCTTTTGTTGATACTTCTACTTTATTAATTATCTTAATGGCCCATTCTCTAGAGCATTCAATATCTTCCGTAGTAACCGCCATAAATTCATCACCGGCATAACGCCCGGGAAAGTAAACGCCATTTTCCGTACTTTCCAAAAGTAATCTTCCTATAATCTTCAGGCAGATGTCTCCCATGACGTGACCGTACTGTTTATTAATATCTCCGAAATTATTGATATCGAAGAAGATAATTGTTGCTTCCTTCCCATATTTGATAATATTCTCCACAATATACCTTAAATAAATTGTTTTTTTAAGGCCGGTTAACGTATCTTCATGCTTACTTGCCTCAGTCAGAAGGGTTTTTTTGGTGACAATTCCTACTAGTTTGCCGTCTTCTTCTATTACAGGCAACCTTTCAACCTTTTTTTCTTCTATTAGATTTATTGCATCCCAAAGTGAAGTGTTTGGGTAAATACATACCGGATTTTTGGACATAGCATCTGCCACAATACGGTTCATATGAGAACGTCGGGTATCTCTTGAGGTAATAATTCCACACAGTTTACCGTCCTCCAGAACCGGCAGTCCGCCAATACAGTTTTTTTCCATTAATAAGACGGCTTGTGCGACACTATCCAGAATATTAACCGTAACGACAGGGGTACTCATATAATTAGAAATGCTAGACATCAAAGTTCCACCTCTAGATTAATCGCAAGCACAATGTCAACATGCGCTTTTAATAAAGTCGTTTCAGATGCGACTTTGTTCGCTTCACCTAAAATAATATCCAGTAATCTTTCATTACTGATCATTCTTGATAGTGACTTGCGGACAACTACCGCTTCCAGAGGCCCTTCTTCAATAGTATTTACTTCGTACTGATCAGGACACATTAAATCTACCATTCTCTTTACAGCTTCCGGGCCTATGGGAGCCCTCCTTCCGATCAGCAGCACATCCTGAATTGGTGGAATCTCAAACTCGCTTATCTTCATTGAAAATAGTGCTTTTCTTCCGGGATCAACAATTTCAGTATGCAAATTACAAACACCCCCTTTCTCTTATTTTTAAAAGAATAAATATATAGCTTGAACTATTTTTCTATTAAATTTGGCTTAAAAAATATACCTTTGTTTATCTTACCCTGTCAATCTCACACAGTAAATCCGCATTACTAATCATCAATACACCTTTTTTTGTAACCCTAGATGGTATACAATAGGACATACCCTTCTTTAGCTGTTCCGAAAAGAGCGTAAAAAAAAAGAAATTACCAGACCATTTCTTGCAACCAGACAATCACATCAGCCAAAAACTGATAGAGACTCACAGCTTTGCGTCCCACCCTTTCGGAGTGGTTTGCCCTTAAAAACAGGTGGTATATCATCTTAAAAATATTTAGTAAATTATACAACTATGTATATACTTTTATCAACAGTCTGAATCGAAATTTTCCCCAAGGACAAAATATACTTATTCTAAAAATATTTTAGTAAATTATTATTGATTCGAATGAGGTAAATATATCTGACTTCCTAACAACATGCGGATTAATTCTTAGGAGATATTGCAAGAAGAAAGGTTTAACTTTTAAATAAGATGTCTCAAATGGTTGCATACCAATGCGTAAATCTTGAATATCTCGAAAGGGACAAAGGGAACCTTCCCTTGAAATCATATCCCCAAAATAGTAAGCGCCTTGGAGCTAAAACCTTATCATCTGCTTAAAAAGCTTTCAAGATGATTTTGACAGGTCATGGCAAAATTTAAATATTGCTTTGTTGCACGAGGACTAGTTCATAACAATAATCGGCACTGTTCATCAACTCTTTATACCGTTAAGTCTTTTTCTTCAATATATAACATGTCTTGTCGGAACTGCTGCCGCCGGGGTTTTCACCATCCGGCTCAGAATTATTGGATACCGTTTGTAACCTACGAGAAATTTGTGTTTCCACAAGCAGGTATAGGCATTCCTCTTTATTTTGCCGCTCTGGCGTCAAGTATAAATCAGTCAATCAATTACCTTTATTAAAAGATCCCTGGCATGGAGAATGCCGACGAACATAGCATGACTAAATCCAATTAAACTAACTATGTTCTAAGATAAATTATCGGATATGAATATATATAATAATTCATCAATAAACATAACAGAGTAAAAGCAAAAAAACAACCCTGTTAAGAGGAGAATCGCTATGAAACTCATCACTGTCGCCGGACCGCCTTCCTCAGGAAAAACCTCTGTTATCTTAAGACTCATTGAATGTATGGATATGGAGAAAGGCAGTATTGGCGTTGTTAAATTTGACTGTCTCACTTCCTTTGACAATCTGTGCTATCAGGAAGCCGGCATTCCTGTACAAACAGGGTTTTCCGGGAAAATATGCCCCGACCACTATTTCGTCAGCAATATTGAGGACGCCGTCCGGTGGGGGACAGAGTCAGGATATGCGATCCTTATCACGGAGAGCGCCGGTCTTTGCAACCGCTGTTCTCCTTATATCAACGGAATACTTTCCATATGCGTCATTGACAATCTGTCGGGAATAAACACGCCGCGTAAAATAGGCCCCCTGCTGAAATTTGCGGATATCGTCGTTATAACCAAGGGTGATATTGTTTCCCAGGCGGAACGGGAAGTATTTGCTTTCAATGTCAAACAAGCCAATTCAACGGCCAAGATCGTATTTGTCAATGGCATAACAGGGCAGGGGACCTTTTTGTTGTCAAAATATTTGATTCAGGCACGAAATATTAATACCCTCAAGGATTTAAAACTGCGGTTTACAACACCCGCAGCTGTTTGCTCCTATTGTACAGGCGAAAAGAGGATCGGTGAAAAGTACCAAATGGGAATGTTGAAGAAAATGGAGTTTAAAAGCATATGAATATGCAAGATTTTATGGTTTATATAAATAGCAAAAGCCTTGGTGACGTATTACGGGAATATCCTATTGGCAATGATTTCCTGGCCAACTTCCGATTGGATGCCATTTCTAAAGACATGCCGCT
>DNIT01000158.1:536-936 GCA_003489345.1 Pelotomaculum sp. | reverse complement strand
CTTCACCCAGACGGGAGAATCCCCCGGCGCGGTTTCTTCCTTAACAATTCTTGGCGGCTTTAACAAGACAAGGGAACCGGAAAACATCAGCCTTACCATTGTTTCCGGAGAAATTATCAGCATTGTGGGACCAACAGGCTCAGGGAAAAGCAGACTCTTAAGTGATATCGAGTGCCTTGCCCAAAGAGATACCCCTACAGGCAGACAAATCCTGCTCAACGGAGCCGGACTGGACGACCTCCAACGCTTTGAAATGGGCGGGAAACTGGTCGCCCAACTTTCGCAAAATATGAACTATGTCATGGATTTGACGGTATCTGAATTCCTGGAAATCCATGCCAAAAGCAGATTGTCGCAGAGTGCCGCTGAAGCAATGGAAAAGTGCTTCCTCTGTGCCAAT
>DNIT01000158.1:0-422 GCA_003489345.1 Pelotomaculum sp. | reverse complement strand
AACTGGCTGGTGAAAAATTTTCCAGGGATACGAAAGTGACCCAGCTCAGCGGCGGCCAGTCCAGATCGCTGATGATTGCAGATACTGCCTATATGAGTAACTCGCCTATCGTACTGATAGACGAGATTGAAAACGCAGGAATTGACAGGCTGCGCGCCATGGAGATTTTGGCCAAAAAAGGGAAAATCACCTTAGTTTCCACCCACGATCCCCTGCTGGCGCTTAGCGCAGATAAACGCATCGTCATTAAAAACGGCGGAATCGATAAGGTCATCGAGATATCCGACGCTGAAAGAAACAGCCTTATCGCCATAAAAAAAATTGACGATACCCTGCATATGCTTCGCAACCGCCTGCGCACAGGTGAACTAATCACAGAAGGACTATTCAAATAACGAAAAGGAGAATAGGTTATGTGGGAT
>DNIT01000164.1:3248-3526 GCA_003489345.1 Pelotomaculum sp. | reverse complement strand
TTTGGCTTTGCCCGTATAGTCCTGGTAAACCGCAACCAAAGAAGGGACTCCTTTTCCTTCCACATACATGCGGCGGACCATGTGACCCGGTCCCTTCGGCGCTACCATGAACACGTCTATATTGTCCGGCGGGACAATCTGGTCAAAGTGGATGTTAAAACCGTGGGAAAACATTAAGGCGTTGCCCTCTTTGAGATAAGGCGTGATCTGCTCCCGGTAAATCCTGGCCTGCATTTCGTCCGGCAGAAGGATCTGGATGATATCCGCCTGTTCCGCCG
>DNIT01000164.1:0-3054 GCA_003489345.1 Pelotomaculum sp. | reverse complement strand
TGGGCATGCCCCTGGCTGCCGTAACCCATAACAGCAACTTTTTTACCCTTCAGCAAACTGAGATCCGCATCCTCGTCATAATAGACTTTTACCATTAGTTGGTATCCTCCTCTTTGTGGCTGTTATTTTTAGAACTGGTCTTTATGCCTCGCAGCATAGCGATTTTACCCGTACGGACCAGTTCCTTGATCCCGAATGGGCGCAAGGATTGTTCAAAAGCGTCAATTTTGCCCTCGTCACCGGTTACCTCGACAGTGAGGGTTTTAGGTCCCACATCGACGATGCGCGCCCGAAAAATATCCACCAGCTGCATGATTTCGGCACGGGACGCAGGTTCGGCGTTCACTTTGATCAGCACCAGTTCCCGGTCAACATAGGGGCTGTACGTGATGTCGCTGATTTTAATAACGTCTACCAGTTTGTGCAGCTGTTTGGCGACTTGCTCAACGACCTGGTCGTCGCCCTCCACGATGATAGTCATTCTTGAAATGCGCGGGTTTTCCGTCCTGCCAACCGCCAGGCTGTCAATGTTAAAACCCCGCCTGCTGAAAAGACCGGCTACCCGGGTCAATACACCCGGGTTGTTTTCCACTGTCACCGCCAGGGTGTGCCTCATCTGATCCCCCCCTATTTAGACGTGAGACGTGGGACGTGGGGATATCCTGCATTCCTATGAGGTCTTTTCCCAACGTGTCCCATGTATCATCATATTTTCTGCTTCTCACGTCAATATTTTACGCCCTATGCCTTACGGCCTACAATTGTTATGATGTAAAATAATCATACCAACAACTTCTCACGCTTCTCAGGTCTCACAACCCACGTCTCAATTACCACGTCCCACTACCCCAGCATTTTGCCAATGGATCCCCCCGGGGGGACCATGGGGAGCACGTTTTCTTCCTTGTCCACGACAAAATCTATCATCACCGGTTTGCTGGAGCGGATGGCCTGTTCTAAGGCCGGGGCCACCTCGGCCGGTTTGGTTACCCTGATCCCTTCAGCTCCGTAGGCCTCAGCCAGTTTGACAAAGTCCGGGTTGGACAGCTCTGTCTGGGAGTAGCGGCGGTCGTAGAAGAGTTCCTGCCACTGCCTGACCATACCCAGGACTCCGTTGTCCAGGATGGCGACATTGACCGGCAGTTCGTAATTCACCGCCGTGCACAGTTCCTGGATATTCATCTGGATGCTGCCGTCACCGGCAATATCAAAGACCACCTCGTCCGGGCAGCCCACCTGAACGCCGATGGCGGCAGGCAAACCGAACCCCATGGTGCCCAGACCGCCGGAGGTGATGAAAGAACGGGGCTTGGTAAAGGTGTAATACTGGGCCGTCCACATCTGGTGCTGTCCTACCTCGGTCGTCACCCGGGCGGCGCCTTCGGTCATGTTGTATATTTCCTTGATGATCGCTTGCGGCTTCAGTCTTCCATTATCACAGTAGCTTAGGGGATATTCCTTCTTCCAAGTCTGGATCCTGTCCCGCCAGGCCTCCCCCAGCCCGGGCTGGAGGACTTCCAGGAGCTGGCTTAGGACCCTTTTTACGTCCCCTACGATGGGGATGTCCACCCGCACATTTTTCCCAATTTCAGCCGGGTCTATGTCAATGTGGATAACTTTGGCCTCCGGGGCGAAAGTCTCCAGTTTACCGGTAACGCGGTCATCAAAACGGGCGCCTATGGCGATCAGAAGGTCGCACTCACAAACGGCAAAGTTGGCGTACTTGGTCCCGTGCATACCCAACATACCGAGGGAAAGCGGGTGATTGCCCGGAAAGCTCCCCATCCCCAGCAGGGTGTTGCAGACCGGCGCCATCAGCAGTTCAGCCAGTTGTAAGAGCTCTTGATGCGCTCCGGATATTACCACGCCGCCACCAGCGTAAATGACCGGGCGTTGTGCAGCCGCAATAGCCCTGGCCGCCTCCAGCACCCGGCCGGGCTCCCCGTCTTTTACCGGACTGTAGCCAGGCAGCTGAAGTTCACCGGACGCTTCATAATCAAACATTCCGGAAGAAACGTCCTTGGGCATATCGATCAGCACCGGACCAGGTCTGCCGGTGGTGGCGACATGAAACGCCTCCTTGACAACCCGGGCCAGTTCGGACGGGTCCTCCACCAGGTAGCTGTGCTTGGTAATGGGCAGGGTGATGCCGATGATATCTGCTTCCTGAAAGGAATCCCGGCCTAAAAGAGCGCGGGAAACCTGTCCGGTAATAGCCACCATCGGGACCGAATCCATGTAGGCATTGGCTATGCCGGTCACCAGGTTGGTGGCGCCGGGCCCCGAAGTGGCCAGACAGACACCTGGCCTTCCGGTGGCGCGGGCATAGCCGTCGGCCGCATGGGCGGCTCCCTGCTCATGCCTGGTCAGGATATGCCTGATATCGGAATCGTAAAGCGCATCATAAATTGGCAAGGCCTGGCCGCCGGGGTAGCCGAATATGGTATCCACACCTTCAGCCTGCAAGCTTTTTAACAGGATCTCCGCCCCGGATAATTTCACTCCACCCACAGTTCATCCTCCCGGTTATCAGTCATAGTACGAAGTCGGTATTAAGTAATAAAAATGGCCGGAACGCGACCGGCCGATAGCCCCGTTTTAAATTATTTCATATTATTATTTCGCGCAGCAGCCGCATTCAGCCTTTTCCTGATAAATCAGGGGACCGTCCACCTTGGTCAGTTCATGAAAGGCAGTCCTTAATTCCCTGGTCATGGGTCCCGGCTGTCCGTCTCCAATAAGTCGCCCGTCAACCTGGACGGTTGGGATAATCTCGGCGGCGGTACCGGTTAAAAAGACCTCGTCGGCAGTATAAACATCGTAAAGAGTAAACACTTTTTCTTCAACCGGTATGTTTCGATTCCTGGCCAGATCCATTACCGTATTACGGGTAATGCCTTCCAGAAGTCCCACATGGAGCGCCGGGGTAATAAGAGCGCCCTTTTTGACCAGGAAAATATTATCTCCCGTCGCTTCGGCCACGTAACCCTCCTGGTTCAGCATAATGGCCTCAGGCGCGCCGGACCGGGCAGCTTCTATCTTGGCGTAGATGTT
>DNIT01000049.1:27779-28617 GCA_003489345.1 Pelotomaculum sp. | reverse complement strand
ATACCTGCTCACCCCGGCTAACCCCAACCGTGAACTTGAGGATGTCTCTTTGGAACATTTGGGCGAGGTACTGCAGCGAGCATAGTGTCGAAAGCCAGGTGTTTGAAGCCGATGCCGCTGCGCTGCAGTAGCCGGATGGTTTCCTTGCCGTTATGGCAGTATTTTTTGATACAGGAGTCCTCGCAAACAATCTTCAAGGATTCCATCGCTTTCGAAGAAAAACTGTCCGGGCTGGTTGCGGCTGCAGCAGTATTGGAAAACAAAGTGAGATTCTCTCCGGCAGTTTCATCCTGACAGTCTGCTTCGACCGGTTGCAAGTTTAGGCAGTAGGTTTTACCACCTTTGAGGGCAAAACCCAACGAGGTCACCTTCCCTCTGGCATCACCTGAGGCGGCTAAAGCCACCAGCCCTGATTTTTGAGCTGCTCTAACGAAAGCCTTAAGGCTGGCTGGAGTGACCAGGAGCTGAAAATTTACAGGATAGGTTTCCAGATCTGGTTCCGGAAAGGCTTGCTGGGCAGCGCTGGATTTGCGTAAGCCCTCCTTCTTTTGCCTTCCCGTTGCCCCGTCGTCCCGGTAAATGGACTTAATCAAGGACTTGAACTCCAGTTTTTTAAATACCTCCAGAAGTTCCTTGTAGTCCGGGCCCGTCCAGCGGCATTGCTCCAGGTCGATGTCGACCGGCGCCTCCCGGTGGATCGTGACCAGTTTTTTAGACAACGCCGCCTGTTCCCTAAAAGATCTGACCTGTTCCCCGGTTCGGCCGGCAATTTCACCGGCTGCGGAGAGGAGCGACTCCAGGCTGCCGTATTCCTTGAGCAGCCGTGCGGCTGTTTTTT
>DNIT01000049.1:26406-27685 GCA_003489345.1 Pelotomaculum sp. | reverse complement strand
ATTCCTTGAGCAGCCGTGAGGCTGTTTTTTCCCCGATGCCCGGGACGCCCGGGACATTGTCAGACGGGTCGCCGGTCAGACCCTTAAAGTCGGTATATTGCAGCGGAGTTATACCGAACCTGTCCCAGACCTTTCCTTCGTCGTATTCCTCCAGTTCACTGATGCCCTTACGGGTGAGTTTAACGCTGGTTAGCGGAGATACAAGCTGGAGGGCGTCCCGGTCGCCGGTCAGAATAATGCTTTTGATTCCGGCCTGCTCGGCGCGTGCGGAGAGGGTCCCAATCAGGTCGTCAGCCTCAAAGTTGTCAATCTCAAAAATCGGTATGCGCATTGCTTGCAGGACCTCTTTTAATAATGGAAACTGGGGCCGCAAGTCGTCAGGTGTAGGGCTGCGGGTGGCCTTGTAGTCTGCGAAGTCGGTGTGGCGGAAGGTTACCCGTCCCTTGTCAAAGGCAACAGCAATAAGGCCGGGGTTTTCTTCGGCCAGTATTCTGAGAAGCATATTGGTAAACCCTAGGACAGCATTCGTTGCCAGACCCTGACTGGTGGAGAGAAGGGGTATGGCGTGATAAGCGCGGTGGACAAGGCTGTTGCCGTCAATAATGATCATAATTTCTGGAGGCACGGTTATTAACACCTTTCTTAGCATTTTTATATTATTTCACCGGTTGTAGTTGAAATACCTTCTCTACCCTAATATTGGAGCGCAGGAAAAACTTGCAGGACTTTGCCTGACCGAGGGCGAATAGACCGGATAAAAATAGTGAGGTGATCCAATTGAGCAAAAGAGCCCGGTGGGTTCTGTGCATGGCACTGTTCCTGGCCTGTTGGATGGCAGGTCCGCCCCTGGCCGACGCTTCATCGGCCGGCGCTTTTGAGGAGATCCTGGAGTACGTCCATGAGCTGCATATCACCAGCCCACAGGAGGAGGAGCTATACGACGGAGCCATCAACGGGCTTGTCGATACTTTGGATGATCCCTACACAGTGTATATGACGCCGGACGAGTTGGAGGAATTCAGCAATTCCTTGCAAGGCACATTTGTTGGAGTGGGGATAGAACTCGTGCCCGGTTACGGCTATCCCAACGTACTTCGTATCATCGAAGGCAGCCCGGCTGAAGACGCCGGAATTAGGGCCGGTGATAGCATCATTAAAGTTGACGGGAACGATATAGCTGAAGAATCACTTCCCAATATCGTCCAGAAAATACAGGGCCCGGAAGGGACCAGAGTGCGGTTGACCATCCGGAGGGATGGCGGGGACGACTTTGATATTG
>DNIT01000049.1:20707-26359 GCA_003489345.1 Pelotomaculum sp. | reverse complement strand
CGATATAGCTGAAGAATCACTTTCTGATATTGTCCAGAAAATACAGGGACTGGAAGGTACTAGAGTGCGCTTGACCATCCGGAGGGATGGCCGGGACGACTTTGATATTGAGCTGCTTCGCTCCAGCATCAATTTGCCGTCCGTACAGGGGCAGCTTCTTGATGATGGTATCGGCTATATTACGATTGATATCTTTGGGAGCAGTACCGCTGATGACTTCGGAGAAGCTCTTACTACGTTGAAAAAAAAGGGCGCGGAGAAGTTGATATTGGACCTGAGGAACGACCCGGGCGGCTATCTCCAGGCGGCTATCCAAATAGCCGGGGATTTTGTGGAGAAAGGCAGGGTGGTAGTCAGTATCGTCGACAGCAATAATGAGCGTCAGAACTACTATACCGAAGGCAATATGCTTGCCGGAGGTATGCCTGTGGCAATCCTGGTCAACAGAGCCAGCGCCAGCGCGTCGGAAGCCCTGGCCGGCGCCCTGCAGGATTACGGCGTGGCGGTCCTGATCGGCGACAGGACCTTTGGTAAAGGGACGGTCCAGACCGTCATTCCACTGGAAGCAGGAGGGGCTTTAAAACTGACCACAGCCAAGTATCATACCCCAAATGACAGGGTTATAGATCATACGGGCTTAGCTCCGGACATCCAGATACTGACCCCGGAGCTTCAGTTGGAAGCGGCTAAAAATTGGTTAAGCCCTCCGGATAAAACAACGGTTATCCTTGAGAACGGCGGGACGGAGGCCATTGTTAACGAAAGCGCCGTTAAACTTTGGCAGGCGCCGCTGCGGCAGGGCGACACAATATACCTGCCGCTCAGGTTTGTCTTTGAGGCGCTGGGCTACCGGGTTGACTGGCAACCTTCTGACGGCAGCATCAAGGTGACAGACAACCGGTCGGAAGCGATCTTTTATCCTGGAGAAGAAGGCCGGGTTTTATCCGGCGGGCAAGTAGAGACAGGGGCAGAGCCCCTTCTTCATAAAAATGAGACAACCTATGCACCCCTCTCATCGCTGAGTTTCTTTAATTTGAAAGTGGAGGTTGATAACGGCAGGATCACCATTGAGAAATAATTTCATATGTGATATAAATAATAGTCGATCTGGTCAAGAATAATTGCTATTCAGGCATAACTTATATGGGGAGGTGTTTTCATGTCCGGAACTGAAAAATTATGTCCGTGCGGTAGCGGAAAGCCCTATCTTCACTGCTGCAGCCGGAAAGTCTTCCCTCTTGACCAGATCAGGTGGCGTCACACCGGGCAGGATTTGCGCCGCAGGCTCGGTGATTATGCCGACCAGCCCTTCTTTGCCTGGGAAGCGGCACGGGCACAGGACCTGTACCTGGGCTGTATGGACCAGCAGTTGGTTGATCGCTATGATGACTTCACTATGGAACGCTGCTTTGAATGGTTTATCTTTGATTATAAACTGTCCAGCGGCAAGACAGTGATTGAAACATTCTGGCAGGAAAACCTCCAAGACCTGGGGGAAAAAGGTTCCGGGCTGGCCAAGGACTGGGCCAATTCTCCCATATCTCTTTACGAGGTAACCATGACTTTGCCCGGTGAAGGGCTGATGATCAGAGAATTACTCGGTCGCGGGGTAATCCGGGTGCACGATGTGAACGCGGCATCTGAAATAGAATCGGGAAGCATCCTCCTGATGAGGGTCCTCAAGGTGGGAGAGGAATACGAGTTTTCTACCAGCGGATTGGCCTTGCCCGGTAACTGTAAGGAAGCGCTACTTAATTACCTGTACCAGGATCGGCAGGAGTATTGTGACAGGCAAAGGACGAAGGCCCGGGGTTGGAGAAGCTATCTGAAAGAAAGAGCACATAAGATCAATGCCTACGTCCTGGAGCTTGGCGCCTCAGGAGCGCAGCAGGAGCAGGACAGCCCGGAAAGCGGGCTGGAGCGCATGGCTGTATTTGCCGTGGAAAACTGGCAGGAAGCCCTGGAAAAGATGAATCAATCGGGTGACTTCACGTTGCTGCGGGAGCTCTATGATTCGTCAGGTGGCTTCAGACAGGCGGCTGCCGCCCTGTTGGGCCGGTCTTGCAGGAAAAAGCCGTTGCGGGCGGTAATAGGCCAATTGATCCTGACCCCAAAGTTTATGGTCATAACTGTCTCGACAACTGGGTTTATGCAGGAAGCCAGGAGAATGTTAAGCGCTCTGTTCCAAGAGAATATTATGGAGAGTACAGGTCGCCGCCGGGAACTGCCGACCGAGGGAATGGCTGCGCCGCCTGCGTTTTACTCCTGGCCGGAACCCGGGTATGCGGCGGTCGCCGACCGGGTTCAGGATGGACTTAAAGCGCTCGGTTATGGACCCAAACAGCAGAAGGGAGCCCTTAAACTTTGGTATGACTTTTGCTCCAAAGAGCAGCCGTCCATTCGCAAAACAGCGGTTTGGGCCGCCACAGTGATATATGCTTTTAGCAGGCTGGAAAACGAAAAAGCGGTTAAGCAGCAGGATTTGGCCGGGCAGTATGGAGTTGCGTCATCGACCATCTCGTCCAGGTTCAGACTGCTCTGCCAATCACTCCAACTGGTCGCCTACGATAATCGCTATACCAGTAAAAAACCACCCCTGCACGGTTGCAGGAAAACCATCCTCTTCTAGTCTGCAAAGGCAACATACCGGCCGCAAGGCTAAAAGGGAAGGGATGCACATCCCGCTTTTTTACAGACGGGATGTGTTCTTATAAGGAGGGCGTTTTGACTTTTATAACTGAATTCATTGAAGTTGTTTTCAAAACTATTACCGATGCAATTGCAGCCACCGGATACTGGGGGATTGCGATCGGCATGGCCATAGAAAGCGCCAATATCCCCCTGCCCAGCGAAGTAATTTTGCCTTTTGGCGGTTATCTGGTTTCAACTGGCCGGCTCGAGTTTTACCGTGCCGTGCTGGCTGGAACAATCGGCGGGACAGTTGGCTCGATCCTCTCCTACTACCTGGGACTGTTGGGGGGGAGACCTTTCCTGCTGAAATATGGCCGTTACTTTGGCTTTTCCATAAAACACCTGGATCAGGCTACCGGTTGGTTTGAGCGCTATGGTGAGGCCACGGTCTTTTTTACCCGGTTGATGCCGATTGTACGCACCTTTATCTCTCTTCCCGCGGGAATCGGCGGGATGAATTTTAAAAAGTTTGTTTTTTACACCTTTATGGGCTCACTGCCTTGGAGTCTGCTGCTCACCTATGTCGGGTTTAAGCTGGGGCAGAACTGGAAAGCGATTGAACCCCTGTACCACAAACTGGACATAGTTGTCGTGCTTGGCCTGGTTGTCCTGGGCGTCTACCTCTGGCTGCGCCGCAAGCGCTAGCCACGGGTGGGTATAGCCAATAAGATCCTGATTATCCTTTGCCCTAACCTGTAAACGGGCAGGTCTTAATTTTTTCATTGGCTCCATAGGTATGCGGATGTGCTTAAAATCCATTCGCGCCCGCATCGCTTGTTTTTTCATGCCCTGCTGACGCCTTGTCAACCGGGATGTCCCATCCTAATCTTTTCCGTCTCTCGTATTAATAAGAACAGTATTACGAATAACAGGTGGACATGATGCTGGATAGCGTCTTCTTTACTATCAAAAGCTTGGACATACAATGGTTTTATTTCGTTAATCAGTCCCTGCATAATGCCTTCTTTAATGTGGTTATGCCTTTTGTCAGCAATGTCGGCGATAATGGCCTGCTCTGGTTGTTCTTTGCGCTCCTTCTCTATCTGTTTGGACCTAAAATGAGAAGGACCTCTTTTTTGATGCTGTTAGCCCTTTTCATCAGCTTTGTGCTTGGAGAGGAAATCTTAAAGCACATATTTCAGCGACCCAGGCCTTTTTTAAGCCTTGAGGGCGTAAACTTGCTGGTGGCTACACCCGGTTCTTTTTCCTTTCCGTCGGGACATGCAGCCAACGCTTTCGCCTCGAGCCTTGTGGTCGCCCGCAAAATACCCCGGCTGGCCCGGCTGGCGTTGCTGACGGCGGTTGTTATGGCATTTTCCAGGGTTTACGTTGGCGTTCACTATCCCTTGGACATCCTGGGCGGGGCCCTGTTGGGGGCGTTGTGCGCCAGATTTGTTTTGCGGTTGGAGGCAAGTGTTTACAGGCCTTCCAGAAGGACCGGGCGCTCCCCCTCATATCCCATAAAATAACACATATATTCTCACCGATAGAGAATAAGCTTTAGTAATGACTTTTTTGCCTGTCCAGATCGCATGATTTTGGGAAGGAGGCGCCCTATTGTCTTCCAGAAAAATCCCCAGGATCACCAATATCTGGTCCAAAGTTGTTGAAAACGAGGGAAGTTTGCTCTTTTCCAGAGTTGTTATCGAATCAACCGGGCCTTTTGAGACTAAAGTAAAGCGGCAGGACGGTAAAATTCTGCTCGAAGGTTCAGGGGTTATAGCCAATATGCCGTTAGGGCCTGTGGAAATTAACGATGGACTGATCCGGAGGGTATCGCTGGACCAGGCCGGTCACGACAGGATTACTGTAGCTATCGAAACCGAACACCCGGCGGCATTTGACTTTGGGGTTACCGGAGAATTGCCTGTAAGGACATCCATCACTCTGGAGAGAAGCTTTATTACCAGATTATTCCAGGACAAGAAAATAGTGATCGACCCAGGGCACGGCGGAGAGGATCTGGGAGGCCGGGGACCGGTTAACCTTGTCGAAAAGAATGTGGTAATGAGAATTGCCTTAGATTTAAAGAAATTGTTTGAACAGGCCGGGGCGGAAGTTATCTTGACCAGACAGGGGGACCAGGCGGTTTCTTCCACAAAACGAATGAAGGTTGCAAAGGAGCAAAATGCCTGCATCTTTGTAAGTATTCATACCAATACCGATCAGAATAACAAGGTAAGCGGGGCGGCGGTGCTGTATTCATCCTCCAGCCGTGGCAGCGCCGGCCTGGCCGGACACGTCAAGGAAGAACTGCTCAAGAAACTCAAACTGGTGGATCGCGGGATCAGAAAAAAAAAGGAATACGGGATATTAGGCTCAATACCGGCCATTGAGGTCGAGGTGGTTACCATCACCAACTGGGTGGAAGAAGGTCTGTTGCGCAGCCCGACAGTGCACAGGAAAGCGGCGGAAGGGATTTTCAACGGAGTGAAGAATTATCTGGCGGGTTCTGTCCGGCAACAAGAGGTGTTGGTGTGATTACGGCCAGGATACCGATCAGGACTCACATCCTTACCGAGAAGGACGATATTGTTGATGTCGTTAAAAAATATACGGGAGACATAGTGGGGCCCGGGGATATTGTCACTGTAGCTGAAAGTGTGGTGGCGATTACCCAGGGCCGGGCGATCCTGCCGGAAACAGTGCGCCCGGGGTTTCTGGCCAAAATTCTTTGTCGTTTCCCGGGCAAGGATGGGAGCCTAGCGACTCCCCAAGCCATGCAGCTCGCTATTCAAGAAACCGGGACCCTGCAGATCCTGCTTGGGGTTGCCGCGGCTGCAGCAGGCAGGCTTGTAGGACGCAAGGGGGATTTTTACCGGGTGGCCGGACATCACCTGGCGCTCATCGATGATGTGGCGGGAACAATGTACCCCTTCGAGAAGCACATTGTCCTTGGGCCTAAAGATCCCCAGCAGGTAGTGGACAGAATCAGGGACGCCATCGGCGCCGGGGCGGTTA
>DNIT01000049.1:18983-20609 GCA_003489345.1 Pelotomaculum sp. | reverse complement strand
GGTTATCGTGGATGTAAATGACACGCGGAATGTCGATATCCTGGCTGTCTCCAAGGGGGTCGACACCGGAGCGTTGAGCAGGGACCTGGCAGACAATCCATTCGGCAACGACGACCAGCAGACCCCCATCGTAATTCTGAAAATGACCGGCTAAATACGACGGAACCTATGCCCGCTCTGGCAAGCGGGCTTTAGTTATTTATGTAGGAATAAGTTTAAGCACATTTGAGATAATAGCCATGAAAGGGAAAGGAGGGTTGAAAATGAAAAAGCCTGAAAAGTTTTTCGCTTGGGTTGCGGCGGTGGTTTTCGGAGTAGCGTTGCTGGCTGGCTGCAATGCTGTGAGGAAGCCTGAGCCGCAGAATCCACCTACCCAGCAACAGCCCACGGCGCCTGCAGCGCCCAGCCAGCAGCCCATGCCCACTGATGCCGGTGAATTGAACAATATAGCAAATAAAATCTCCAGCGCAGCCATGAAGGTACCCGGAGTCAACACCGCCACCACAGTTATAGCCGGATCGATAGCCTATGTAGGTGTTGACCAGAAGGCTGGAACGGAGCAGAGTGAAACCGACAGGATCAAAAGCGAGGTCAGCGACGAGGCCAAGAAAGCAGAGCCGCGGCTTACCACTGTTTATGTAAGCAGTGATGCGGACACAGTGACACGTATCAGGCGGGTAGCCGAAGGAATAGCCGCAGGGCAGCCAATATCCGCTTTTGATAGTGAACTGGCAGAAATTGTTAAGAGGATGTCTCCCACCTCCAAGTAAGGGAAAAAACGCATCCAAAAATGGGGTTTTTACGGATTAATCAGTGACGCCCCGGCCAATCTTTAAGAGTGAGGATACCGTCACCAATTCGTAGCCCTCAGCCCTCAGCCCGGCAATAACATCAGAGAGCGCGCCGGGGGTCTGAGAGGCGGTATCGGAGGCGTTCATCAGGATAATTGAGCCCGGTTGAACGCCCTTGACCACGTTATTTACAATGCTGTCCTTGCCAGGCGTTTGGATATCCATTGAGTTCAGGTTCCACTGGACCACAGTGTATCCGGCTTCAGCAGCCGCAGACAGGAACAGTTCGTTCCATTCCCCATGCGAGATCCTGAGCAGGGTAGGAGTTATACCGGAGGCCTGGCAAGTGACCTCCTTCATGGCAAGAAGTTCTTCATTGAGTTCGGTCGTGGTACTGTTATCCGGGGTCACCTGACGGTCAAGGCTGCTCCCGATCTCATGCCCTTCAGCGGCGATACGGCGCGCCAACTGGGGGTATTTTTGAGCCCAGGAGCTGGATATGAAAAAGGTGGCCTGCTGGTTTTGTGTCTTTAGGATGTCCAGCACCGGACCTGGCACCTTACCGCCCCAGTTTATGTTGAAGGTTAGCGCCACAACTTTATGGCTGGTCCTGGCCATGCAAATAGCCTGGGGCTTGGTGTGGACAGGCAGGATGCCATCCGGTTGGACCAGCGCCGCTGTAAAAGTGAAGACTACCAAACTTACGAGCAGGACTGCCTGCATAGGCTTTTTAATTTTAGACAGGTCCAAAAAGTAAATTTTCATCGCCGTCACTCCGTACCTAGAAGTAATTACCATATATATATGAGCAAAGCGAATGATATATTACAATTAT
>DNIT01000049.1:1975-18898 GCA_003489345.1 Pelotomaculum sp. | reverse complement strand
ATATGAGCAAAGCAAACGGTATATTACAATTATTACCAATATTTCAGGAGGCAAACAGATTGTCCAGGTTTAGAGCATTTCTTCTTTTAGCGCTGATCTTGTGCCTATTTTGCCCGTCTACAGCGCTGGCGGCAGCGCCCCAGGTAAGCTCAAGCGCCGCCGTACTTATGGACGTGACAACCGGTCAGTTGTATTTTGGCAAGAATGCTACCAGGCGGGCCGACCCGGCCAGCTTGACCAAGCTTATGACAGCGGTTGTTGCCCTGGAAAATGGTAAACTAGATGATGTAGTCACTATAACCGGCAGGTCGTCATCAGTGGAAATGGGGTCGATTATCGATCTGCGCAAAGGTGAAAAAATAACCCTGGAGGAGCTGCTCAAAGCTGCGCTGGTGACCTCCGCCAATGACTCCACTGTAGCTATAGCCGAACATGTCGGGGGCAGCCATGACCGCTTTGTCCGGATGATGAACGCCAAGGCGGTCGCCCTGGGTTTGTTCGGCACCAGATATATAAATACCAACGGCTATCATCACCCCAACCACTATACCACAGCCCGCGATCTGGCGGTGCTGACCAGGTATGCCCTCGGGCTCCCCAAGATCAATGAACTGGTGCAGACGCGGGAGGCTACGGTACACTGGGTCGAACCGCAGCAACGGGAGGAAAAGCTCATAAACAGCAACCGCCTGCTTTCCATTGGCTATGACGGCATCGACGGGGTGAAAACAGGGACCACGCCCATGGCCGGCAACTGCCTGATCGCTTCCGCCACCCGAGATGGACGGCGTTTAATCGCAGTGGCGCTTAACTGCTACGATCGCTACCGGGATTGTATAACTCTGCTGGACTACGGATTTGAGGTGGTGAAGCCGGTGACTGTTGCCGGGGCAGGCGAGAAAGTCACACAAGCGGCGGTAACTGGAGGTGTCCAACCATCAGTGGGTGCTGTAGCCCAAGATGCGTTGGAGGTAAGAATCGACCCTGATTTTCTGCCTAAACTGGAACAGCGCCTGGAAGTCAAGGAAATCGTGCTGGCGCCGGTTAAACAGGGACAGAGCCTTGGCCAGGCAGTTTACTTCCTGGATGGCCAGGAAATCGGGCGGTTAAACCTCGTGGCTGCAGAGGACGTCCCGAGAACAGGATGGCACAGGCAATTATGGGATAAAGTGTTTGATTGATAAACTCGATAAGCTTCTCGCGGAGCGCTTGGTTCAGATCGCGTAGAGACAGAAACTGCTGGTTTCGCAGAACAGCCAATATTCATATGGAGATAATCAGTACCTCTGCAAAAAAAAGACACCTGTTTAAACAAGTGTCTAAAAACTAACTTGATAGAAACATTTAATTTTACAACAAATTTTTACTTACATATTCTTTCCCAGTATCAGTAATAGAAATGTTTTTTGTGAAAACTGCAACAATATTACCACTACTAAAAATTATATTAGCCCCTTTGATTAGTTCCAAGTCGCTAAGTTTTTTTAGTGCTATGTTAAATTCATCAGGATCCATATTTAATTTTTCTTTTGTAATTTCTTTGATAATATTGGGTGAATCTTTTTTGCTCTCATCAAAGATAGCTAATAATACTTTATCTTCATTACTCATAGTATCACCTCCTTTCTACTAAGAAAAAAAAGGTGTTCCTATATATAAATATTTCGATAAAACCTAGTATTAATTTTTAATCTATACACCATTAAATATATCATTATTATTAAACATTAGACAATGATAGAAAAGCGGAGTTAGATGAAAAAAATAAAAGATATAAGGAGATTAAAAGCGTTAAATAATCTATATTTAATTAAATTATGATATTTAATTGATTTTTCCTAATTATGAATAATTGTTTATTTTATGTGTGAAGATATTGTTGATTTTGTATAGACTTTTTAGAAAAAAAGTGGTTATTTGTATTTATTGCACAATAAAATAGCGTTATTTTGTATTGATTGTTCAATGAAATAATTGTTATTTTGTATTGATTATACAATGAATTAATCCAAAACTGGTTGTAAGCCCGATATCTTGTTTGTGACTATTAATTCTTTGACATCGGTACCAATGCAGTGAAGATATTGAAAAGCTCAAAAAAAGTTAACCAGGCTACGTTATCAATGAAAGCCATATGGATGGATCCAGAGGAATCCGGATCGACGCTGAGTAGGATTAATAAGGGTAGGAGGGGGAACAGTCGTTTTGAGGAAGGCTTAGTATTTAATAGGGGAAATGTCTTAAAGAGAGAGCTTTAAAGGGTCCACTTGACATTTATACATGAACGCTTTAACTTTCCCTCAGGGTCGGCACAGGTAAATGGGGATAAAGTGTTTGATTGATAAAGCTTGACTTATGGCAGGCTATCAGGCATAATATATTGTACTGACAGCTTAATGGGCGGGTAGTTCAGTGGGAGAACGTCTGCTTGACACGCAGAAGGTCGGAAGTTCAATTCTTCTCCCGCCCACCAGTGAAATCAAGCCCTCCGGAGATCGCGTCAAGCGTCCGGAGGGCTTTTTGGTGCCCGGCACTCATTTTTGCGTGCAGCAGGAGCTCCTGGATAGTCCTTATGTCTTCTCACTGCTCCAGAAGCCTGGTGGCAAAAGTATGCCGGAGGGCATGGAGATTCACGTCTTCCCAAAAGTAAGTATAGCGGCAGGAATGGTTTGAGGCCCCTGATACAAGGCGCATGAAGGTCCTGGCGGTTGGAATTATCGTTTTGTTCCTGGCTTATATGACAGTTCAGATTGTAAGGGCGGTGCTGTTGAGGTGACCGATATCAAGTATATTCTGACTCAGGATCGCTTGACCGCGCTGGCCAGGGCGGCGCTGCCGAAAGTGAGGTAAATTATGGCAACATCAATCATAGATACCCTCAACCGACGACATATTGACCTAATTGCGGGTCATCAGATATCAAAACACGTGACATGTGGGAGCAAGATGGGTTAATGGTATGCAATCAGTGTGGTTGTCGCTGCTATATCATAGAGGCCGAAGAGGCTGACCTTTAGAGCTTGTTGCGACGCCATAGTTCGATGCGGGTGATTATGAGCCAGCCTAATAAGACTATCGCGGACACCAACACCCAGGGGTCGCGAAATATGTCCATATGTTTTCTCCTTTTCTAATTGTGAATGTAACTATGATGCCCAATCGACGGACTTTTAATCAGGAGTAATCAGGCGGTGAACCATGACGCTCGATGAAATAATCACGCAGCTTGATATAAGAGCTTTCTTCGCCAAATACGGCATCGCCGTAAAAAAACAACGCGGTTCCGAGTGCGAGGGCGCATGCCCTTTCTGCCGGGATGAAAAGAATTTTAACTTTAACCCCAACAATGGTCTATGGAAATGCTGGAAATGCAACGAATCGGGCAACGTGGTGAGCTTCCTAAAGAAGCTGGGCCATGATAATAAAGCAATCAAAAAAATACTTCAGGAGGAGGCTGGGTTTGTTATTCTTTACAGAAACTCTTACGGTCCAGAGCCTCCACCTGACCAATGATACATGCCAATAAAACTTTTCTTTACGTAAGCAAACGATATTTCTCCTCGACTTTCTGGCTCAATAAAGCCCTTTATAGTGTATTGTTGACCATACTCTTTATCAATAAGATTAGTTTTGTTAATAGTGCATGTAAAGCTTTGGGTAGGGCTATCAAAAAATAGATGTCTCCTAATTGCTAATTCAGGGGAATAACTTGTAGCAAGAAAAATAGCAAAGATAAAGATAGCGAATAAGATAAATAATTTTCTCGAATTCATAGGATACCTCCTATTTTTAATAACTTTATCTGTTATATACCATTCTTACTAAAAAAACTAAATTCCTTTTATTGCAAAGCAAAAAAACCACACCCGGGGGGGAGTGATGCCGATTGAACAAAGTCTCCCAGCAGCTTATTGCCGAGATCCAGCGGCAGGCCAGTGAAATCGACAGGGTTGACTTGGTGACAGAAAGGGGGGCAAAAGCACCTCTTTCTCAGGCCAGGGAATAGTAGAAAGCAGGAAAATTTTATCCTAACATCCTCCGAAGCAGAAGATAATTTCGACAGAGATAAAGAATATTTTAGGGACATATATGAAGATGTGCTCAGAGAATTATTCAAAAGAAGCTAAATTAAAACAAGACAGAGAAGGCGCCAAACATGGCGAATTCTTTTTGATTATTTTAAGGGGTCTATTGGTTGACTCACTAATTTTGGAGCAAAGTAAAGAATCAAAAACGGTATACACCTTCAGCTTCACTATTAGATAATCTTTTTACAGTAAAGCCATTGCTTTCGTAAAATTTTATAACTCCTTCAAGTTCCTCACATCCATCATAATATTCTAGAGATGCTATTTGGGGAACAACTATTGGAACGGAATTATGCCTTGTTTTAGTTATCTCTTTTAAGTAGTTAAGCAAAAATGTACCTAATCCATGACGTCTAGGTTCCACAACAATAATCTCCTGCAGATTTACTTGAGTACCAGACACAGGGTTAGGTTCAGTATATTTTAAATATCCCATTTCATATTCACAATCATTATAACAAACTATTGTTACCCAGATACCATCAGCACGATTTTCTCTTTTTGTTTCTCTTATATGCATATGGGATACCTCCAGTTTTTTGTTAATTATATCATTAATGATAAAAATGAGTAAACTTTCTACCAATTATAACTTATAGAATTATAACAAAGGTCAGTGTTCATTCACTTGCGTTATAAAAGTAAAACTTTAATAACAGTATTTATCTTTTGTATAGGAATGTAAATATATTTTCTAAATCACTATAAAAGTGATTTAAGAACAACGAAAGGCCTCGCTCTCCGGAGCAGGGCCTTTATTGAATAGTAAACAAACCACCAGGAAAAACAGAAAGCCGCCTCAGGCGGCTTTCTTCATGACTTAATTATCGGTTCTAAATACAGCCGCCTATGAACCCTACTCCGAATATAAGCAGGATGAAGATCAGGAAGATGATAAAGCCCCAGTTCCCGAAACCGGCTCCACCACCACATCCTGTGCCTCCGGCTACTCCGAGCGCCATTTATTTAACCCCCTTTACGTACTGGACGAATTAGTAAAGGCCCAGTAATATGTTTCTTCGGTATCTTATGTAGGAGCATTGCAAATCGTTCCAACAGAGCGGCTTACGGGGCCGGAAACTGCAAAAGTTGCTGGAGGCTGGTCTGGGTTGAACAAGCTGATAGCGGGTAGCATAGGGCCGCCCAATGAGGCGGTTTTTCGTGGAATGATCTCCGGAGCGGGGGCTTTTTTATTTTTTGCAAAGAAACATTCAGCTAATTTTAATCTTTTCCTCAGGTTGATTTAAGTATGGAGATTTAAAATACAATTAATCAGCGGAGCATATTTGTAGTCAAAAATAACCGGCTGCCGGCTGGATTACATATAGAGCCTTCTGATTTATGCATTTCATTTTTTTCTCCCTCTTTTGCGCCCGCTTTTCAAGCGGGTATATTTTTTTATGATTGCGAAAGTCCTGGAATTTAATGGTATTTTAATAATTCTGCATTATTCTATCTATAAAAAAGACAGTTGGGGGTATTGGAATGTTACATGTACTTGTTTTAATAATCCTTATCTTAGGGTTAATAGGCATGTTGGGAATGATTGGTTCTTTTGACGGGGGTTAGAGCGTCTGCATGTTTGCCGGACTGAACGGACTGAGCGGCCAAGGCTGATAGTGAGAATCTGTTGGAGGTTAGTCGGGGTGACGGATGAGAGTCAGAGACATGGACAAACTAAATACGCAGACATTCAAGGGCCTCGCTCTCCGGAGCAGGGCCTTTTGTGTTTTTATACACCTAAAGTTTATGGCACAAAGTTGCCTATTTCAATAAAAATATACTGAGGCGGTGCCAAGGGGTAGACGAGCTAATTGACGCAGAAAGCCGTAAGTTCGCTCTTATCTCGCCCACCAGCGTCAAGTGCCCGGAGGGCTTTTCGATGCCCATTTGGTTTCTTAGCCGGTTTGTTTGGTATAGCCTTTTGGGCGTGGGTAAAGTCTAAGGGGTTTTGGTCTGAATGACTTCGTCAACTTTTAATTTGGTAAAAATATTGTTAATTTCTATATCAAGATAATTTGAGTTTTCGTTAAAACTTGCTGTCCTGTAACTATACCTTCCGAGGTAGACAGAGGAATTGTCTGGTGTTTGAGTTACTGAAAGTACGGAATTAATTCTAATAACAGCAGGTGTTCCTGGTTTTATTTTAATGGTTCCGCATGATAGCAGGCTGTTGATTCTAATCTTTTGCCCTTTGTGTCGAGGTGACACCATCGACAAGTCAATTGTACCTCCGCTAAAAGCTAAATTGTATTCTTCGGCCGGATTTGCAACTTGAATAGTTTTATTGCTAAAAACCATCTCACTGTCGGAGCCTGGCTCAGGCCTATGGAAAAATAATGAGACTCCAACAAGGATGATGATGATAGCGGTTGAGACTATAAAAATTGGTATTTTAACCTTGAAAACATAACGGGCTAAAATTAACAATCCAAGTATTGTTAATAAAATTCCATAAAAGTAGTTCAATTGAAGTACCCCCTCCCATAATTGCTATTAGTAGATTATTCAAAAATGCTGGTTATTGTTACATGTTTAGAAGGGGGAACCGGTCAAAGAAGAGAGCGGGCGATTGCAGAGTAGAGTGTCCTGGCAGCAAAGGGTACCTGAGAAGGTTGCCAAGGCAATCAAGGAAGAAGGGCTTCTGCTGTTTAACTGCACTGGCAAAAGTATTGACAGCGTTCATGGCCGTATCTTGGACCAGACCGTCCCGCTGGGGTTTAGGTTGCATTTCCAGCCATCTGGGGGAGCATTTGAAGTCCTGTGAAAGGATAAACTCGGTTTTCAGTCTGCCACAAACTCTTACTAGGGATAGTACAACTACAACGGCAGCAAACGAAATAACATATAAAAAGCCTTGCTCTCCGGAGCGGGCTTTTTTTGTTTTCTAAATATAAATTTACTACAAAATGCAAGAGATGTTGATTAATAAGTTAATTGTTATAAGTAGTAACTCGGCTAAAAGGGGGAGCACTGGCTAAGGTGGAAGAAAAGATATTAAATATTTGCAGCAGGTTATTTGATAAGCTCACCATTCTAAAAGGCTACCTCATCCTTGCTAAAGAGCATAAAAAGATAGATTATTCATTGATACTGATCAATGAGATTAATGAAATTGACTCTCTGATACGTGAAATTGTAGATACCGTAAAAAACAATGATTGATGCAAGTTAGCGATTTTTGGTTTTAATATTATTTCTAAGAAAAAGAAAGTCCCTGTGAAGGGGCTTAATTAATTTACAAGAATAATGGCACAATTCTGTTTTTCAGAGCAGAGCTTTTTGCATTTATTTACCTAATATTAATGAAAACTTAATATACTTTTCAGCATAATTTAAGAATCTAAGGCTAAAATATAATCAACCGTTAAGCTTATTGAACTAAAAATAACCGGTTGCCAACCGGATGATATATCAGGATCACCTTTTAACCTCCTTTTTCTTCCTTCTTTTTACCCGCCTTAACAGGCGGGTTTGGTTTATCGAGGGTCAGGAAATGAAATATGAATTCACCGCCGGCAAAACGAGGGACTTATTATAGTTCAAAGCATGGGAGAAAAAAAATAAATTTGGCAGGAAATAAAACTCTTGTGTTGAATATTCTTTATCAGTAGAAATTCGGTAGAAATTTATATCACGTAGAAATTTAAGCAAATTAAAAATCATATTTGAAAGAGGGATCTGTAGAATGGTAGAACGGTGGGGGGTTGTTTTTTTATGCCAATAACAGAAATGCTTTGTCGTAACGCGCGGATGTACCCTGACGATATTGCTCTGATTGAGCGTGAGCCGGCTGTAGGCATGCGAAGAGAGATCACCTGGCTGGAATTTGAAAAGTCAGCCAACAGGCTGGCCAACCTTTTACTGTCTAGAGGCATTGGGCAGGGAGATAAGGTTGTTATTCTAATGATGAACTGTTTGGAATGGCTGCCTGTTTATTTTGGAATTTTGAAAACCGGAGCCCTGGCTGTGCCGCTGAACTTTCGTTTTACTGTGGAAGAAATCAGGAAATGCGTAGAAACCGCGCATGCCAAAGCGCTTGTTTATGGACCCGAGTTCCGGGAAAAAATCAACGAGATAGGCGGTTCGCTCAGCTGCACCGAAAGCTTTATTTTTGTGGGCGAGGGCTGCCCTGAAATCGCTGAGAATTATAATGAACTATTGGCCCAATTCCCTGCCGGCGCTCCTGAAGTTGAAATTTACGACCATTATGAAGCCGCGCTTTACTTTACTTCCGGTACCACCGGTATACCCAAACCGATTTTGCTAACGCATGCTAACCTTGTATCGGCCTGCATTACGGAAAACCGCCATCACCTTCAGACACACGAGGACAATTTCCTTTGCATCCCCCCGCTGTACCATACCGGAGCTAAGATGCACTGGTTCGGCAGTCTGGTTGTAGGTTCTAAAGCTGTTATCCTGCGTGGTATAAATCCCCGTTGGATTATTGAGGCCGTATCGGAAGAAAGGGCAACCATCGTATGGCTCCTTGTCCCGTGGGCGCAGGATATCCTCGACGCTATTGAAAGAGGGGAAATCAACCTGAAGGAATATAACCTTGCTCAGTGGCGGCTTATGCATATCGGAGCCCAGCCTGTGCCTCCTAGCCTGATCCGCAGGTGGCAGAAGTACTTTCCTGATCAACTTTATGACACCAACTACGGCTTGAGTGAGGCAACCGGTCCTGGTTGTGTTCACCTTGGAATTGAAAACATACACAAGGTCGGGGCCATTGGAATTCCCGGTTTTAACTGGGAGGTAATGATTGTTGATGATCGTGACAGGCCTGTTCCCGGAGGTAAGGTTGGGGAATTGCTTGTCAGGGGACCGGGCGTGATGCATGGTTATTATGAAAGCCCGGAGGCCACCGGGAATGTTTTGAAGAACGGCTGGCTTCATACCGGAGATATGGCGTGGCAGGACGAAGACGGGTTTATCTTTCTTGTGGATCGCAAAAAAGATATCGTTATTTATGGCGGAGAGAATATCTTCCCGGTAGAAATTGAAGATTTCCTGCAGGCTCATGACGATATCAAGGACGTCGCTGTGATTGGCATGCCCCACAATCGTCTGGGGGAGATACCCGTAGCGATTGTGGAGACCAAGCCCGGCAGGCTGCTTACAGAGGCTATGGTCATTGAATTCTGTCAAGCTTTACCCAAGTACAAAAGGCCGCTTAAGGTTTTCTTTGATAAGGTGCCCAGGAACCCCACCGGCAAGATTGAAAAACCCAGACTGCGTATGAAGTATAGCGGCAAGAAAGAGGCCTTTAATCTTGATGATTGCGTCCAAAGCGATAGAAAACTGGCCATAGGTTAGGGACTTGCAGGATCATTTAAAAGCGCTGTGAAAATGGGCCTTCCCGAAAAACGGAAGGCCTTTTCTTGTCGGTATTAAGGTGGTTCATAAATTTTATGGCGTATTGATCAGTTTATATGTTTGCAATTATGCGTTATAATTCAGTCAGTACTTATTTGTAAGGAGAGGTCATGATGAGGATCGATGATATAGCCCGTCAGGTCAAGGAGGCTTCCATTAAGCTGGCTGTAATGGAAGCGGAGCACAAGAACAGGGCTTTGGCGCAGATAGCCAGGTCTTTAACTGAACGCGAGAACGAAATTGTCAAAGCCAACCAGGAGGATTTACAACGGAGCGTAAAGGAAAACCTTCCGGAGCCTCTGTTAAAAAGGCTGAAGTTCGATCAATCAAAGATAGCGGATGTCGTTGACGGGATCAACAGCCTGATTCAGTTGGAGGATCCTGTCGGCAAGACGCTGCTTTCGACCGGGCTGGACGATGATCTGGAATTATATAAAGTTACTTGTCCGATTGGGGTAATCGGAGTGATTTTCGAGTCCAGACCCGATGCCCTGGTGCAGATTTCCACCCTCTGCTTGAAAAGCGGCAACTGTGCGTTGCTCAAAGGCGGCTCTGAGGCCGTGGAAACCAACCGGATCCTGGCAGATGTCATTATGAAAGCAACTGAAGAAGCAGGAGTCCCCGCCAACTGGCTCAAGCTTATGGAGACCAGGGCGGAAGTCAGCGAAATGCTGAAACTGGATGAATATATCGACCTGATTATACCCAGAGGATCAAATGATTTTGTCAGATACATTATGGATAATTCGAGGATACCGGTAATGGGTCACGCGGACGGTATATGTCACTGTTATGTCGATGCAACTGCCGGGCTGGATATGGCGGTGAACATTGTGGTTGATTCAAAAACCCAGTATGTTGCCGTATGCAATGCGACGGAAACCCTGCTGGTGCATGAAAAGGCTGCCGCCAGATTTCTGCCCTTGTTGAAGGATGCTCTAGAACAAAAACAGGTGGTGATAACCGGCTGTCCCAGGACACAAAAAATTATTCCCGTGGCTCCTGCCGCAGAACAGGACTGGAATACGGAGTACCTGGACTACAAGCTGTCAATTAAAGTGGTGGATGATGTTGATGAAGCGATCAACCATATCAATTATTACGGCTCCGGCCACACTGACAGCATCATTACGGAAAGCGAGGAAAATGCGGCCCGCTTCATGGCCCTAGTTGACTCGGGCAATGTTTTTTGGAATTGCTCCACCCGCTTTAGCGACGGTTTTCGCTACGGTTTTGGCGCTGAAGTGGGAATAAGCACAAGTAAAATTCATGCCAGGGGTCCGGTCGGTCTGGAAGGACTGGTTATTTATAAATATAAGTTAATAGGCAAAGGTCATGTTGTAGCGGATTACTCTAACCGAGTAAAAACATTCAAGCATAACAAATTGGAAAAAAAATTTCCTTTATAAATTAATAACCTGGGGTTAGCTAAATTTTTGTGATAATCCTTAGCTTTTTTATCCGCCCAAGCGCCAATATTCAATTATTGTGCAAATGGCTGGGATAAAGATTCCAAAATTACACTGAAAATGGAGCGCTTCCATTGGGAAGAAAAGAAACTGGTCTTAATGCTAGAGTGTTCAATAAAGGTATCACGTTCCAATTAAGCTATGGATCTAGTATCATGTCAACACTAATTCTAAATCTTCGCTTCATAAAGTATTTTCGCCAAAAACAGCCTGATGATAAAAGACTTTATTCGCAGTTTAAGAGTTGACACTGTACTAGTAAGGAAAGCATAAACTTACCTATGGGATTAGTGGTGTCGAATGGTTCTATTATTGATCTGAAGAATGCACAAAGACTTTTCAGTAATATACTTTTTATATAAGACTATATTAGATATTAGTGTATTCCGGACTCACTCTCGACTTTAAAAGGGATTTTCACCAGTCATTATTTTGTTCATTGTCCGAACGGCGCACATCTTGCCACACATGGTACAGGAGTCGTGGTTCTCAGGCATGGACTCCGACCGGTAACGTCTGGCCTTCTCCGGGTCCAAAGCCAGTTCAAACATCCTCGTCCAGTCCAGGCGGCGCCTCGCATCGCTCATCTCGTCATCCCATTTCCTCGCCCCGGGCACTCCTTTGGCGATGTCGGCAGCGTGAGCAGCAATCCTTGAGGCGATAATTCCCTCCTTCATATCATCCAAAGTTGGCAGGCGCAGGTGTTCAGCCGGAGTTACATAACAGAGGAAATCCGCACCATGGGCTGCTGCCAAAGCCCCCCCAATAGCGCTGGTAATGTGGTCATAGCCGGGAGCGATGTCGGTCACCAGCGGCCCCAGCACGTAAAATGGGGCGCCGTGGCACAGCTTCTTTTCAAGCAGCATATTTGCCACAATTTCGCTTAAGGCCATATGTCCGGGCCCTTCGATCATCACCTGGACATCCCTTTCCCAGGCTCTTTTGGTCAATTCACCCAGGTTGATTAACTCCTGAATTTGTAAGGCATCGGTGGCATCCCTGAGGCTGCCCGGTCGGCAGGCATCACCCAGGCTGATGGTTACGTCGTAATGCCGGCAAAGATCCAATAGCTCGTCGTAAAACTCGTAAAAAGGATTCTCCTGTTCATTCATCTCCATCCAGGCGAAAAGGAGGGAACCCCCTCTGGATACTATGTTTGTGAGCCTCGGGTTTTTCTTTAACCTGGCAACAGCTTCCCGGTTAGCCCCCGCGTGGATAGTCATGAAATCCACCCCGTCGCGCGCGTGTTTCTCCACTACTCCCAGGAACTCCCTGGCGGAAATGTTTTTAAGTTCCCGTTCATAAAAGCCCACAGCATCGTATATGGGCACGGTGCCAATCACAGCGGGTGAAATCTCAACCAACCTCTGCCTGAATTCCCCGGTCTTGCCATAGCAGCTCAAGTCCATAATAGCGTCCGCTTGCAGCTTTATAGCCCACCTCACCTTTTCCAACTCGGCTTCGATATCGCAGCAGTCCTTCGAAACCCCCAGGTTGACATTAATTTTCGTCTTAAGGCCCTGGCCAATGCCGCACGGGTCCAGGGATGTATGGTTTTTATTAGCGGGAATCACCACCCGGCCCTGCCCGATCAGATCCCGCAGGACATCTGGACTCACCTGCTCCTTATATGCTACCGCCTCCATCTCCTTCGTGATTATTCCCTTACGGGCCGCTTCCATTTGTGTCGCACAGTTCAAGTGTTAAACCTCCTTATCATTGAGTAGGGATCTTAGTGCCAGCACCTTGGCGACTATGTCACCGGACCCCACGATTTCTGTTACCAGGGCGATACATTTAGCTCCCCTGCTTCTAACCTCGGCGATATTATGCTCCTTGATCCCACCGATAGCCACAAAGGGAAGACTGATATTTTTCACAACATAGTCCAGGTACTCAAGCCCGACAGGCTCACACACATCTTTTTTGGTCTTCGTGGCAAAAATGGGTCCCACACCAATATAATCCACCCCCGAACTGACCGCGGCCCTGGCCTGCTGGGGAGAATGGGTGGAAAGACCAATAAGCATCTTTTGGCCGACCAATTCTCTCACCTTTTCCGGAGGCAGGTCATCCTGGCCCAGGTGCACCCCGTCAGCCTCAACCAGGAGGGCCAGGTCGACATGGTCGTTGACGATAAAGGTTACACCGGCTTCCCGCGTCATTTCCCTGATTTTCAGGCACTCTACATACTTTTGCCGCGCGGTCTTCTCCTTTTCCCGGTATTGGATAACCTTTACACCGGAGTCAATCATCTGGGCTACCACCTCAACATTGGTCCTGCCAAGAGAGTATTCCCCCGCGGTGATACCGTATATATCCCCCTGCAGCAGTGCGGCAGGGCTCCTTTCAGCTCTCATATTTTATTCTCCTTTTAAACTTGTCTGCAATTACCGAATGGACGCAACGCGCTTAACCGCACATTTAAAAACCGGTTATTTCCTCAGTTATGTTAGAGAGTTTGCCAGTCCTTATAGACCGGTTGGTAGTCCTGGACGTAAAGCATGTTCGCCATCTCCATTACACTCCGCGTGTCCGAAATTTCAAACTGGCCTGTCTGCGTACAGCCGGCAGAGTGTCCTCCTACCGCAGTACTGGAACCGGCTGACATTTTGGTAGCCCCCAACCTGACCAGACGGTCCCGCAGTTCAGAAGGTTCCCTGGTGGAAATCGTAACTCCACCCCTGGGCATAAATAGTCTGAAAGCCAGAATATACTGGACTAGATTTTTATTGCTCACCTCAACCTTGGGCGGGAAGCCACCCAACTGGGGCCGCATCCGTGGCGGGGAAACGCTGATTTCCACATCCGGGAACGTGTTTTGGAGATAGTGTGCGTGCAACCCTGTTAGAAAAGCCTCAGTCCGCCACTGGTGCAGTCCCAGTAAGGCTCCCACATTGACTGTCCTCATTCCGGCCCGGCAGGCTCGCTCCGGGGCTTCCAGCCGGAAACGGTAGTTCCTTTTCGGTCCGCCCGGATGAAATTGAGCATAGGCCTCCTCGTTGTAGACCTCCTGAAACATGGTAAAGCCGTCTACTCCGACGGAGATAAGCTCGTTGTACTCCTTTTCTTCCAGAGGGTAAACTTCAATGCTGATTGAAGTAAAATATTTTATCAGGACCTCAACACATTCCCTGAGGTATGATACAGGGGATTCCCGCCTGGACTCACCGGTGAGAATGAGGATGTGTTTTAAGCCCGTGTCCGCTATGATTTTGGCCTCACGCTTCACCTCCGCCAGGGTAAGTTTTTTTCTTTCCAGCTTGTTGTGAATATTAAACCCGCAGTAAACACACTGGTTGACACAATAGTTGGCCAGGTACATTGGGGTGAAAAGAAAGATAACCCTGCCGAAATTCTGAACGGTTAAGCGGTGAGCTTTTTGAGCCATCTCCTCCAGATGTTTTTCCGCCCCGGGTGAAAGCAGGGCCAGGTAATCGGTTTCAGAAAGGCGGCTCTTGGCAATGATTCTTTTGATATCGGCGTCGGTAACCTGTTTGAAAAAGCTGTCAAAATCAAATTTGCCATACCTTTGGCATACTTCATAAAAACTCATCATAGCCATCTCTTTTCTTAATCTCTTAAGAATCCGGTCAGGGGCGAAGACGCCCGGGCGTACTCATGGGTTTTTCCCGGCCCCGCCAGGTAAGCCAGACGACCTGCTTCCACGGCCAGGCCGAACGCCCTGCCCATGGCCACCGGGTCACCGGCCGTGGCGATGGCCGTGTTCACCAGTACCGCGGCAGCCCCCATTTCCATGGCCTCCGCAGCCTCGGAGGGCCGGCCGATGCCGGCATCCACAATGATGGGCAGCGGTATCTCTTCGATTAAGATTCTGATCAACTCCCTGGTTCTGAGCCCCCGGTTGCTGCCGATAGGTGAACCCAGAGGCATTACTGCTGCAGCGCCTGCTTCCACCAATTTCTTGGCTGTAATCAAATCCGGGCTCATATAAGGGAGAACCACAAAACCCTCGGCTGCAAGAATTTCGGTAGCCCTAACCGTTTCATAGTTATCCGGCAGCAGGTACCTGTTATCGGCAATCACTTCGATTTTTACCCAGTTCCCGCAACCCGCCGCCCTGGCCACCCTGGCAATCCGGACGGCTTCCTCTGCGTTTCTGGCCCCTGAAGTGTTTGGCATCAGAATACATTCCCCCGGTACATAAGATACAATGTTTTCCTCCTCATACTCCGGGTCGATCCTTCTGAGCGCCACGGTCACTACCTGGGAACCACAGGCCCTGATTACTTCAGGAATCAACCTGTGGGAGGAGAATTTGCCGGTACCCAGAAACAAACGGCTCGTTACTTCCTTTCCGCCAATCATTAAGACATCTCTCACTGATCAACCACCTCCGACAAATCTTAAAAACTCAAGCCCGTCATTTTCTTTTAGTACAATGTTCGGCCAGGATTCTTTTTTAGCCAACTGATGATTGTATACGACAATGACTTCACCGATATTTAACTGCTTCAAGGAAACAAGCTCCGTCAGAGTAGTCCCATCCTTTAGTATTTCTTCCCTCCCGTTTAAAGTAATTCTCAAGACGCACACCTCCCTTGTATGAAAGTAACTTAAAAAGACAAAAAGCCCACCCGTTAGGGTAGGCCTCTGATATGCTGCTACTGTTCCGTAAATAACAGCTTCTGCTTCCCTACGCTGGCATTATCCAGGTCAGGTTCAGAGGGTCGAGATTTTCTCTCTCTCAGCCACAGGGCACCCCTAGCTTCTTAATTTAATTACAAGTAAATTATATTAAATCTGACAACTACTGTCAACAGCTACTCAGCTGGTCTATGACAAGTATTTACAGCGGTATTCCGTGGATGCAATGAACGTTTAATAAGTCAATACGTCGTCGATTGCGAATGTGCATATGAAAGCAACGGTAATTCTTGATGGAAAAGCGGTAAAGTCTTGCACTGTTCTGGCGCTTACGGCAGAAGGGAAAAAAGTTGTAACAGTTGAGGGTCTCAGTAATGGCTCCGAACTTCACCCGATTCAGCAAGCATTTATCAAATATGGCGCTCCACAATGTGGTTATTGCACGCCTGGTATGGTAATGGCGACAGTTGCGTTCCTATTGGATAATCCGGCTCCAAAGGAAGAGGAAATCAAGGATGACTTAAGTGGAAATCTTTGCAGATGCGGTGGATATAAGGAGTATGTTAAAGCTGTTTCGGCTGTAGTAAGCGGAGAATTCGGCCGCCTCCCGGAAGGAAGTGAGATAAATGCTTAATTATGTTGGCAAAAGCATTCCTAAATATGATGTTATGGGGCATGTAACCGGAAAAACAGTGTACCCGAGCGATGTTAAAATGCCTGGAATGCTTATATGCAAAACATTGCGTTCTCCTTACAAGAGGGCCAGGATTCATTCAATTGATATTTCAGAGGCGCTCAAGGTAAAAGGTGTTCATGCAGTTATTACTAAAGATGATGTTCCGTACAACAAATTTGCCATGTACCCGGATCAGGATGTTCTAGCTGAGGAAATCGTAAGGTTCAAGGGGCAGAATATAGCAGCGGTTGCAGCCGATGACAAAGCTACCACTTTGGAAGCGTTGAGCAAAATAAAGCTGGACATAGAAGAGCTTCCTGCTGTAGTTGATCCGCGCGAAGCTATGAAAGAGGGAGCGCCTTTAGTACGTCCGGAAGGAAACCGCTACCCTGACGGTACACTGATTTATACAAACAAAATGCCCAGCGGCGCTATGAGGGGGTTCGGAGTAAATGTTGGGCAGTTTGCGGAACAACTTCAGACTGAAAAGCTCGCCAGGACGGTCGGGATCAGTCCCTTTGATATTCGCTTTGTTGTTTATCGAATACCACCTGCTATGCAGGTGGTTCCAAAAAGCTTATAGTTATGAACAGATCTTTTTATATTTTACACTCGCAATAGATTAAAGGTAGTACATGCGGAAATAAATGTTATGAATTTGCAAAGTGAGAAACCAAGAACAAAGCAAATCAAATCAAAT
>DNIT01000049.1:0-1788 GCA_003489345.1 Pelotomaculum sp. | reverse complement strand
TCTTAAGACTCGGCCAGCAACGGCCCTTATAGGGCCAGAGCAAACCACCCGTTTTACGGGTGGTCATGATTCAATAACTCTTAAAAAAACATGCGGCTGTTTTCCGGTTGAGGCAGCGACGTCGTTTTGGCTGGCCGGTACCTGACTATCACAGGGAAACCGACCACACTCCCTTTGCCAAGGAACAGCACTTGGCTCCGGAAACAAAAACCGGTAAGAAATAAGGGCCGATATTATTCTAGGCCTAATCGTTTGGAAGAAGCCACTTGAAAGAAAGTGGTTTTTTGTGCCTATTTTCCAAATTCCTTAATTGTATTGTGAGTGTCGACCGTTATTTTTCTATCTTGTCTTAGGGAATGAAGAACTATTCTTATGGGGACTATTTGTGTAGCCAGATCTAACCCCTTCTTTTTACTATATATTAGTGCTTTTGCCGGATGAAGCAAGGACACCTCACCTTTTTAATTAATAGCCTAATCAGCATTAAATCAATATGGAGGAGACCTAGTTTCCCTATCAAACATTCGTCCATATTTGGTTTGCGATAGATGTCCAGATGCGGACAAACAATGCTAATAATGGCTAGATTTAATACGATTTTGATTGGCATGATAATTGCAATAATTCTATTGCAACACGGTTCACAAATCAATTTATGAATGTAACCTTGTCTTTATTAATCACAAGCACAGAAGGGGCATTTCCGGTCTAAACCTGGGAGTGATCTTTATCAAAGGTCATGACCCCGCACCAATGTAAAGAATTTTCATTCGACCAGCGCGGAGCAGCTTCTAGCAAGTATTTTGCTTTAGCTTTTTTCCGGAGATAAGCCGGTCAAATAGAAAACGGTTTCTTTGTTACGACAGCTTCCATTCAAATCTCTGCAGGACCTCTGAATCCTGATAAATTGTCTGGTACATGAAAATTTGTTTGCCCTTCCTTAACAGCTATGACTTGAATCACACGCTTTTCTATACGGCCATGCCTCTTATCTATCGTTGGGTTGTAATTCACCTGGCGGCCCGGTAGCAGGTACCGGCAAGCTGGCTGTGATTCACAAACGCTTCCACCATTAATACCGGGTGATCGTAGGCTGCCAGCCAGTCATCCGGTAACCTCCCAGTATTGAGGACAGAATCTTTGAGGACAGGTTTTAAATCCGTATGCCGGGTAGAATTAAAAAACGCTGGTTTGGAAAATGAATTTTAACCTTTCTATTTTTACTCTTGCGACCACCCAATCCATTCTTCACGGCGGCGATTTTTAGGAGTGATGAGTCCCAGTCGATGAAAGCAACCTATTGCCCGATAAGGAGGGATACATATTTAAGGGCCCTGCCGGGCAGGCCTTGAAAGCTGTGGTAATAATGCCGGCGCATTAACGTATTTCCGGGTAGTCTCTTCTTCCGGGAATATCGCCGGACAACCAGCGAGTCGAGTTTGACCAGGTCCACCCGGTTTTTGTTTCCGGTGCTGGGATTGTCGGTTATTGCTCTGTTCCTGTCCATGGTTTCTATATATAGGACAGGTTGCCGGGAGAGGCCGGGTGCAATTTGTAAATCAGGGGGGGAGGTTTAGGGCTGCTTTTTGTATTAACAAGGTCTTTTCGTAGCCTCTGATAAGAGGCGCAAGGGGAGTTAAAGTAGCTAATCCAGATTTATTAAGAGAGTTTACCCGTAAAACGCTTGGTGGCAACTGCTCATCCATTTTATAAAACAAGACTAAGAGAAATTGCCGATGAGCTGATGAGCTTGGGGAAGTTGGGAAAATAAGTTCAGTAAAATGAATC
>DNIT01000110.1:8717-18496 GCA_003489345.1 Pelotomaculum sp. | reverse complement strand
CTTGCCTGGTCGCATCTGCGATTAATATCATTTCTGCAACTGTGGCAGACGGTAACAGTCTGCCAGCCTAGTCTGCTATATGCACTGGACTAGGACGGGCTGATGGCACAGCCCTTAACTTGGGGTCATACTCCGATAGCAGAAATGCACTTCGGTTTAATCACCCAAGAATCCCACGGCTTCAGTCGTGCGGAGTGTCAATTCATCAAAGCCTTATGGTAAGTTTTCTTACCTTTACGTATTTTGACACTATCTTTCAATTGTTCTAAAGTAATTTTATGATCAATGGATTCAACTTTAGTATCATTAACAAATACACCACCCTGTTGCACCAGACGTCTTGCTTCACTCTTAGAAGCCGTTAAACCACACACCACCAGCAAATCCGAAATACTGATAGCCCCATTGGTCAGTTGCTCGGTTCCAATTTCAGTGGTTGGCATGTGAGAATCATTCGTGCCGCCTGCGAAGAGAGCGTGAGAAGCTTGCATAGCCTTTTGGGCCTCTTCTTCACCATGGACCAGCTTTGTCAGTTCATAGGCAAGAATTTCCTTGGCTTCGTTTAATTGGCTGCCTTTCCATTTGTCCATTCTGTTAATCTGTTCCAGGGGCAAGAAGGTAAGCATACGGATACACTTGAGCACATCAGCGTCACCAACATTACGCCAATACTGAAAGAATTCAAAAGGTGAGGTTTTGTTGGGGTCAAGCCAAACAGCACCCTTGGCCGTCTTGCCCATCTTATTGCCTTCGGAGTTCATTAGTAGTGTAATTGTCATGGCGTAGGCATCTTTGCCTAACTTACGGCGAATCAGTTCCGTACCGCCCAGCATATTAGACCACTGGTCGTCACCGCCGAACTGCATATTGCACCCGTAATGCTGAAACAGGTAATAAAAATCATAGGACTGCATGATCATATAATTGAATTCCAAAAAGGACAGTCCCTTTTCCATTCTGTTCTTATAACATTCTGCGCGCAACATATTATTTACAGAAAAACAGGTTCCTACTTCACGCAGTAATTCAATATAATTTAGCTTTAAGAGCCAATCTGCATTATTAACCATAATCGCCTTATCTTCACCAAACTCGATGAAGCGTTCCATCTGCTTTTTCAAGCAATCAATATTGTGCTGAATTATTTCGGGTGTCATCATCGAACGCATATCCGTCCGGCCGGAGGGATCACCAATCATCCCTGTTCCGCCTCCAAGAAGAGCAACCGGCTTATTTCCTGCCATCTGCAAGCGTTTCATGAGGGATAGGGCCATAAAATGACCAACATGCAAAGAATCCGCAGTTGGATCAAATCCAATATAAAATATCGCATTACCACTATTAATAAGTTCTTTTATTTCTTTTTCGTCGGTAACCTGGGCAATCAAGCCGCGAGCTACCAGTTCATCATAAATTTTCATTGCAATGGCTCACCGCTTTCTATGGAGCGCTTTGATTTATCGGCCAGTTCGGCTTCCGGTAAAATTTCTACCGCACCCCTCTTAATGATTGCAATCTGCTTTTCTAAAGTGAGCACAATCCGAATCCCCTTTTCTCTAAAATTCAATACATTATACCAACATTTGACGCATAAAATCAACTGGTCGCATATCTTGTCTCATTTCTACTTTAGATAGCCTAAAACAAGCACTTAAACAGGGTTCTCGAATTACCGACATTCTTGCAAGAAATAAAAAGTTGTCAACACCCCCGTCCCCTGTCACTCCCCCCAAAAAAAACACCGTGGCAGGCTTTAAATCCTGCCACGGTGTTCTATCAACTTGGTTAAGATATTTTCACTCCCGCAAACTGGAGCTTTAAGCCGGCTGCGGCCATCTTGCGCCGGGCGTAGGCCAGCTGCGTCTGCAAGGGTATTTCCATGGGGCACAGGTCGGCACAGGCCATCAAACCCACACAGCCAAAAGCGCCGTCCTCATTGCCAACCACTTCATAATACTCCGCGTCTGAACGTTCATCACGGGGGTCCATCATGAAACGAGAAACCCTGTTGATGCCCGTTGCTCCAATAAAGTCTTCACGGATGTTGGCAGTTACGCAGGTAGCCACACAGCAGCCGCACTCAACGCAGCGTTCCGGCTCATAAATTTGCTCTGCTATTTTATTCTCCATTCTAACTTCCAGAGCATTGGGGTCAAACTTCTTATTGGTATGGATCCATGATTCGGTCTTGACCTGTAAATTCCTGAACCAGGTTCCGGTATCAACCGAGAGGTCTCCAATCAGCTTGAACACCGGCAACGGCATTACCGTAATCCGACTGGGCAGGTTTATGGTCATTGTTTTGCAGGCCAACCGGGGCCTGCCGTTAATCATCATGGCGCAGGAACCACAGATTGCCGCGCGGCAGACGAAGTCAAACATCAGGGTCGGGTCCATCTCCTCGCGGATTTTGTTCAGCGCCACGAACATGGTCAAACCCTCGAATTCTTCAAACGAATACTCCTGCATCCTGGGCTTGTCACCCGGTTTGTTCGGATTATAGCGGAAGATCGAGAATGTTAACTGGCGTGCCATCTATTCATGCCTCCTTTTACCACGTTATTTCGCCGCCTTCGGGCCTGCGGTTGCTTCTCCATAGCCGCGGTCTCCTGGAGGCATATGTGGAGTGGCAACAGGTTCATAGTCAAGCGTGGGCAGATCGGCCCCTGGCTTCCAGTAAGCCAGCGTCCGCTTGAGCCAATTGACGTCGTCCCGTTTCGGGAAGTCTTCGCGGGAGTGGCTGCCACTGCTTTCCGTACGCATCAGAGCGCCGTATGCCACGCAGAGCGCCATACGTATCATACCCGGCATCCTCAATGCTTGAGCCAGTTCCGGATTGGCTCCCTGTCCGGAGGAACGGAGTCCGATCTTCAGTGAGCGTCTGTAGAGTTCTTGGAGTTTTGTCACACCTTCTTGCAATGCTGGACCGGTCCGGAAGATGTGGACGTGGTCCATCATGGCTTGGCCCATTGCTTCCTTGATTTCGTATGCGTTTTCCTTGCCGTTTCTGCCGGAAATAAGGTTGTTGATCCGTTCTTCTTCCTGCTTAACAAAACCTTCAACCAGTTTGTAATCAAACTTCTGTGTAGCACCCAGGGTATATTTGGCAACCTCTTTACCAACCAGGAATCCCGCGGTGACTGTTTCCGCCAGGGAGTTGCCGCCAAGGCGGTTAAAGCCGTGGAGGTCCCAACAGGCTGCTTCGCCGATAGCAAAGAGACCCTTAAGGCCATATGCAAAACCGTTCTTATTGGTTCGGATGCCGCCCATCGTATAGTGCTGGGTGGGAAGAACCGGAACCAGATCCTTAGCCGGATCCAAACCGTTAAAGTTCATGGCGATATTGGATATCTCACGCAGGTTGTTCCATACCCACTTGCGACCCAAATGGCGGATATCCAACCAGAGGTGCTGCGGCGCGTACTTGCTCTGGATACCGTAACCTGCCCGAATATGCTGAATCATGCGGCGGGAAACAACATCACGTGAGGCAAGTTCTTTTTTCTTCGGCTCGTAATCTGGCATAAAGCGGTGCATGTTCTTATCCAAGAGGTATCCACCATCACCACGTGCGCCTTCTGTCATCAGGATCCACACCGGCGGCATGCCCGTGGGGTGGAACTGGACAGCTTCCATATTACCGAGAGGAACAAGACCGGTGTTGAGGCAGATAGCCCCGCCGGTGCCTTCACAGATTACAGCGTTGGTGGACGCAGCGTATATACGTCCGGCGCCACCGGTACCAATAACGGTCGACTTGGCCAGGTATACGTTTAAGTCACCAGTTCTCAAGTCTCTAGCGACAACTCCCAAACAGGTTTCACCGTCGTGTATCAAGGAGATGGCTTCCATCCGGTCATGGACGGTAATCCCCATCTTGCAAACGACTGTGTCCACAACGAACATCACCGTATGGCCGGTGCCATCAGCTGTATAGCAGCAGCGCCACTTGGCCACACCGCCGAAGTCACGGGCGGTAATCAAACCTTCTTTTTCTTTTAAGTCCTCTGTTTCAACACCACTGGCGTATTTTTTCTTACCGGCCGTAACACGGTTCCAGGGGACACCCCAGGCGTCAAGTTGCCGGATCATAATCGGAACAGTATCGCAAAACGCTTTAGCGACTTCCTGGTCGCAGCCCCAGTCAGAACCTTTAATAGTATCCTCCAGGTGAATCCTAGGGTTATCACCCAAGCCCATCGCAACGTTTCCTAGAGACGCCTGCATACCGCCCTGAGCAGCAGTGCTGTGAGAGCGCCGCGGCGGAATCAGGCTGAGGATAATAACGCTCAACCCTTGTTCGGCAGCCTCAATGGCAGATCGTTCAGCGGCAAGGCCGGCGCCAACAACAAGAACATCAGATATATGAGTATGTTTCGCGCTCATAGGGCACCTCCTGCATGCGGATACATTTTAGCTACCTGAGTGAACATATAAAGGGCTCCAACGCCGATGCAGATGATTATAACGGTTATCCCTTTTAACACCCAGCCCATTTTATGCCGCTCAAACCAGCCCCACTTGACAAGGATACGGTAGAGTCCGAATCCTGCGTGGTACTCTCCAACGAGCAGAAAAATTGCATAAAAAATTAAATAGTATGGGATGCTGAAACCACCCCAAAAAGCAACACCAGGCTCGGCGACACGGTGAGCGCTTTTCACCGCTTCAATAGGCCAGGTTGTCATGATTGTCCAAAGGTGCATGCTTGCAAAAATACCTATCAATAAGGCTGTGATGACCTGACCAACCCAAACCCAGGTATCATAGTGATTGATCATCTTGCTCAGCCGCCACGCTATCCTCAAGTCACGCAGGCGCATCGGCGCACGCCGACCGGCCATAAAAATGTGTAGCAAAATAACCAATACCGTGGCCGGTATGCCGATTTGAGCCAGATAATACTTATCCAGACCCTCGGATAACGCGTTAAACAAAGCGCCATTATTGATATAAATCGTACCTACAAAGAGCATGTGCATCCACAAGAAACCTACCAGTATAATACCGGTAATCGATTCAGCGAGATCAACATACAGGTCTGTCTTTCCATAAGACTTATTGAGAGTCTTCTGTAAGTTCTTCGCTAGCTCCATGTTACTCTCCTTTCCCCAAAGGAACAGATTGAGGCAAACACCTAAACCTCACCAGTAATAAAAGGTTTTTCTTAAGTCTTCTACTAACTGTACGAGCTTTTAACAGCTCAAGCCGAACCAAATCCTCCCTTAACGCACACTACGCTGCGCTGTGAGCTTGTTCAGCCCACTCAAACCAAGACCTTTTCTCCCGGTAAACCCGCGTAAAATTGACACGCAAACATTTTAACAGCAGCTATGGCGGGAATTACCTACCTAGGCCATCCCTGTCAAGATAGCCTGTAAGCCATCGCCTATAGCATCCCCTCCTTTAATAACTAAATATTTAGTATTATCTTAATAATGAATATGCAAAAGGGATGCCATGAAGTCAGCGCATCTTCTGCAAATGGTTATGCGATTGTATAAGGCACCATAACCTGTCTTAATTTAGATAATTTTGAAATCTTTATGGATCTCATTTCTCATAAAAAGAAGGTGCCCGGACTCGTTTTGTGGAAAAATAATGTCTAGCATTCTTAATTGTATTTATAATTTTTAAAATGTAGAAATAGGAGTGATTCGTTTTGGCCTTTTTATGTGACACTTGCGGCAAAGAATTACCTGTAAATGAGGGAACCCTATCATGGCGCGATGACGAAAACTGCATACGCGAGTTTCGCATAACCCACAAACATGACCAGGCCCATTCCTGCGATCAAAAAGATGTAGGGTATGTTCATCTTTGGATTGTTACCGGAATATCCGGATTTGTGAAATTCAACGAAATACTTGCTGATTACTGGGCCAAGGGCTATACGCTAAAAGACCCTGGCGGCCTAAAGAAAACGCTTAGCCAAATCGGTGCCTATATCTGGGAAAAGGCAAAAACCCAGGCATAAGGCGGACGTGTTCCACGTCGTTAAACAATGCCGTAAATAAAAGAGTAGGCCAAGTCCCGGCCTATTGTCAAGCTCAATTTAATATTTTCCCTACTGAAGATCTTAACTCCTTTACAAAATAGTGGTTTTTAGACATAAGCTTTTGAAATAAATTTTCGTTTGTTTCAGGCCAAACGGGGTTTCAGCAAAAGGGTGACCAAGTAGAAAAGAGCAGTTATTAAAACAATCGTTGCCCCGGTAGCGGTAGCCCAGTAGTAAGACAATAAGAGGCCGGCAATCCCAGAAAAAATTGTTATCATTATCGAAACGATATGGTAGCTCATCATGTTGCTGGTTACATTACGGGCCGCTGCAGCCGGTAAAATCAAAAATGAATTTATTATCAGAATGCCGACCCATTGAATCGATATGGTTACTATAATAGCCGTTGCCACGCAAAAAATTATTTCTACCAGGCGCACAGGGACGCCCCTGCTAAGAGCAACGGATTGATTAAAGCTTACCAATAAAAACTTGTTGAACATCAATCCCCATAGAAGTAAAACCCCGCCCAAAGCTATGGCCAAGAGCAACACTTCCCCGGAAGTTATGCTAAGTATATCACCGATGAGAAACTTGGAGAACCTGGCGAAACCTCCCCCTCGCGAAAGCAGGACTATACCGAGAGCTACCATTATTGCGGCAACCGAACCAATCACAGTATCGGTGGAGGCCGTAGTCCAGAGTTTCAGCATGGAAATAGCAACCGCTAAAAAGACTGAAAAAACAAGCATGATCCATAAAGGGTCCTGGAATCCCAGAAGCACTCCGATCGCAATGCCGGTCAGGGAAGAATGTCCAATGGTATCAGAATAAAAAGCCATTTTATTATTGACAACCATCGTCCCCATGACGGCGAACATTGGCCCGACCAACAACACCGCCAGCAGGGCGTTCTTCATAAACCCATGGCTGACCCAGGCAAACGGTAAAATATGGCTGACAAAAGCATACCAAAGCTCCATTAAACGGGGACACCTCCAACGATATTGGGCTGCAAACACTTTTGCGCCCTGGTTTCCAAGTAGAGCTGCCCGTAAGCCTGCAGAAGCTTTTCGCTGGTCAAGACCTCTGCCGGAGCGCCTGTACAGAGCACTGTCTTGTTCAAAAGCACAACACGGTCGGCATAATGCGCTACCATGTCCAAATCGTGGGAGACCAGAATAATCGAAAGGTCATATTGACGCCGTAGGTTAAAAACCAGTTGGTAGAACAACTCTCTGCCCCCCGTGTCAACGCCTGAAACCGGCTCGTCCATCAAGAGCAGGTTTGGACCCGGGTCGAGAGCCAAAGCCAGGAGTACCCGCTGCATTTCCCCTCCCGAGAGATCCCCCAGCCGCCGTTCCAAAAGGTGGTCCGCCTGAACATGAGCCAAACCGGCTGAAACGCGCTCACGCAGTTTCCGTGAATAACCGAAGCAGACCGGACGGACAGATAAACCGGCGGCGAACAGATCCATTACGCTGACAGGTGCACCCCGGTCAAAATCCAATCTTTGGGGAACATAACCCACGACCGGCTTCCTGCTCTTTTGCTCCCTGGCGTCAAGAAACTTGATCGAGCCGGTATGGGAGATTTCACCAAGGATCGCTTTCAGCAGGGTGGTCTTTCCTCCTCCGTTGGGGCCGATTAAGGCCGTCAACTCTCCGCAGTGAATATGAATATTGATGTCCCTGAGTATTTCAGTTTTACCAATACTCACACCAAAATCTTCCAGCTTTGTGCAGCAAAGACCGCAGGATTTTTCTTGCGCATTCTCAAAAATCTCCGTCATACCCATTCATTCAAATGCCTCACTTAAGAATTTCAATAAAACCGTCTTCCAAACAATCTTGAAGCTTTGCCCATATTGTTTAACTGCATTTATCAGGTAGTTTGCCTATCTCATCAGAGCGCTCTCTGCAAAGTGAGCAATAGCCAAATATTTCAAAGCTATGTTCTCTGATTTCAAACTTTTTTTCCTCTGCTATCCCTCTCTCACGCAAGGCCTTTAACGGGCAATAGTCTATTGCCTCCGCAGCTCCGCACCTCAAACAAATTAAATGATGCTGGTGACTGCCGCCCGGGTTTAACTCATAACGGCTCTTGCCGTCTTTGAGGCTAAGTCTGCTAACGATCTCTAAACCCTCAAGCACATTGAGATTTCGATAAATCGTGTCCAGACTGACATTCGAGTATTTTTCAACAACTCTATTGTGAATCTCCTCGGCGCTTTGCGGCAACCTGCTGCTTTCCATGAGCGCCTTCAGGATCTCCTGACGTTGCGGTGTGATTTTATATCCGTTGCGGCGCAGTTGGTCAACAAGTTGTTGTTCTTTCAAGAGACAACCCCCTAAATACACATATTCTTATTTACTAGTTATTATTACTTATAATCTCAAGCTGGAGTTATGTCAAGATAAAACTCTTACGAAGAAATTTTGCAGATAAAAAAATGCTGCAAATAACTGCAGCAATGTATTTTAATAAATCAAAAGCCCTTGCCAACCATTCCAACGGCTCGCAAGGGCTAGAATATTATTTTTTACTTTGATGTGCTGTTGAACCGGAAACTCAAGCGATAAGCTCAAAGGCGAGGTTTCTGTCAGCTTTAGTGAACCGGAGCTGATTTTTGTTATATAAGTAGACCAGGTGGGCAATAGCCTCGCCGGCGGCAAACCATTTCTGTGACAGAGGAAACTGGTCCCAGGTCCCGGCGAAATCCCACGTCATCCGTGCGGCGACCTGATAGGCATCGGCTGGCCCGTCTTTTAATATGTTTAAGACTTCGGCCAACCTGTGGTCATGATGTGCTTGTAATTCACTAATGCGCCTGCGCACGTCGGTCATAACCCGCCGGTGGCCCGGCAGCGTTAGGCGGATGTCCAGACATTCAATCTTCTTGAGGCTCTTCAAATAATTGCCCAGGGGATCAGTAATCCCTAACTCACTGATATTAGAGGTGATGTTGTCCAGAATGTGGTCACCGGATACTAAAATCTGGCGCTCAGGCTCATAAAGACACACATGCCCTGGGGTATGTCCGGGAGTTTCCACGCAATGAAAGTAATAGCCGCCAATGTCCAGAATGTAGCCATCCTTGACAAAGCTGAAAACATGATCCCGATCCGGGTTGTAGTTACAACCCGGATGCTTGCTGACTACCTCATCAATAGCTTGCTGCGGAAATCCATGCAAACCAAATAATATCTTCAGTTCCGACCAATAGGACACGGTATGGGTGGCGTTAAGGATATATGCGTCGAGTTCACCGCAGTAGATCACCGAACTTTCGGTGGTAAAAGCCGAAATAAGGCCGCTATGATCAGGATGCAAATGCGTAAGGAAAATATCTGTTTGCGCTAAATCAACCCCTAGTGTTTTTAAGGCCTTAAATAATACTGCTTTGGATTCTTCCATATTGAAGCCGGTATCAATGAGCAGATTGCGCCTCTGCCCCTTGACGAGATAGGCATTTAAAACCTTGAGGGGACTTTTAGGCAGAGGGACTTCTATCCGATAAAGATCAGGCAAAATTTCTTCGATCATCTAAAATTCACCACCACACCAATCTAATTCTCCAGCAAATCATAACTAAATTCGTATAGTATGCTATTTTCTAGCCTGCTGACATATGAACATCGCCCATAAAAATCCACCACTACCATCTTCTAGTGCTGCCCCCGCCTCCGCCTGAACCACCGCCGCCGCCAAAACCGCCACCAGAGGAACCACCACCGGAGAATCCTCCGCCTCCTCCTCCACCGAAGGAGCCGCCACCTGA
>DNIT01000110.1:8406-8712 GCA_003489345.1 Pelotomaculum sp. | reverse complement strand
CCGCCTGAACCACCGCCGCCGCCTCTTCCCCGCAAGAGCATCCCTAAAATCGTACCGAGAATAAACCCGTTAAGAAAGCGCTGGTCTAAATAAAGCAGCAGGACAACCATAATACCGATCAAAATTTTAGCCCACACAGGCAAAGACGACGGGATTGCTGGTGAATCCGCCAGCGGTTGCGGCGAGCCTGTCTCCAGGGTCACTTGATACTCCCCGGCCACTTCCTGAACGATCGCGCGATAACCATTCAGGATCCCCTTATTGTAGTCATTATTCTGGAAATACGGAAGCATATACGTGTCCTGA
>DNIT01000110.1:5417-8314 GCA_003489345.1 Pelotomaculum sp. | reverse complement strand
ATATGGAAGCATATACGTGTCCTGAATCTGGCCTGTCTTGGCATCGGGCAAGACGCCTTCCAATCCGTAACCGACCTCAATCCGGGCAACCCCTTCTACTGGAGACACAAGTATCAGCAGTCCATTGTTCAGACTCTGATCCCCAATCCCCCACTCCCGTAAAATTGCCAGGGCATACTCCTCAGGCGTTGTTTCATTGAGGCTGTTTATGGTGACAACAACGATTTGGGCCTTTGTTTTTTGTGCCAGCGCAGCAGAAGTTTGAACAATGGTTTGTTCCGTACTATTATCAAGTACATTGGCCTGGTCTAAGACATAAAATTGGTTGCTGGGCTGCGGGACAGCAGGGATAGCTGCTGCTATGGGAGAAACCACCGCCAGCATCAAAAAGGTTAAGACGACAAGGAGGGCTGCCCTCTTCAAGTGGTTTCATTCCCTTCCTTATTACTTACTTTATTTGGAGAAATCAACGTTTGGCACAATGTCGGCATTTTCAGCCGCTTGGAAGTAATCCTTTGGACCAAAGCCAAAGATACCGGCATAAAGCGAAGTGGGGAAAACCTTGATTCTGGTGTTATAAGCCTGCACGGCATTATTATAATCCATACGCGATGTAGCGACACGATTTTCCGTACCGGCCAGTTCATCTTGTAAGGCCCGGAAGTTGGCATCCGCTTTCAACTGCGGATAGTTTTCAGCGATCGCCAATAATCTTCCCAAAGCGGAGTTTAAGGCCTGATCCGCCTGGGCTGCCTCTCCCACAGACGCAGCTCCCGCCAATTTTGCTCTTGCTTCCGCAACCTGCGTAAAAATTTCTTGTTCATGTGCTGCATAGCCTTTTACTGTCTGTACCAAATTCGGGATCAAATCGGCCCTGCGCTGCAACTGGTTTTGCACCTGGCTCCAACTGCTGTTAACTCCTTCAGAGAGCTTAACCAGGTTATTGTAGCCGGAGCTTAGAACGATAACCAGGATGACAATAATACCAACCGGGAATAACCATCTTTTCATGTTAAATTCATCCTCCTTACCTGTGGGATTTTCAATACTTCAATATTATATCATTTCAATGTACTATAAGTGATTATTTTTAGTATCGCTGCTGATAATGCTCTCATATAGTGAGGTACAAAATTAAAACAATGATTCAGCCGAATTTAAAAGCAAGCCAGTTACCTTTATCTGATAAACTAGCTATGTAGTTACTGTTCAGGATTTAAGATTGGTTTACCAGCCTCAATTAACACTTTATTGCCTATCAGGAAAAGGCCTTGAGTAAAGAGAAGCAAGCCTGTTCCCATAAGTAACCATTCTATTTTTATGATATCAGCTAGTGGTCCGAATACAAGCATTCCCAGTGGCATCATAACGCTTGAAATCATCCCTAAAACCCCAAATACTCTACCCAGATAATCCACCTCTACTTTCTCCTGTAATAAAACTGTAGAGGGCACATTAAAGATTGGCATAGCTATGCCAACTATGAGCATGAAAATCAAATATATCCAAAAATCAGGAACAACCCCGAATGCAAAGGTACAGGCGCCAAAAATAAGGCTTGCCAGCGTCATTGTATGAACCTTGTTCTTGAAACCACCCCAGGAAGCCATGATGATACCGCCCCCCATCATACCGACAGAAAAGGTGATTTCAATTGCCGTTAGACGCCAAACATCGCTGCCAAAACTACGTGTGACCTGCAGCGGCGTTAAAAATGCGGCAGGCGCGGCTAATACAAAGAAGATTGCGCAAAACAAAAAGAAGTTTTTAATATAGGCATGATTTTTGATATAGGCGAAGCCTTTACTCATATCGCCAAAATAGCTGATTGTCTGCTTTTCCAGGGCTTTTGCATGAACCGGCACATGCAAAAACAAAAGTAATGCCAAAACCGCTATGGCTGCCGTAATAACATCTATAAAAAATATTGTTTCAATGGTAGACATGGTGAGCAGTGCGCCGCTAAGCATCGGGGATACCAGCATAACGAGTGACTGGATACTGCTGTTTGTCGCGTTCACCTTGGTAAGCTTGTCCTCCGGCACAAGTTGGGGCAGGAAGGCCCCTATCGCCGGCATTTGAACTGCTGTCCCAAGGGCGCGTACGGCTGAAATTACAAAGAGCAGCCATAGCATATCGTATCCCATGAGAAACAATATGGCTAAAACAAGCGTTACTATGGCAATAAAAGAATCTGCCAGAATGATGAGTACTTTTCGATTATAGCGGTCCGCCCATACCCCCGCAAACGGAGAAAGAAAAAAGGTAGGCAGGAAACCGCAAACAATGGCTATGGTCATCATGATACCCGACTGGGTTTTTAAGGTGATATACCACATAATGGCATACTGAACCAGGGACGATCCAAAAAGCGATACGGTCTGGCTAAACAAAAAAAGTATGATGTTCTTTTTCCAAGTTGTTTTCATAACAAAGTAGTATCTCCATCAGTTTTTTGCTCACAACTAATCATAACATAATCAATAATATTTTAAAGATGCCGAGCAGATTCTGCTCGGCGTCTTTAACCTGAAAAATATTAACAATTCTATTTAAAAGGAATCCGCTTGTATTAAAAGACTGTCACAATTCTGGTTTAATTTCCATATTATGATATTACAGGAGGGATATACCATGTATTATAATTATTCACCAGAAATGTTTAGGGGGTATACAGAAACAGCGGGTAATCTTAATGTATCGGGTAATATTCATAACCAGCCAGGTTGGATTGACAGCATTCATAGTCAACAATTTGCTCCTGGCTTTGGGCCAGGGGTCGGGCCTGGATTCGGCCCTGGCTTTAGGCCTGGATTCGGCCCTGGTTTCGGGCCTGGCTTTGGGCCTGGATTCGGGCCTGGATTCGGGCCTGGCTTTGGGCCTGGATTCGGGCCTGG
>DNIT01000110.1:4443-5368 GCA_003489345.1 Pelotomaculum sp. | reverse complement strand
TTTGGGCCTGGATTCGGGCCTGGTTTCGGTCCTGGTTTTGGATTCGGGTTCTGGCCATGGTCGCCATGGTTCGGCCGTCCCGGTTTTTGGCCCTGGTTTGGGGGAGGCATGTTCCTGCCACTAGGCGAGAAAGAACAGAAATAACGTATTCTCCGAAGAAAGCCAACATTATTTGCAACTTATTAATATTATAGTAAACCGATCACGGATGCTACAGTCTCACACCTTTCAACCTTACGGCTGGGTCCAGAACCGAGCAGCAGTATCGACTAATGGGCTCCGTTTACACGGGGCTCATTAGCCCACGGCACGGCAAATTTTATTTAGGTATTAAATATTTTCCGCTATAACTGGCTCTTTTCAGTATTTAACCGAAGAGACAGTGGAAAAGTCACAGGCCCACTTCGGAAAGTGTATCTACTTCTACCTTCTACTACTGGACACTTGTCACTAAATATGAACTATGAACACTTCTTTAATTGCTATTTTGAGTCTAGCGGAAAATATACAGTTAGCAACAGCTGCCATCACTTTCATTCGGACAATCGCAACTGGGTTCAGTCCCGGTGAGCCACCCTCTTATAATGGCAGCAGCGCAACCAACACCCGGCTTAACCTCTAATGCGTTAAACGGACAGTTCTTAACGCATGCACCGCACTCCATACAACTGTCCTGATCAATGATCTCCGCTTTACTATTATTCAGTGTAAAGACGCGGTGTGGGCAAACCTCAATACACATCCCGCATCCGGTACATTTTTCAAGGTCTATTTTTAATGTAGACACGTCTTTCAAATATCTATGCTTCATGATTATCTCCTTAAATAAAGCTGTTGAGCACAATTAATAATGCACCTAAAGAAACAGAGATAATAAGCGCAGGAATTGCGATTTTCATTTCCTTTAATACACCAGAGAAGGATG
>DNIT01000110.1:0-4334 GCA_003489345.1 Pelotomaculum sp. | reverse complement strand
GGTAAAATTCATTGCCAAATATCCTGATAATGGTGGCAAAATGAGTAAATAACCAAGTGCCTTTAATAGACTAAATCCTGGCTCCAGCGGCCATCCATTAAACACATTAACCAGGACTGCCCAAATGCCCCCCAATACCCAACCTTTCCAGGCAAAAGCTCGACCAGGAATCCAGGGCAGCAATATAGGAGTTACCACACACCCAACTATCACCGCGCCTAGATATGCGTAAAAATCTACTAATCCAAAAGGCCCTACCCCAATAAGGTTTAGCAAAAAAAGAACCCCAAAAATTATCAAGGAAGGCTTAAACGTACTTACCAATTCCAACGGAGTCAAAACCATTCGATCATAAATACTAAACTTGACCGTTCGCATTTCAGGAGTAGCTTTCATACCTGAGTTAATGAATTCTTTGATATCCTTTGCTCTTACCGGTCCATAGATCACCTTGAATCCGGAATACTTTGTTACCTCATGGGCACTTACACCCACTGCGCCTAATTGTGGTAGAATAAGAGTTTTGTGGGAGACAACTTTGTCAAGTTGCGTCATCAAAATACGTTTTAGAAGTTCCCCAGTTCCAAATGTCCCTTTTCCAGCAGCGCACCATACATTGACTCCCTTAGTGTCAAGTACCAGAATCCAAACGTCCAGACCATACAATTCCTTTCTTAAAACATCAAAAGTCATTTTGTAATTAGCGGTGACCAAAACAGGAGAATTGCTATCCGGTTTTCCCAAACTGTAAAGCCCCGGGTCTACCTTATAGTTCATTCTTTTAATGCCCCACCGGGCCTTCCATGATCCTATAATATCACTGGTGTTTAATTGACTTGATGTTTGAGTAATAACCGGCTGATTGTTGCAGCAGCATAAGTTGTTATTTTCTCCGCAACGGCTCCCCATGATTTAACCCCCATGTTTTACAGAACAAATTTGTCTATTTTCTATTCTTTCTTTGAGATCCAATATCTTCTTTTCTATTGTTCCGGCAGTGGCGATAAACGCCTCATCACCTTTTCCAGTTGGATCGTCAAGGCCCCAATCCTCGCGATACTTACATGGCAGGTATGGACAGTTCACATCGCATCCCATAGTTATGACCACATCTGGCTGAGGTATATCTGAAATAAGTTTTGAATAGTGCGTTTTCTCCATGTTAATATCATATAGTTGCCTTATTATCCTAACAGCATCATGATTGATGCTTGGTTTTGTTTCTGTGCCCGCTGAGAATGAATCAAAGATATCCCCTGCAAGCTTCTTACCTAAGGCTTCCGCCATTTGTGAGCGGCAGGAGTTATGTACACAAACAAATGCCACTTTGATTTTGTTCATTGAATATTTCCCCTGATAAAAAGATAGTTATATATTCTCTGTTAACCTATGACAAGACCCTTCCATCTGTCATAGTTAGAAGGGTTGTTCTTAAACATATTAGAGTTTTCTGCCAGTATCATAAACTCCTTCATACAGTTTGGGGAATCCTTTTTCATCAAAATATTTTCTTCTAAGGAATAAAGCTGAATTCACAAGACTGATCATAACCGGTACTTCCACCAGCGGCCCAATAACAGCGGTAAAAGCTACATCGGAAGAAATGCCGAAGACTGCTACTGCAACGGCAATAGCCAACTCAAAATTATTACTTGCTGCAGTGAACGCCATCGTCACGGTCTGATCATATTTAAAATTACTGAGGTAAGATACCAAAAAGCTGACAAAAAACATTACTGCAAAATAAACTAGGAGTGGAAGGGCAATGCGTATTACATCTAACGGGTTTTGAATGATCTGCTCACCCTTGGTAATAAACATAATCACAATCGTATATAACAAAGCAATGAGCGCCAGTGGTGAAATCTTAGGGATAAATACTTTTTCATACCACTCCTTTGTTCTTAAACTGATTAAACTAAATCTTGTGATGAAACCTGCGGCAAAAGGAATACCCAAATAAATAAGCACGCTCTTGGCAACTTCCCACATGGATACGTCAACAACCTGTCCACCCCAGGAAAGTCCCAGCCACTTCGGTACAAGCGTAATAAAGAAATAAATATATACAGTATATAAAAGTATCTGGAAAAAGGAGTTAAGTGCCACTAAAGCTGCACAGTATTCATTGTCTCCTTTAGCCAGGGTGTTCCACACAATGACCATAGCAATACAACGTGCCAGGCCTATTATTATCAGCCCTATTGCAAAACCAGGTTTATCCCCTAAAAATAGTATTGCTAAAAGAAACATTAAAATTGGTCCCACAATCCAGTTCTGTATCAACGAAAAGCTGAATACCTTTTTATTTTGAGTTACTTTCCCGATTTCCTCGTATTTTACCTTTGCCAGAGGTGGGTACATCATAATAATCAAGCCAATAGCAATCGGCCAGGATATGGTACCGGTACTGAATTGACTCAACGATTTAGCTACTTCCGGATACATATATCCACCCAAAACCCCAACGCCCATAGCAATAAAGATCCATAAAGTTAAAAATCTATCCAAAAAAGATAAACGCTCTCTTTTAATGTCTTCCACCACTTACACCCTCAATCTTTCATTTTAGCGATATTTTTGATAGCAGGCTCTGGGTGCCGGGGTATAACTATACAGTTATCCAAACTATTTTTAGTCCTTGCACTCTTTGCTGCTGCAACATTTTTTACAGATACAATTGTCCTTTTCACTTGTTATAAAGTCAAAAAATTTTATAACAGCATCTGTTTTTTCCCTATTAAGCGTGTATCTCATCCAGGCACCAACGCGCACCGCGTTTACAAGACCACTTTCTGACAAGATCTTCATATGATAACTGAGGGTGGGTTGCGAAATATTTAGACCTTCTAAAATATCACATGCACAAATTTCTCCACATGAAATCATATCTATAATCTTTAATCTGGTTTCATCTGACACAGCTTTTAAAGCAGGAACATATTCAGCATATGAATATGTATTTGAATTTGTCATATAAAACATCTCCCATTACATTGATATTCATCAATAATATTGAATATTATCGATGTAATAAAATAATATCAATAATATTGATAACTGTCAATATGTTGATGATGCTAACACCAATTATGTAAAAACCAAAATTAAAAAATTTTAAAGGAAATTTAAAAGCCCCGTGTCTCTAAGACTCCAGGGCTTTTGTTCTGATATATTGATTTGTCGGGAGCCCGGCTAATTCAGCCAGGCGATTTATTTCCTCCCTTTGTTTGTCTGTACATTTAAAGGTACGCGTCTTATATTTATCAGCCGGGAGTTTTAACTTGCGCCCAGCTCCGCGCGGATTTCTGTTGGTTCTCTCAGCAGTCATAGAATCAACTCCTTAAAAGGAGATATGCCGAATTTAAAACAAAGTAAAGCAACTCTTTTTTCGGCATGGCTGCCGGCATGGTGACAATGATAGATAGATTAAACTTTCAAGCGTTTCTTTAATGCATCCTGTAAGACCTGCGAAAAATTAATATTCTCATGCTCTGCCATAGTATTAAGCCACTGCGGGAGCGTAAGCGTCTTTTTAACTGCCTTGTTGTCATAGAAACGTCTATACTCTATAGTGTCAGCACCTACCAAAGAAATAAAACAACCATCTTGAACCTTTATGTCATTAGGGTCGGATGCCAGTGGAATAGTTGCCTTGTTTTCTTCGAAATTATACAACATTAAGCATAATACATCGGCTGCCATATCATAAGCGTCTTGCAGGTCATCCCCTTGCGTATAGCAACTTTCAATATCCGGGAAATTCACGGAATAACCGCCTTTTTCTTCCGGTTTAAAAATTGCCGGATACAAATATTTTGCCATGTTATTACCCCTTTCCTCAGTTATTGCAGAGGCTTATTTTAGCCCTGCGTCAGTTAGGATACTGTTGAGGGTTCCGGTAGCTATTTCTGTCTTATGTCTGGGCACAGGAAAGGTTTTGCCTGTTATCGGACTATAATACATATCATGTTTTTTACCAGAGCGTTTCAGTGTAATACTGTTTTCTCTAAATAATTTAAGCAACTCACTTCTTTTCATCCGGATCCCTCACCTTCTGACAATGCCAATTTAACACGTATTAACACGTATGTCAATATTAATTCTATCCTTCATTTTGATGCCGCAGGTGGAACGTTACGAGAGCATATATGAGGGCGTAGTCTACATAAACAGGGCTTCCGAACTGATCACTTCTGAGAGTGAGGCAAAAATAAAAGAGTTAGTCAACCAGGTAAATGATCAGATCACCGATGAACTAAAAGATATCCAGGTTGCACGACAGCTTGTAGAAAAGGAACTAGAAAAAAACTCACGAAAAACATGTCAATTAA
>DNIT01000161.1:17510-19706 GCA_003489345.1 Pelotomaculum sp. | reverse complement strand
CTATAAGCGGGGGAGGTTCACTTGTATCTTAATGTATTCAGTCAACAGTACTAAAATAAAAACAGTCAGGTTCAAACACAGGGTTGGCTGCCTGACTGTTCTAGGATCATCAAGGTGATTATTGGTTGTATTTAGGCTTGTACGAATAAATTTGCATTTGCAGGGGAAATGTGCGTGCTGCTTACGTGATGCGTAACGGTTTATCCAGGGCTGATGAACAAAAATAACTTTCAATTGCTATCTGATGCAGGTCTGATTTCAATCGTGCAGAAGCGTAGTTTCAAGCTTTTTCCACCTGGCACAGCAACGCCTTGAAAACGGGGAACCCTGAGACATAGTCTCTGTTATCGGCGTCCGTAAGGCAATTGACGTTAGCCTGTCTCCAGGCCTCAATTTGGGTGGGGTTGCCGCCTCCCATATTGACCTCCACCTGGCCCGGCAGGACTTTAGTCGTCACATCGGCATAAAAGGCCACCTGTCCCCTGCGGGTGCTGACCAGGACTTTATCTCCGCTCACGATACCGCGTTTTTGTGCATCCCCGGGATGAATCAACACCAGAGGTTTATCTTGCAGCTTGACCAGACCGGGGATGTTCAAATGCTGGGAGCGGAAGGTGGATTGAATTCTGGCTCCGGTATTCAGCACCAGCGGATATTTTTGATAGAGCTCCGGTGCTTGCAAGGGGCCTTCTACCGGTTCCGCATAGACCGGCAGGGCGTCGTAACCATATTTGGCCATCAGGCTGGAGGTGATCTCCAGCTTGCCGGAGGGGGTTGGAAACCCGGTGTGGCCATCGCTTCTTAATAAACCCAATGCATATTTCTTATATGTGCGTTCCGGGACCGGTAAGCGAACCCCGTCGGGGGCAGCTTTTAAGCGTTCCAAAAGCTCCGGATTCCCAGCAAATGCTTTTTCTATAAACTCTTTCTCGCTTTGCGGGTATAGATGACCGTACCCCAGCCTCTTTGCCAGTTCGGCCATAATCAAGGTGCAGTTGCGTGCTTGCCCCACCGGTTCGATCACCCGCTTGCGCAGGCGGACGTAATCAGGATAGCGCTTATACGAGTTTATTTCATAATAAGTTGCCGAAGGCAGCACCACGTCGGCAAACAGGGCATCCCTGGTCATAAACAGGTCGATCACCAGCATGAAGTCCAGTTTGCGGTATGCTTCTTCGAAAATCTCCGGCTGCGGATAGGAGGTCAAGGTCGATGACCCGTTAATCAACAGCCCCTTGACAGGATAGGGTGTTTCTGTTAAGACGGCCCTGGGAAATTCCATGTAGTGGGCGCAACCGGTTAATTTATGAAACATGGGATATGCAGCGGCGCCGATTGCTTTGATCCCGGCGGGCCTTGCAAATTCTTCACGTTGTATGGGTAAATTCGCCGGACCGGTAATGTACAGGCCTCCCGGTACGTCGATATGCCCTGTGATCGCCCATAGAATGTATAACGCTCTGATATTCTGTACGCCGCTGTTGGTGTATTCCAGGCCGGTATAGGTGTGCAGGCATACTTTATCTGTGGTAGCGATCTCTCTGGCCAGCGTTCTGATCGTTTGTGATGGAACAAGGGTGATTTGCTCGACTGTTTCAGGGGTGTATTCCTGTACGTAATCGTGCAGCTCTTCGAAACCCAGGGTCCATTTTTGGACAAATTCTTGATCATAAAGCTTTTCGTTGATGACCACATGAAGCATTCCCATGATGAGAGCGCCATCCGTCCCTGACCGGACGCCTACCCACTGGTCGGCGCGGTCGGCGATGTCGGAGCGCATTTGATCGATGGCGATCACCTTCACCCGGTTTTTGGGGAGCCTGGTTATTCTTTTCCAAAAGGTAGGCGGCGAATCGGTAGCCGGATTGGTGCCCCATACTACGAGAAGATTGCAGTTTTCCACATCCGGCAGCAGTCTGTGGCCGGAAAAGCCAAAGTTCGCCATAGGCGCTAGGATACCAAATGAAACGTAACATACGGAACCCGTGCTGGCAATATTTGGCGAGCCAAAGGGCAGCAGCAGCTTTGACGCCACGCCGTCCCGTTCATTGCAGAATTCCACCAGGGACTGTTCGAAGGCGCCCCGGCCGGAGTGGCTTGCGATCGCTTGCGGCCCGTACTTTTCTTTGAGCTCCCGCATTTTTTGGACTGTGAAGTCCAGCGCCTCATCCCAGCCGGCTTCCCTGAATTTGCCCT
>DNIT01000161.1:17139-17406 GCA_003489345.1 Pelotomaculum sp. | reverse complement strand
CCGCGTTCTCCTGTACGGATTAACGGGGTTTTTAAACGGTGTGGGGAATAGACAACCTCAGGCGCGTGTTTGCCCCTGACGCAAAGGTGTCCGTATGGCGCGTCTTTTAATGGTTCAACGCCGGTCAACCGGCCGTCTTCCAGCGTAACCTCTACCGCGCAGCCTCCCGGGCATATACCACAGATGGCAACCCTTCTTTCAATCGTCGGCATCTTCATCCTCCGGTAAATTTCTTTTAGTTGATTACATATATTGCATTCATTTAAA
>DNIT01000161.1:13477-16979 GCA_003489345.1 Pelotomaculum sp. | reverse complement strand
GAAACATTTAATTTTATTATAATAAAAGACTATTTGATTAAATTATCTAGTTAATATAAATATATGAAAAACAACCAGGTTCAGCGGAAGGGATGAGCCTGGCTGTGAAGTAGGCAAATGGCTTCGGTACGAGAGCAGCTTATGACGATCAGTCATTTAACCGCAATGAGAAAATCCTGCGGAGGGAGTACTTTGCCCACAGCAACTGCCGATACGCCTTTTTTTTGCATGTTTTCCAGCAGAGAGCCGGCCTGCTCAGGTTTAACCGGAATTAACAGACCCCCTGACGTCTGCGGGTCACACAGGATATCCTGCAGTTCCTGCTCTACTTCTGCTGCAAAGACCACGTCGTCCTGCAAAAAGCGGCGGTTGTCGTAGGCGCCGGCCGGGATCAGGCCCATACTGGCAAAATCAAAGGCTCCCGGCAGGAGAGGCAATTCCCGAGCGCTGATGTGCAGGCTGACTTTACTGGCCCGGGCCATTTCAGCCGCATGGCCGAGGAAGCCAAAACCGGTGATATCGGTACAGGCCGCAATGCCCGCTTCTTTTAAACACTCTGCCGCGTCTTTGTTTAAAGCGGCCATGTTCTCGACAGCCGCCCGGTACACTCCTTTTTCGGCCAACCCTCCTTTAAACGCGGTGTTGATGATACCGGTGCCGAGAGGTTTGGTCAGGAGCAGGACGTCACCGGGACGCGCACCGGCATTGCTTAAGACCTGTGCAGGGTGGACCAGACCGACCACAGCTAGGCCGTACTTGGGTTCTTCGTCCTGGACCGTATGGCCGCCGCCAATCAGGGCGCCCGATTCCAGCACCTTGTCCGCCCCGCCCCGCAGGATCTGTGAGGCTGTATCAAGCGGCAGGCAGTTGGGGAAGCAGGCGATATTAAGCGCCAGCAGGGGCCTACCGCCCATGGCATATACATCACTTAAGGCGTTGGCCGCGGCAATCTGACCGAACTGGTAGGGGTCGTCCACCATCGGGGTAAAAAAGTCCACGGTTACGATCACTGCCAGATCTTCTGTGAGCTTGTAAACCGCCGCGTCGTCGGAAGTGTCTGCTCCGACCAGCAGGTTCTCATCTATTTTTTTAGGTAGATCACGCAAAATATTTGACAGGACCTCCGGCCCCACTTTGGCAGCTCACCCGGCAAACCTGGTCATCTGGGTCAAGGTTTTCTGCATGGATGATACCTCCTTCTGCATCTAAAATAATTACATATATGGACTGAAATCATCCTTTATCAAATATCTATTATGGAAATTATATATAACAATCGTACTTATGACAAATAAATATGCCTTCTATGAACAGTAGCCAATTATTATTGCTTTATTATTTGGTATAATATATAAAAATAACAAGGAGTGATTATGATTAAGAAAGTTACCAGAGGGGCGTCAACGGTTTTGTTTCCTGTCCCGGTTGTGCTTGTGACATCCTGGTTGGAGGGCAGTGAGCCCAATATTATCACCATTGCTTGGACAGGCATTATGAATTCTGAACCACCGGTGGTATATATAGGCGTGCGGCCGGAGGGAAGGCATTCCTACCGGCTGATCAGGGAATCCGGTGAATTTGTGATCAACGTGCCTTCTTCAGAACAGGTCAGGGTGGTAGACTATTGCGGTGTGGTAACAGGCAGGGATTTAAACAAGTTTAATAAAACAGGCCTGACGCCTGTGCCTGCTTCACAGGTCAGGGCGCCTTTAATTGCCGAATGCCCGGTGAATCTGGAATGCCGGGTGAGGCAGGAAATTCCGCTGGGAAGTCACAACGTGTTTGTAGCCGATGTCCTGGTGGTCCATTACAACGAAGAGGTCCTGGACGAAAAAGGGCGGCCTGATTTTAATAAAATAAATCCCTACGGTTACTGTATGGGAGAGTACCGGTTGCTGACTGAAAAACTTGGAACCTACGGCTTCTCCAAAAAGGAGTAAGCGCAAAGGCTCAGAGCATAAAAGGCCAAAGGACTGTTAGCCCGGCTGCCTTTTCTATTAAGGAGGGTTTCCCCCCTGGAAGTCTTGATAGGCAAGACCCGTTTGAGCCTTCTAAAAGGTGATATAACCACTCAGGATACCGAGGCCGTTGTCAACGCGGCCAACTCCGGGCTTTTGGGCGGATTTGGGGTGGACGGAGCCATCCATCAGGCCGGAGGCCCCCGGATCATGGCGGAATGCAAAGAAATTCGCGTCCGGCAGGGGGGGTGCCCCACCGGCCAGGCGGTTATTACCGGGGGCGGACTTCTGAAAGCCCGATTTGTCATCCATGCGGTGGGTCCAGTTTGGTCTGGCGGCCGCAAAGGGGAAGACGACCTCCTCCGCAGAGCTTACCACGCCAGCCTGGCCCTGGCCTGGGAGCGTAAAATCCGTTCGGTTTCTTTTCCTTCCATAAGTACAGGTATCTACCATTTTCCAGTGGAAAGGGCTGCCCGCATCGCCTTGCGGACGGTGCTTGATTTTCTCGACAGGCATGCGTTTGCGGAGGTTCGTTTTGTGCTTTTTGATGACGCTACGCTGGGCGCCTACAGAAGCGCCTTGACAGAAATCAGGCAGGCGCGTGGCCAGGCCTGAACAGGAGCCGATGGCGCTCCAGTATTGGTTATGGCATATGAGTGGACAACCCCGGATGGGCAATGATACAAAGGGGAATATTAATTTTGTTACGGAGGCGCTATGGGAGCGCTTCTTTTTTGTTTGCAATTTTTTCACTTTACTTGAAGCAATTATACCGGACCATACGTCTAAATAGAAAGAAGCGGGGAAGAAGGTTAGGCATGGCAACGGATGAACTGCTGGTGCACGCGGCAAGAAATGGTGATTTAGAAGCATACGCCGCTCTGGTCGAACGCCACCAGGATAAAATCTACAACTTAACCGCCAAAATGGTAGCAAACAGAGAAGATGCGCGCGACCTCACCCAGGAGGTTTTCGTGCAGCTCTATCAGGCACTCCCCCGTTTCAGAAACGAATCCGGTTTTGGGACCTGGGCCTACCGGGTTGCCGCCAATAAATGCCTGGATTTTTTAAGAAGAAAGAGAACCAGGGAAAAGCAGGTCGTATTATCGCCCAGCGGCGAAGACGCTTTGCCTGCCGACTGTCGGGAAGGACCGGAGGAAGCGGCTATCAGGCGGGATGAAAGCCGCAGGCTAAAGGCAGCCATTAAAAACCTGCCACAAACTTACCGGATTGTACTGGTGCTCCACCATTACCAGCAGTTGCCATATAAAGAGATTGCCGAGATTTTAAATGTACCGGTAAAAACTGTAGCGACAAGGCTTTACCGGGCCAAACTGATGTTAAAAGAAAAGCTTGCGGGAGGTGAGTCGGGTGCGTTGCAAGAAGGCAAAGGCCAATCTGATCAACTACATGGCCGGGGAATATAGCCTCTTTAACCTGGAGGAATTGGAAGGCCACCTGGCGCATTGCGCCGGTTGCCGGGAAGAATTGGCGCGTCTCCGGGAAGTGGACTGCTTTCTGGACAAGCTGCCCGTTGTGCGCCC
>DNIT01000161.1:4500-13355 GCA_003489345.1 Pelotomaculum sp. | reverse complement strand
GCGCCCTCCCGCCGGCCTCACCAACGAAATTATACATTCTATCAGGCGCAGTACGCCGCCGGCAGTTTTGGTCAGGCAAAGGGCTGCCGGCGGGCGGCCGGGTTTATTCAGGGATCTTGCCGCCGCGGCAGCCGTCAGCATGATCCTTTTTTGGGCGGGGGGAGGCATTCTAAACAGTAACAATCTCGACCTGGCCGGCAAGAGAGTGGAGCATGCCGTGCAAGGTTACTTTTCAACATCGGAAGAGGCAGTAAATACGGCGTATTCCATGATGGGGAATATCAGCGAGCTATTAACAAAGGAGTTGATTAAGGATGAAGTGCGCTAACCATGAAGAACAGGAGGCTGTCGCAATCTGTTCGGTCTGCCACCAGCCGGTCTGTGAGGACTGTCTGGTTAACCTAAGTAACAGGCAGTTTTGCCGGAACTGCCTGGAGAGCAGGGTAGGTGAGGATGCGAAGACTGCCGGTAGTCCCAGAAGTACCTTTTGGGCCTTTTCCCTCTCCATCATTCCCGGCGCCGGATACATGTATCTGGGTTTAATGAAGCGCGGCCTGCAGACAATGATTATCTTTTACGGTACCATATTCCTGGCTGCGGTGACTGAATTTATGGCAATTACCGCTCTGGTGCTGCCGGTGGTGATCTTTTACACCATCTTTGACACCTTGCAGTTGCTGAAGCAAATCAACCAGGGGCAGGCGGTGGAAGACAGCCCTCTGATTGAGACAGGGTTCCTGGAATCCAGGGGGGGCCTGGTTGGCATAGCCTTAATTGTTGTCGGCGCGCTGGCCCTTTTGAACAATCTGCTGCCGAATTACCTGCCCTATCACTATCTGATGAACCGTCTGGTGCCCCCGTTGTTAATCCTGGCTCTGGGCATTTACATGCTTTATAAGAATACCGGAAGGGGGGAGCAAAATGGCGGCTCAGATTAAAGCCGGGCCATTAACCCTGGCGCTGGGGCTGGTCACTGCCGGCGTAGGCATGCTGGTTTACAATTTTGGCGGCTTCCAATCACCGAAAATCTTTTGGAGGTTCTGGCCCCTGCTTTTAATTGCCCTGGGGGCGGAGTTCTTGATCAGGCGATACACCAACAAGGACCGGGAAGTGGTCTTTCACATCCCAAGCATTCTGGTTGTCGGCCTCCTGGCTTTAGCCGGGTTGGTTATCAATGCGCTGCCTTCTCTTGAGTTGAACCGGATGATAGAAGAGTCCCTTTTTGAAAACCGGTACAGCTATACCAGGCAGTGGGAGTCCGGGCCCGTCAGCCTGGCTGAAGGGTCCCGGCTGAAGGTGGATAACCAGCTGGGTTCGATATTGATGAAACCTTCCCAGGACGGCAAACTGCATGCCATGGCTAAGATTATCTCCTACGGGCCGAATGAGGAAAAGGCCACGGCCGGTGCTGGTAAGTTTGAGGTCGCCGTGGAGGAGGGCGCAACCACCAGGATATTCACCAGTCTTACTGAAGCTGCCCGCAGGACTCCGGGAGAGGTGAGCCTGACGGTGGAGGCGCCGCCCGGGTTGACCCTGGAACTATTTGGCGGCAACGGGGAAATAGAGGCTGAAAATGTATCCGGAAACATGAACATTAACTCTCTTCACGGCGACGTCACGGTAAGGAATCTCGACGGCAGCCTGGAAGTGAAAGGCAAGAACGGCCGCTTAACAGCCGCCGGGATAAGCGGAGATTTAAAGCTTGCCACTGAAAATGGAGAGGTAAGGGTGGAGGACCCGAAAGGCAGTATCAAGGCGGAAAGCAAGAACGGCCGGGTGGAGCTTGTTTCAGCACTGCCGCTGGAAAAGGTTTATGATCTGCGCACTGTTAACGGGGCGCTTACTTTAACCATCCCGGGACAGTCCAGTCTGGAGCTGGAAGCCAGGACCGGCAACGGCTCCATCTCGGTAGCGGGGAACGATACCGCTCCTGGCGCCAAAAGCTATAATCTAAAGCTTGGTGCAGGGAAAGGCCAGGCCAAACTAAGTACGCAAAACGGTCCGATAGAGTTGAACATTAATTGAGATTTAGCGTTGTATTCGCCCGAATTATAACTAGGGAGGTAATGGCTTAGGCTTACCTCCCTTTTGTTTTGCTTTAAATGATAGTTATTTTATTATGGTGATAATATATAAAATCAAATAATTAACATTAAAAAAAGTTATCTTATTATAATAATAATGTATAAAAGTATATAATTAGCGGCACCAGGTATTATAAAAACATCAAATATCTTTGATAAAGGATTGCTAAACCATCATATTGAAACTAACTAAGGAAATAAAATCATACTAGCTTTTAAGGAATACAGGGGGAGGTGGATTTTAAATTTATAACGTATTTTGGGCAAGTAGTTTCGGTTGCGTGTGAAAGCATTCCAGCAAAAGAAAGGTGAATCTTAGATGAAGCAAAAATGGACGATCATTATTGCCGGCGCTATTACCGGTCTTATGGCGATCCTGCTGGTGAAATACGGTAACCCGGCTAACATGGGCTATTGTATTGCCTGTTTTCTCAGGGATATCTCAGGAGGACTCGGCCTGCAAAAAGTAGCCACAGTGCAGTATATACGCCCGGAAATTATTGGAATGGTGCTGGGAGCCTTTGGGGCGGCTGTTGCTACCAGGGAATTCAAGTCTCTGGGCGGGTCCAGCACCCTGACCAGGTTCGTGCTCGGTTTTATAGCCATGATCGGCATGCTGGTTTTCCTGGGATGCCCGTTAAGAGCCATTTTGCGCCTCGCCGGAGGTGATTTGAATGCCCTCTGGGGCATTGCCGGGCTGATTGCGGGAGTTGGGCTGGGTCTACCTATCTTACGCAAGGGATTTTCCCTGGGCCGGGCCGTGCGTCAAAACAAATCGAACGGCTATGTTTTTATCGGTATGGTTATTACTGTGTTTATTCTCCTGCTGGCCAAGCCGGCTTATATCATGTTCAGCACGGAAGGTCCCGCTTCCATGCGCGCGCCCCTGGCGCTGGCGCTAATCGCAGGCGTTATCGTGGGTGTTTTGGCCCAGCGTTCAAGGCTCTGTTTGGCCGGCGGCATCCGTGATTTTATTCTGTTCCGGGACTCTTACCTGCTTTACGGATTTGGAGCAATCCTGATTGCGGCACTTATTGGTAATTTAACTATGGGTACTTTTAAACTGGGTTTTGAAGATCAACCGATCGCGCACAGCGACGGTCTCTGGAATTTCCTCGGTATGGCCCTGGCCGGTTTATGCGCGGTGCTGCTGGGCGGCTGTCCGCTTCGCCAGCTTATATCCGCTTCAGAGGGGAATACCGATTCCGCCGTAACGGTGCTCGGTTTAATAGCTGGCGCCGCTTTTGCCCATAACTTCGGGCTGGCTGCCAGCGCCAAGGGTGTCCCGGCGGCGGGGCAGACGGCGGTCCTGATCGGTTTTGCCGCAGTCCTTGTGATAGCATTCTTTGTTTGCAGAGCCAATCTGTCAGTGCGGGGGGTGAAAGCTGATGCAGGAAGTCAAGGACGCGAGGGGGCTTCTCTGTCCTGAACCGCTCCTGATGGTCAAGAAGGAGATGGACCGGCTGGGTACGGGCACGATCAAGGTGCTTGTGGATTCAGCGGCCGCACGGGATAATATTTCCCGGCTGGCAAAAAATCAAAAATGGAATATCGACATCACAGAGGACGGTGAAGAATTTTTTCTGCAGCTAACGAAGTAAAGCCGGTATTTATACCAAAAACTTAATAAAACACATTAATGATCGCCAGAGCTAAACGGGCGGTCATTTTTAATTGGGCCCGAAGACAAGCAAGATACCGTTTTCAAGAAGCAAAGCGCCTGGTAATTCCCTTGCCTTCGGACAAATTATACCATACAATTTATAGTCGACGGACATGCGTATGCCTGAATGCCCGTAGGTTGCACAGGCAAATATGATTAAGGCATCAAACGACGGCCCGGGTATGAAATATAGTGTCTTATTGTTGTAATAAAGTAATATATGTTGACAATCTTCAAACTTTTCAGATATTCTAGTTGTGTAAAGCCCACTTTTGAACGGGGGGATATAAGTTGTCAGTGATTAGCTTGGGTGAAAATATTTATCAGGTGGATGTTAACTACCGGGGTGAGCCTGAGCGTACATCCTGCTATATTATCCTGGCGGAGAAGGCCGCTATTTTTGAAACCGGCGCGACACCCGGTATCGGCCGTTTGGTGGAGGCCCTCAAAGACCTGGGCGTGTCCCCGGGGCAATTGGCTTATATCATAGTCTCACATATCCACCTGGATCACGCGGGCGGCGCCGGGGCGCTAATCCGGGAGTTTCCCGACGCCCGGGTAGTGGTGCATCCGCGCGGAGCCAGGCATCTGGTTGAGCCTTCCCGCCTGATCAATGCTGCCAGGCAGCTTTATGGAGCATCGTTTGACGTTTTATTTGGCGACATCTATCCCGTGCCCGAAGAGCGGGTACATACCCCCGAAGAAGGCGAGACTCTGGACCTTGGGAGCGGGAGAATGTTGAGCATTTACCACACTCCGGGGCATGCCCGCCACCACATGGTCTTATACGACCCGGCCAGCCGCGGCATTTTCAGCGGTGACTGCCTGGGCGGCCATTACCCTTTGTTAAGCCGGTTGATCGGGCGTCCGTACGTACTTCCGATTACCCCCCCCTCGGAATTTGATCCCGCGGCTTTTATGGAAACCTTTGACCGCTTGAACCGTTTGGACCTGGAGGATGTCTACTTTACCCATTTCGGCAAGGTAGCGGGCGCGTCCGGGATAATTGCCCGCAATAGGGAGCTGGTGCGGGTCTACGCCGAGACGGGCCGGCACATGCTCGCTGCAGGGGGCGGGGTGAAAGATATTGAAGAAGCCTTGTGGAGCATGTTGTGGGGTGAACTGTCCCAATACGGTGAATTTAAACAGGAACAGTCAATTACAGAGTTGCTGGCTTCGGATATGGGACTTAACGCCGGCGGGATTGCCAATTATTTTGAAAGAATGAAAAAGAGATAACCAGGTTTTGTATGCAGGAAAGCTTTATACGAATATTGAAGAATATATACCGGTAAAGCTTTGAGGATATCGGTTGAAATTTGACATTAACTCTTTAGGCGGGTGAAGGTGTGAACCGGTTCAGCCAGCCGGCCGGAGGCGTCGTTCTACGATGGGGCCTGGCCCAGCTCCTAATTGCAGCGGTTGTTTTTTTTGTCAAGCCGGGACCCTGGGGGTTGCTGGCCTTCATTATCCTCGTCAACGCGGCGGGGACCTACTTTGTGGTTGACTATATGAAAAGGTATAAAGTGGCCGCCTTAAAGCTTGACGAACACCCCATGGACCCTACCCTGCAGATTGCCAACGAGACCCTGCCGTTTATGAGACGAGGGCTCAATGAAGAAACGGCGCAGAAAACGGCGGAAATCATCAAGAAAATCAGCGAAGTGTCGGCTGTGGCCATTACCGACCGGGAGAAGGTGTTGGCATATATCGGTGCGTGTTCGGATCATCACAAGGCCGGGGGGCCGATCCTCACCCATTCTACCATGGAGGCCATAGCCACCGGTGAGTTGATGATTGTTAAGGATAAGAAAGGACTTAATTGCCCGGAAAAGAATTGCACCCTGCAGGCAGCTGTCATCGCCCCGCTGAAATGCAAGGGCGAAGTGGCCGGCACGGTGAAGCTTTATCAGACCAACCAGGGTGACCTGCAGCCTTCCGTTGTGAAGATGGCGCTGGCGGTGGCGCAGCTTCTTGGTATGCAGATGGAGCTGGCGGAGTTAGACCGGCAGGCTCAATTGGTCACGATTGCCGAGCTTGACGCTCTGCATGCCCAGATCAACCCTCACTTTTTATTCAACACCCTGAATGCTATAATAAGCTACAGCAGGTCGCACCCGGAAACCGCCAGAAGGCTTTTAATCCGCCTTGCTTCATTTTTTCGGCAGGCACTCAAAAGGCAGGGACATTTTAACAGTCTAAAAGAAGAAATAGAATATGTAAATACCTACCTGGTGCTGGAAAAGGCCCGTTTCCGGGAAAAGATCAGGATCAAAAAGGATATTGACCCGGCCCTCCTTGAGTATCAGGTGCCTGTGCTGACCCTGCAGCCGCTGGTGGAAAACGCCGTCAAACACGGCGTCCAGCCTATGATCGGACCTGGCACGGTTAAAATTACAGCGCGCCTGGACAATGGAGAAATGCTCTTTATCATTGAGGACGACGGGGTGGGAATCAGCCGGGACAGACTGCCCAAGGTACTGCTGCCGGGTTTTGGTTCCGGCAACGGAGTTGGTATGAGCAACGTGCATGAGCGTTTAAAGAGCCTGTATGGAGAGGATTACGGGCTAAAAATAGTGAGTGAGGTCGACCAAGGCACTTCGGTGTATATACGGATACCCCTAGAGAAACACCGGGAGGAGGGGGCTACTGTTGAAGCTTAAAGCGCTGATCGTGGATGATGAATACCCAGCCAGACAGGAGCTTAGACATGCGTTGGACAGCACCGAAGATGTGGAAATCGTCGGCGAGGCTACCAATGCCCAGGAAGCCCTTGCCCTGATTAAGGCGCTGGATTACCAGGTCCTTTTTCTGGATATATCCATGCCCGGCATGAGCGGGTTGGAACTGGGAGCGGTCATCCAGGAACTGCCCAGACGTCCGCATATTGTTTTTGTTACGGCTTATGACGAGTTTGCAGTCTCGGCGTTTGAAGTCAATGCTGTGGACTATATCCTTAAGCCATTTGAGCCGAAGCGGTTAAAGAAAGCGATTGACAAGGTTGTTAAAATAACCCAGGAGGCCGGCCTCCTGCAAAGCGCCGGCGAGGTCAGAGCTGAGCGCGAAGCCGAACTCAAACCAGGCCCACCCCCAAACCAGATCAGGATCGAGCGTGTTCCCGCGGAAAAGCAGGGGAAAACCATTCTGGTGGCAGCGTCCGATATCTTCTATGCTTTTACAGAGCAGGATTATGTCTACATCAAAACCTTTAATAGCAAGCTTTTCACCCGATTTACCCTGAAGGAGCTGGAGGCCCGCTTAAACCCCAACGTTTTTTTTAGGACCCATCGCTGTTACCTGGTCAATCTTCACAAAGTAAAAGAGATTATGCCTTTCTTCAACGGGACCTATAACCTTACCGTTGAGGACCAGGAGACCAGTGAGGTGCCGGTCAGCCGGGCCCAGGCCAAAAAGTTGAAAAAGATCTTGGGCCTGTAGAGAGCCCTCTAATCAGTACCGGTTAGAGGGCTTTTGTGTAGCGGGCGGTTGTAAGCTTTCTAAAACGTTGGCAGGTTTTTTACCGGTTCCGGCGAATTTTTTCATGATTGCGAATGGTCATTTCTAGAAATAATTCAGGCCGGCTTTTTTAAGAAGGCTTATGTATTTTGGGATAGCATTTTTGGGGAGGAACAGTTTTGGTCCAAGAAGATAAACACGATGATTCAATCATTGGGGTGGGAACCGATATTATAGAAACCGACCGCGTCAAGCTTGCCGTGGAACGGTCAGGCAGCCGGTTTCTGGAGCGGGTCTATACCCCCGCGGAAATTGCTTATTGCGAGGCCAGACGCGACCGCATTGCCTGCTATGCCGCGCGTTTTGCCGCCAAAGAAGCGGTTTTAAAGGCTATCGGAAGCGGCCTTGCGGGCTGCCGCTGGGTGGAGGTGGAGGTCAGCCGCAGCCGGAAGGGCCCGCCCGGTGTTTTGCTGCACGGAGCCGCAGCTGCTCTGGCGGCCAAGAGAGGAATCGGGTCATTGCACATCACCTTATCACATAGTCGCGAATTTGCGGTGGCTTTTGCTGTCGCCACCGGACGGGGGGCTAACGCATGAGAGTGGTTACCGCTGAAGAAATGAAGGCGCTGGAAAGGACCGCCATTGAGGATTACGGCATATCCGGCCTGGTCCTGATGGAAAACGCCGGCCGCCACGTGGTGGAAGTTGTCCAACAAGTATTGGGAGAAGTACGGGACAAGACAGTTACCGTTTTTATCGGCAAGGGCAACAATGGCGGGGACGGACTGGTTGTCGCCCGCCATCTTCTAAACATGGGCGCCGTGGTTAAACTGCTGGCCCTGGCCAATATCGAAGAAATCTCAGGCGATGCAGCAATAAATCTGGAAATCTGGCGTAAGATGGAGCAGAAAATATACTCCCTCCAGCATGGCGACGGCATCAATATCGTAAGGCTGATCCTGATGAATACCGACCTGATTGTAGACGCTATCTACGGGACCGGTTTCAAAGGCAAGATCGGAGAGAAGGCCGGCCGTATTATTGAGGTTTTAAACGGCAGCGGCAAGCCGATAGTGGCCGTTGATATTCCGTCCGGCCTGGAAGCCGACAGCGGCAGGGTCAACGGGCCCTGCATCCGGGCTGATCACACCGTTGCCTTCGGGCTGCCCAAGCTGGGGCTGATCCTTGAGCCCGGCGCTGAGTATGCAGGCAACTTGCACGTAGTGGACATATCCATCCCCTCCGGCCTGGTGGAAAAGGACGGACCCCAAAGGTACTTGACCACCCTTGAGCTGGTGAAGGAATGGATGCCCAACCGCCGGTCTTCCGCCCACAAAGGTGACTTTGGCAATGTCCTGGTAGTTGCCGGTTCCCGCGGTATGACCGGAGCGGCCAGCCTGTGCGGGGAAGCAGCCTTGCGGGCCGGGGCTGGTCTGGTAACAGTGGCTGTGCCGGAAACACTCCATGGTATAATGGAAGCCAAACTTACGGAGGTTATGACAGCCCCCCTGCCTGACTCCGGAAACGGCAGGCTGGTAAGGGAAGCCAAACAGCGTATTCTATCGCTGTTGGAAGATAAGGATGTTTTAGCCATCGGTCCGGGTCTTTCGACTGACCCGGAAGTGGTGGCTTTAGTCAAGGAACTGCTTCCTG
>DNIT01000161.1:696-4299 GCA_003489345.1 Pelotomaculum sp. | reverse complement strand
ACGCCCTGGCCGGAGATGGGGAAACGCTTAGAAAGGTCCAGGCTCCCGTGGTCGTTACGCCGCATCCCGGAGAAATGGCCAGGTTAATGGGAACCAAAATACGTGAAATCCAGCTGGACAGGCTTGTTGTCGCCGCCAACGCGGCTGCTGCCTGGAACGCGGTGGTTCTCTTGAAGGGGGCCAGGACGGTTGTGGCCGCACCGAAAGGAGCGATTTACATCAACCCGACCGGCAACCCGGGCATGGCCACGGCCGGCAGCGGCGATGTCCTGACCGGGGCCGTCGCAGCCCTCATGGCCCAGGGACTGGAAGCGTCACAGGCTGCCGCGGCCGGAGCTTATATCCACGGTTTGGCCGGTGACCTGGCCGCACGCCGTAAAGGCATGATAGGTCTGGTAGCAGGAGACATCGCCGCGGCCCTGCCGGAAGCCACGATGGAGATTGGATGAGAGTTTGCCCGAGCATTATTTGATTGGGAATCAATATGGTTACAGTCGAGAGTAAAAGATCGACCTCCCGTCCCTGTATTAAAAAAATTCCTGGCGCAATACCGGAATTTTTTTTTCTTTCAAAATAAACTTGCAATTATGAATACTGTATAAAGTATTGCGTATTACATAATATTGTATACAATATAAATTAATAGTACATTGAAGGGAGGTCTGTAGAGTGAACTACTTTTTGTTCTCACTGGCCACCGCGGGTGTATATTATTTGGTCTACCGCTTTTTAGCCTGGGATGACAGGCATTTGCAGCACCGTTAGTTCCCGGCCTAAAGATAATGAAACAGTTGTTCTATCATAAAGGTTTCTTTCGTAACCTCACCCTGGGCACCAGGGTTTTGCTTTTTTATGAAGGAAATGCTATTGTTAATGAGAATATAAAAACAGGCAGACAAAGAAGGTGGGTTAATTTGCAGCCGTTTCCGGTATGGGCAGAAATTGATTTACAGGCGGTTGCCGGGAACATGCGGGAAATTCGCAGGGTTACCGCTGGAACAGCCCGGGTCATGGTTGTGGTCAAGGCCGATGCTTATGGGCACGGGGCCGTGGAGGTCAGCCGGGTAGCCCTGAAAAACGGCGCGGACTGGTTGGGCGTAGCCCGGGTGGCGGAAGGTGCGGCTCTGCGGGAGGCGGGTATAGAAGCGCCTGTTTTGGTGCTGGGATACATAACCCCTGAGCAGTGTGACGAGGTGGTACGGCGCCGGCTGACGCAGGCTGTTTACACCCGGGAAATGGGGCTTGCTCTGGCGGAGGCCGCCGTCCGGGCAGGGACCAAAGCGAGGGTCCATTTCAAGGTTGATACAGGGATGGGACGCATTGGCTGGACAGAGCCATCCCGCATGATACAGGAAACCTTGGAACTGGCCCGCAACCCCAACCTGGAAATAGAAGGGATTTTTACCCACTTTGCCGCAGCCGATGCTGCGGACAAACAATACACCCAGCGACAATTTCAACAGTTCGGAGAAATCATTGAACAGCTGCGCCGCAACGGGCTGGAGTTTCCCTTGCGGCACGCGGCCAACAGCGCGGCGATAGTGGAGTTGCCGGAAACCCACCTTGACCTGGTCAGGGCCGGCATCATAGTCTACGGTCTGTATCCGTCGGATGAAGTCGACCGCGACAGGATTGCGCTCAGCCCGGTAATGAGCCTGAAGGCCCGGGTGGCCTATGTGAAAGATGTCCCGGCCGGCTTTAAGGTTAGCTACGGGTGCACTTACGCTACAGAGCGTGACACGAATATTGCCACGATCCCTTTGGGCTACGCCGACGGTTATGCAAGGCTGCTTTCCTCAAGGGGGGAAGTCCTGTTGAACGGCCGGCGGGCGCCGGTGGTGGGCAGGGTGTGTATGGATCAGCTGATGGTGGACGCCGGTGGTATCCCCGGTGTGAAAATAGGGGATGAAGCAGTGCTAATCGGCCGGCAGAACGGTGAGAAGATTTCTGCCGACGATATCGCCGCCAGGATCGGCACCATTAATTACGAAGTGACGTGCATGGTCAGCCAGCGTGTTCCAAGGATATATCTTTAAATAAACAAAATTTCAACAATAACCCTTGCTGGTCTTTTTTATCAACTATATAATTGATCTGACTGCAATGATACGAAGCTGTATCGTGACCGATGCCGGCCGGTTCCGCAAGGTCTTGCGGGATGGATATATGTCGTATTATTTTGGGCAGAATTGACGAACAACAAGGGAGTTGTACACAAAGGGTGAAAAAAATTGAAGCGGTAATCCGCCCTGAAAAGCTGGAAGAGGTTAAGGAGGCTCTGAGCAGGTTCGGTATGTACGGCATGACGGTGAGTCAGGTAGTGGGCTGTGGCCTGCAAAAAGGGCGTGTGGGGGTTTACCGGGGGCAAGAGTATAACATGAATCTGCTGCCCAAGTTGAAGCTTGAGATAGTGCTGAAAGACCAGTGGGTTAAGGATGTAGTGGATATCATCAGCCAAAAAGCCCGCACTGAAGCGATTGGTGACGGCAAGATATTCATTTTCCCGGTGGAAGAGGTTGTTCGGATCAGAACCGGGGAATCAGGCGAAGACGCCCTGTAAATCTACTGATGGATAACTGAACTGCATAATCACAGGAATGGTTCCTGTCGGGCAAAGGCGCTCTTAAGACCGGGTTTTTTAACCCAGGTTTTAAGCGCGCTTTTATATTTTATCAAGGAGGAATTATTGTGGAACCGACTATAACGGATCTGGCGTCAGGTATTGATACCATCTGGGTGCTTTTGTGCGCAGCCCTGGTATTTTTTATGGAAGGCGGCTTTGCTTTTTTAGAGGCCGGTTTTATTCGAGCAAAAAACTCCATGAACATTGTCATGAAAGTTTTTACCGACAGTACTTTAGGCATGTTGAGCTATTGGGCCTTCGGCTTCGGTATTATGTACGGTCTGGACAAGGCGGGGCTTTTCGGTACCAGCGGATTTTTTATGGAAGGAAACCTGGAGCACATCCAACTGAGAGTGCCCATCTACGCTTACTGGCTTTTCCAGGCAGCTTTCGCCATGGCCATGGCCTCCATCGTTTCGGGAGCGGTTGCCGAGCGGATGAAATTCAGCCCCTACATAATCTACACCGTTCTGGCCGCCGGGCTGATTTACCCCCTGGCGGGACACTGGGTTTGGGCCGCCGGCGGTTGGCTCAATAACCTGGGCATGCTGGACTTCGCCGGTTCTGCCGTGGTCCACGCGGTGGGTGGTTGGAGCGCCCTGGCCGCGGTTATGGTGTTGGGTCCGCGGACGGGCAAGTATAATGAAGACGGGTCAATGAATGTGCTGCCGGCCCATAACCTGCACCTGGCCTTTCTGGGGACGTTCATCCTGTGGTTCGGCTGGTTTGGCTTTAACCCCGGCAGTTCCCTTTCAGGTCTCGACATGAATATCGCCAGGATTGCCGTTACCACGAACCTGGCTGCGGCTGCCGGCGGGACGGCGGGAATTCTCTTTACCAAGTTCAGGTACGGCAAGGCTGATCCCAGCATGGCCATGAACGGTGCGCTGGCGGGCCTGGCCGCCATAACCGCCGGGTGCGCCTTTGTCAGCCCGTTAAGCGCGGTCATTATCGGCACGGTGGCAGGGGTGCTGGTGGTG
>DNIT01000161.1:0-573 GCA_003489345.1 Pelotomaculum sp. | reverse complement strand
TTTTTGACCGCATCAGGGCTGATGACCCGGTCGGCGCCATCGCCGTGCACGGTGTTAACGGTACCTGGGGAGCTCTGGCCGTGGGACTTTTCGCCCAGAATGGCGGCTTGTTGTATGGCGGCGGCATGAAACTCCTGGGTGTGCAGGCTCTGGGTGTTGTGTCGGTATCGGTTCTGGCTTTTGCTTCAACCTATCTTATTCTCAGCGCCCTGAAGAAGACGGTCGGGATTAGGGTCTCGGTGGAAGAAGAGTTCGAAGGTATGGATGTTATTGAACACGGTGTGCCGGCCTATACCGGCTTGGTAACCTCACCCCTTTACGATGTGGATGAAGCACCTCTTCACGCCACCGCTGAAGATAGAAAGCCTGCCCTGCACCTGTCGTGAATTGGCTTGCGAATGGGCCTGCAGTACCGGTAAACAAAGACAGATGAATTCTTGCCGGGGAAAATACCGGCTTGCACTTTCCATGAACGGCCAGGCATACGGTTTTACCGATAAAGAATGTGAAGTGTCAAAGATGTAGAAGGCCGGGGATGGTTTTGAATCCCGGCCTTTTGGAATATGGATATGG
>DNIT01000065.1:3139-3633 GCA_003489345.1 Pelotomaculum sp. | reverse complement strand
GCTTGCACCAAATTGGTTTGGCGTTGACAGGCTTGTGCTGTAGCTAGGGATATACTGACTGCCGGTAAGACCGGTCGTAGCATACTGGTAAGGGATGTTCTGGATGATCCCTGTTCCGTAAGTAGCGGCGCCGTAGCTTTGGGGCAAAAACTGCTTGTTTTGATTGCTGAGATAATGGCTGGAAACGGCCATATCTTGAGAATTTAGGCCCTGTCCCCAATAGCTGGCGAGCGAGCTCAGGTCAGTAGGGGCACTCTGGGCGCTTCCGTAAGAACTAAACTGGCTCGGGTTGTAGAGACCGGCAGTTGCCATTGTATCTATTGTGCCCATGTTGCCGAACTGTCCCGTAGCAAACTGGCTGCCGATGTTTGTGCCATACTGGCCGCTTGTAAAAGGATTGTTAACCATCTGAGAGCTCACCTGCTGTGCAACATTGCTGATAACGTTGACTTCCTGGTTGATGCGGTTGCACATCTGCTGAATGTTTTGTAGTT
>DNIT01000065.1:0-3073 GCA_003489345.1 Pelotomaculum sp. | reverse complement strand
TGAATGTTTTGTAGTTGCTGGGTCGAGATGACCTCATTCTGCTGCAGGCGCTGCAGCTGTGCGGCATTGTTGGCCTCTGCTCTCTGCAGTTGGTTGGCGACCTGGCTAATGGTACTTACTTCTTGTCTTAAATCCTGGATCTGCTTGTGAAGCTGAAGTAATTGGTCCATATCGTTTCCTCCTTGATGGGATTAAGGCTTATCGCCTATTACCAAATATTATTCTTCATTGACCATCAGGTTATTAGTGGAGGATAATGGTAATTACTTATTTAAGCTTTGTTTTCAAAAGTGGCACAGTTGGTATCCTGGCATTCATTTGCCCCACGACCGGTAACTTTGATCCTGTCGGCTTCACATAAATTGCCGTCAGCCCAGAAATGACATGAATTAACGACGCAGGAAACCGATGGGTTGATTTGTTGTCCCGGCGTGAACAGGGAAGATACGACTCCGCCCCAGTTGACGTTGTCCATAGAGCCGAGCAGATTGGCCAGACCTTTTTTCCTGGCAAAACTTTTGCACTCAGTATGAGCATCGCTCTGCGCCATGCGGCCTTCTTCTTCATGGAGGATATCAATATTGGCTGCGCCGCAGAGGTTTCCGCTCATCCAGTGGGTACAAGTATCCACTTCGCACTCAATTAATGGCTCGCCCAATTAAAATCACCTCACTTTTTTTTAGCTTTCCCAAGAGGTCAAAGTCTATGCGAGAGGATTTTTCGGATGGGGCTAGAAGGATCATAGAAAAGATAATTATTTGTTTTTCTTTAACCGGCTGAGTTGGGTGGTACCGTTTGAGTTGAGTGTAAAACCTTCCAAATTAGGGGAAGTAGCTGCAAATCTGAGACTATGGTTTAAAAAAAACCAGGGCGCCTCTTCGACAATAATCTTTACAGCCTTCTGGTATAGCTGTTCCCGTAAACCAGGGTCGGATTCCTGTTGTGCTCTGATGAAGAGCTGGTCCGCTTCGCTGTTTTTGTAGCGGGACGTGTTCAGTCCGCTTTCAATCTGGGAAGACGAAAGCAGGGTATACAGGAAGTTGTCCGGGTCGCCATTGTCGCTGATCCAGCCGTAAAGATATGCGTCTCCTTCTGATTTTAGCAGCGCTTCCTTATATTGTTGCCAGGGGTAGGCTTTGATTTCTGTTTCAATCCCGATTGCGGCGAGGTCGGCTTTTATAGCTGCGGCCAGTTTTTCTCCGCCGGCCGGGTTGTAGGGTCTGGTATTGGTATAGGTAATAAGAGTTAACTTCATCCCATTGGAGTAGCCGCTTTGTGCCAGCAGTTCCTTGGCGCCGGATGGATCGTAGGGAATGTCCCGGGTTCCGGGAGCGTATCCCAGGACACCAGGCGGCAGCGGGCCGTTGGCCTCAACACATGCTCCCTTGAATATAGCAGAGTTGATATGGCTGCGGTCAATGGCCATGCTGAAGGCCCTGCGCACTGCCGCATTATCAAAGGGCTTTTTATGAGTGAAGAAGCCGAGGTAGCCCAGGTCCAGGCCGGGAGTCTGATAAACCGGGCAGTTTTTTTCTTGCAGAAAGCGGGCGTCATCAGGAGTAATTCCGTCGATGATATCGACCAGCGCCACTTTAAGCGCCAATGCCCTGAGTCTGCTGTTGTTGATGACCTTGAAAACCAGGCTGCCGTATTCAGGAGGGTTGCCCCAATAGTCCTGATTGGCTTTTAATACTATATTTTTATTTTTTTGCCAACTATGAAAGCAGAAAGGCCCTGTTCCCACCGGGTAGTCACCGAATTTCTCACCCAGCGTTGAGGCTGCGGAGGGACTGACGATGGGAGCGGCGTTAGGCATGGCCAGGTTGTTTAAAAACGGAGCATATGGGTATTTTAGTAGAAATTTGACCGTATAGGGATCGGGACACTGAACCTTGTCTACCATGCCGAAAACAAAGGTAGCGTAGGTTGCCCTTTCCGGGGATTGGGCCGACAGCTGCCTTTCTACGCTAAATCTTACCGCTTCTGAATTGAAGGGAGTTTCATCGTGAAACTTAACATTTCTCCTGAGGTAAAAGGTCCAAACCAACCCGTCGGAAGACACCCGCCAGGTTTCGGCAAGGCATGGCTCAATTTCATTTGTGCCCGGTTTAAAACGGACCAAGCCCTCAAAAATGTTGGAGATTACCTTATACGATTCCTCCTCCTGGGCTAATGCCGGGTCAAGGGTCGTGGAATCCTGTTCTCTGGCGTAGACGATTGTGCCGCTTGGCCATCCCAGCAGGCGGCCTGTAACCTGTACGGCGCCGGAATTAAAAAAAAGATAGACCGGCAACAGTAAGAGCAGTAAAATAGATAAAGTCTTTAATCTCAAGAGCATTACATCCCCACCCTAAGTTATTAATTATAAATTATGGATAAAATGTTAAATACCTCCTTTTGCAGGGCGGTATAATTATGTAAGATTGAGGCGAATGGAGAGAAATGACGATATACTTTGGCCCGGCAGGGGCATCCGAGAGTTTCTATGCGCAAGGACACAAGTCTTCTCTGGACATGCCGGAGTGGCTGGCCAAACTCGGGCTAAACGCCTACGAGTACCAGAGCACCAGGGGTGTCAAGATCGGTGCGGAAATGGCAGTCAAATTGGGTCAACTGGCTGCCCAACAGGGGATCAGGTTGAGCATGCATGCGCCTTATTACATAAACCTGGCCGCCAGGGACGAGGAAATGAAGAGAAAGACGAAGTCGCACCTGCTGAACGCACTGAAGGCAGCAAGCTTGATGGGTGCGAAAGTGGTAGTGTTCCACCCCGGTTCGGGCAGCGGTGGTGATCGTAGGGAGATCCTGACGAGGGCCAAAAACTTCCTGAAAGAAATATTGAACGAGTCGGTAGCGGAAGGCACCGGCGCCGTTCAACTGGCGCCGGAGACCATGGGCAAGAGAAACCAGCTTGGCTCTTTGGAGGAAATACTGGAGCTGTGTGAACTTGGACCAGGACTAGTACCTGCAGTGGATTTTGGGCATCTTAACGCGCTAAGCGGCGGCGCTTTGGTGGATAAGCCGGCTTTTGCCGCTATCCTGAAGCTCATCCGGGAACGGCTGGGCCGGGCAT
>DNIT01000066.1:465-26113 GCA_003489345.1 Pelotomaculum sp. | reverse complement strand
CGTCTACACGGTAACGGTGGACAACAACATCAGCGGCGGCACGCTTGCGGTAGAGCCGGCCAGCGGCGCGGCGGGCGACATCATTACCGTCGCCGCCACAGCGGATGCCGGCAAGCAGCTGGTGGCGGGCAGTCTCAAGTACAGCGACGGCGCCAACGAGATCGGGATCACCGCCACGGAGGGCGTGTACAGCTTCCTCATGCCGGCGGCGGATGTCACCGTGACGGCGCAGTTTGAAGATATCCCGGCTGTTGCCTATACCGTAACGGTGGATGGCTCCATCAGCGGCGGCGGCGTTGCGGTAAATCCGGCCGGCGGCGCGGCAGGCGACACCATCACCGTCACCGTCGCACCGGACACCGGCAAGCGGCTGGTGGCGGACAGCCTCAAATATACCGCGGATGGCGGCGCTACCTATACGGCCATCAGTGAAACGGAGGGCGTATACAGTTTTGTTCTGCCGGCGGCGGATGTCACCGTGACCGCGCAGTTTGAGGACGAGCCGGCCGGAGGGCCCGTCTGGGACGGCACCATTGATACGGCCTGGTATACGGGCGCGGAGCCGGGTGCAACCTCCTATACCATCAGCACACCGGCCCAGCTTGCAGGTCTGGCGGCCGTGGTCAACGGCACCGCCCCGGGCATTGCCCAGGATGACTTTGCGGGCAGGACCGTTACCCTTGGCGACAATATCCGTTTAGACAGCAGCAGCACCAAATTTACCGCCGCGTACGGGAGGTTCGGCACAGTCAGTTTCGCTATGGAGGCCACCTGGTACGAGATTAACCCCGGCGCCAATATCTGGACGCCTATCGGGAGCGGCGTTGCCACAGACAACAGTACATTTACCACCGCAAACTTTTTTAAAGGCACCTTTGACGGCGCCGGCTATACGGTGAGCGGCCTGTATACGAATATAGACAACACCGTGCAGGGCCTTTTCGGCTGCGTAGGGCAGGGCGGCATGGTGAAGAACGTCACCGTTGAGGGCTGCGTTTCCGGCAAGTTTGTGGTGGGCGGCATCGCGGCCTACTTAAACGGCGGCACGGTTCAAAATTGCGTCAACAAGGCGATTGTCTATGCCGACGGCGGGGAGAAAGCCGATTCCGGCCTGGAAAACGGACCGAATAAGATCGGCGCCGTAGGCGGTATCGTCGGCAGTATGACGGGAACCAGCGCTGCTCCGGCAACCATTGCCAGTTGTACAAATTATCAACCGGTTACCTGCACCAATACCAATCAGGGCGGCCGTACCGGGGGCATCCTGGGTATTTCCGACAAAGCGACGGATTACGGCTCCATTAGCAACTGCGTCAACTTCGGCGTGGTGGACGGCTATCAGTATTCCGGCGGCATCGCCGGCCTGATCGCTTCCGTCAATGTGCCCATCACCAATTGCGGCAATACCGCGCTGGTCTCCGGCCACAGCTCCGGCCACTGCTATGTCGGGGGTATTGTGGCCCAAACCGAAAGCAATATCATCAACTGCTACAGCACCGGGGACTATCGCAGCTCCATCGACGGCAACGCCGGCGATAAGGCCAGCAATGTGGGCGGTATCGCCGGGAACAACGGTTTAATGGGCGTCAGCCATATCATCAATTGTTATGCCACAGGTACTTTTGTGGTTGGCGGCAACACCGTTCATATGTCGGGCGCCACAGTGGGCCTGATCTGCGGTGTAACCCAAAAAATGGGCGATCTTGTCAATTGCTACTATTTGGATACTGCGGTACAGCCTTCGGGTTCAAACACCAACGATCTTACCCGGGGCTATATCAGCGCCAACGATGCCAGGACCGAAGCCCAAATGAAGGCCGCTCCCTTCCTGGCGGAGCTCAACGGCGACGGCAGAGCCTTTGTGGCGGATACCGCGCCGAACCTCAACAGCGGCTTCCCCGTCCTGCGCCACCAGCTCACTGATACCAGCACGATAACCGGCATTGTGAAGGAAGCCGACCCCACCACCTTGCATTATGTGGCCGGCCAAACCTTTAATACCGCGGGCCTGCTGATCAAAGCCAACTACAGTGACGGCACCAGCGAATACATCACGGATTATACGCTCAGCATTCCCGGCGAACTTGCCCCAACGGATACCGCCATCACCGTGAGCGGCACCTATGACGGTATGGCATACAGCTATACCTTTGAAATTGTGGTTGCGGCCAATGAGTTGCTGTCCATTGCCATCACAGCCCGGCCCATCACCACCCTGTATGTGGTCGGTGAATACTTCGATCCTACAGGCATGGTGGTGAAAGCGACTTACAGCAACGGTAAGATTGAAACGATCACAGAGTATTCGTTTGCTTCCGCACCCTTGACGAAAGCAGATACGGCAGTAACAATAAGCTATACTTACAATGGAGTGACCATGACCGCGGAACAGGCCATTACGGTTGTGGAAGGTCCCGGCCTGGAAGATGATATTTATATCCTGTCTGCGCCCGACCATCTGATCTGGTTTGCGGACCATGTCAACGCGGGGGGGAATGTCTCGGCCCGGGCCAAGCTGACGGGGGACATCGACCTTTCCGGCTTCACCTGGACGCCCATCGGCACCAACGCCAATAAGTATGCCGGCACCTTTGACGGCGGCGGCTATCAGATCACTCTGAACATTGCCGCCGGCTCCACTGCCAATCAGGGCCTCTTCGGCTACGTGGCGGGCGCAACCGTCAAAAACCTAACGACAGCAGGCTCCGTCGCCACCACCGGCAGCTACGCCGCGGGCCTGGTGGCCAGGGCCGAGGGCGTGACCATCCAGAACTGCGTCAACAAGGCAACCGTCAGCGGCAATCAATATGTTGCGGGCCTCCTGGGCAATTCCTCGGCCAATACCGCAACCGTCACCGGCAGCAGCAACGAAGGCGCCATCAACGCGGCCGGAAACTACTCAAGTGGCCTCGTCGCTTATATTACCGGCGGTGCGGACAACAGCATGCAAAACTGCACCAACAAGGGCACTGTCTCCGGTACGACCAATACGGGAGGCATCCTCGGGTATATAAATACCGTTGTCGCCATTGCGGACTGCGTCAATGAAGGAGCCGTAGGCGGAACGCAAAACGTCGGCGGCGTTGCCGGCAATGCGACCAACGCCGGCACGAGCCTCACCCGCAGCGGCAACACGGCCGCCATTACCGGCACTTCCTACAATGTGGGCGGCATCCTCGGCAATTCCGGAGCAAATGCGTCGCTTTCAGAGTGCTACAACACCGGCGCCGTCAGCGGCACCTACAACGTGGGCGGCATCTTGGGCAGCAGCAGGGTGCTTATTGCCAACTGCTACAACACCGGCAATGTCAGCGCGTCGGCCGGCAGTTCAAGCCAGGGCGCGGGCGGTATCGTCGGCACCTATACCAACTCATCCATCACCAACTGCTACAGCACCGGCACCGTTACCGGCACAGGCAGCGGACCGGCGGGCGCGGTGGTGGGCCGGCTGACCTCCGGCTCCATCGTCAACTGCTACTACCTTGAGGGCGCGGCGGCGTCCGGCGTGGGCAACGGCACGGACGAGACGACATCCAAGACCCCCGGAGAACTGAAGTCCGGGGAATTCGCGGCGCTTCTGGGAGTGGCATACATCCTGCAGTCCGACGCCTATCCCATCCTGGCCTGGCAGGGCGCAACCGCTCCTGAGACCTATACCGTGACGGTGGACGGCGCCATTACCGGCGGCGCCGTTGGCGTGCATCCGGCCAGCGCGGCGGCAGGCGAAACCATTACCGTAACCGTGACGCCGGACTCCGGCAAGCGGCTGGTGGCGGGCAGCCTCAAATACAACGACGGCGCCGGCGACATCGAAATCACCGCCACCGAGGGCGTGTACAGCTTCCTCATGCCGGCGGCGAATGTCACTGTGACCGTGCTGTTTGAGAACCTTGCTACGGCTCCCAAATACACCGTTGCGCCTGTGGAAGATGAAGCTGTCTATGAAGTGGGAGAGACAGGCGGAATCAAAATTATGACTGTCAAAGCCGGCGTTAGTGGCCTGAAATATTTTGGGACGCAGATCGCGCCGGTTGTGGAGCATGAGGGACAGGAAGCCGTGGTCTTTACCCATCTGCGGGACGGCGTCCAATTGAGCTTGAACATCACCAAAGCGGATTTTGACCTGGTTGACGAGGCCCAGTCCGGGTTCAACATCCAGGCCGGGGATATGGTCAAGGTATTCATTGTGGACGACTTAACCAACGATATCGGATTTAATCCGATCCTGTTGCAGTAGAGAAGGAGGGCGCGCGGGGGCAGCTTCTGCCACGCCCTTTTTTTCCCAAAAGCAAGAGTCCGGCAGGCAAAGCGATACTCCCAAAGTGCAGGTGGAATTCATTTGCACAAATGCAACATTAGCTGCCACAAGTCCGGCGCCGGCGCGTCGTGTGTGGTCGTATGCGATTGAAATCGCATTAAGCGGCGCCGGTGACTTCGACGGCAAAACCATCTGCCTGACGGCTGATCTTGACAGGCGGCGTCTATCATGCGTCCGGTAATACTTGGAGCAACACCAATTGTGCGCCGATTGGCGGACAATAATGCATGACTTACAGGAACGGCACCTTTGACGGGCAGGGACACGCTAAAGAATATAGGCATGCCGGCTCCCCGGCTATGGCTTCAGCCGGTCTATCGGCCTGAGCGAACGCATGGGCGTCCGTGACAACGACCCGTTATATGAACAATTATCCACCCAATTTTTGCAGTCAGAATTAGTCTTTAAGGCCTATTGTTATTGACTTTAATTATATAATTAATTATCATTGACTTGTGTTTAGCTCTGTTTTGTTATGTATTTTTCAGTTGCCGTTTGGCTGCAATACGTTGTTTTAAGATTACGTATTCCCATGTTATCTTGGTTTATGTTTTTTTGTGTTCAAAAGCTATCGCAGCATGCCGCTTTGTTGGAAATAGAAGGGGGGATATGACCATACCACCTTTGGTGGTTATCACCGGAGGCGGCAGATTCGGCAGGAGAGGTAATATATCTAAAAGGTGGACTGGTGAATGATATTGGTGGCAGCAATAAACAGCATAGGGGCGGCGCCTGACAATAGTTTTGAATCGGTTTTTATTAAAGAGTTTACCGGGTTTCAAACTGTCAAGCTCAGCTTTTGTGCTGATTCAGCGGAAAAACAGCTGCAGATTTGTCAACCGGAGCCGGAGGAGGGACTGCTGAGGAGTGTCCTGAAATCTTCAGATATGTCGGGACCTTTATTGAAGCTTCAAGGGAGCGGCGATAGATTGCAAAAAGCGGTACGCTCCATCTTTTTCCCCGGCCGGGAAAGGAAGTATGAGAATTTTTTACTGACGGGTTGCGATGGTATAACTTACTTCCCCTGGGCCGTGCAAATTGTTGATGTGTATTTGCCTGCGCTAGGCTGGGAGCAGAAACTGGAATGGATACGAAAGGCGGATGTTATTGTTTTATACGGTTCTGAAGGGCAAGAGAGCAAGGGTTTTACGGTCGAAGTTAAAAGACTCCGTCCGGATATTCCTATTTTTATGGAAAAAGCCGGACCATACTTGTCAGGCCCGTTGAAAGATTGCTTAAGGGATTTATTTGCCGCCTATTTGAAAAATAGGATAAAGATAAAGGAAGTGTTAGAGGAGCAAACGACGGAGCGACAGATAGAGTGCGGAAAAGCGCATAAATTGGCGGAGAGGCTGGGGGTCGATTTATCTCTGGTCGGCAGTGTGTGCGATGAGTCCGGTTACAGGATAACGCGCTGCGGTTTGGGTTGTTTTTAGAAGGTTGCTGTTTGCCGCCGGCGCAATGCCGGCTGCGTGAAGCCAATATGAATGAAACTACGGGAGGAGCTATAAGTAATATGGTCATTGTGCCGAAAGAACCGATTTGCATCAGGCCGGTCGGTGTTGTGGTTTCCGGTTTCAAAGAATGCAGCCGTACTTTTGACTACAACAGAGAAAGCATGGTTTATATGCGGGAAGATCTCACCGATGCGCTGATTGGAATTGAATATTTTTCCCATATTCATGTGATTTATTATCAGCATCGCAAGGAAGATTGGTTTAGATTGATTGAATGGGAGCAAGACGAACCCCCGATAACATTACCCTTTGCCAGCGAACCGGCTTGTCAGGGCGTGTACTCCACCCGGTCGCCGTCCCGCCCTTCAGCGATGGGTTCCTGTGTAGTTGAACTTCTCAAGCGGGAAGGAAACCGTCTTTATGTCAAGGGTTTGGACGCTATCGATGGAACTCCTGTCCTGGATATAAAAATTTATATCCCCCATTATGATGCGTTCCCTTTGGCGGAAACACCGTTAAATTGGTGTATGGGGCATGATCTGATTACCACTTCGCGGCATTTCCACTGGGATACCGTCAACGCCGGGCTGACACTCGGGCTCAGGACAGGCGCCAAAGCGATGCGAATTTTAGGGATCGGCCGTGGCGAAGCGGTCAGGGCGGAAATAGCAGGCGGTCATTTTTTCGCCCAGGGCATTGAAGGCGCTACCGGGTGCAGTGTTTTACGGGGTAATTTGTTTTTTGAAGAGCTTCATACGTCACCGGGACAGTGGAAGCTTCTTCTTGCAGGTCATGATAGAGAAGTAGAAGTTCGTCTCAACGATCATATTTACGCAGGAGCCAGTGAGGTGCTGGAGGTCGACGAGTATGTATTGTTTGCAGCCGTGCAGGTAAGAGAAAAAAATAACGGTGAGGCTCGATAATGACATATGCACTGGCAGTTTTTCCCTCAGTAAGTCAGGTGAACCAGATGAAAAACCGGCTCAATAAAAAAGGCGAATATTACGGCATGATCCGGGCTCCCCACTGCGTATCCGCGGGGGGGTGCAATTTTGCGCTCCGCTTTGATGAGGAAAAACTTTCAACAGTAAAGCATGCGGCACAAGCATTGGGGGTTGCCATTCAGGGTGTCTACAAAGAGGAAAAACAGGAGAACGGAGGCAAGGTATATACCAAAATCGAGTAAGCAATGAGGTGCTTCGGCATGATATACCTTGATAACGCGGCTACTTCGTGGCCTAAACCCGACGCTGTTTACCGGGAGATGATCAGATGTATCAAAGAATACGGAGCTAATCCCGGTCGAAGCGGGTATCGGATGGCGATACGGGCCAGTGAGAAAATATTTGAATGCAGGGAGAATCTCGCCAAACTGTTCGGTATTACAGACCCGTTGCGGATTGCTTTTACCAGCAATGCCACCGAAGCCATCAATCTGGCCGTTAAAGGACTGCTGCTGCCGGGCGACCACGTGATCCTCTCGAGCATGGAGCATAATGCGGTGATACGCCCCCTTAAAAAGCTGGCAGCCGCAGGCGTGGAAGTTTCTGTTGTGAAAACGGACCCGGGTGGGAAAATCGACAGCGCAGATATTGCCGAAAATATCAGGCGCAATACAAAGCTGTTGATTGCCACCCATGCGTCCAATGTCACGGGTACGGTGAATGATCTGGCGTCTCTCGGCCGGTTGGCGAAAGAACATAAAATTGTCTTTATGGTGGATGCCGCACAGACAGCCGGCAACATTCCTATAAATGTAGAAAGAATGCAGATCGACCTGCTTGCTTTCCCCGGACATAAAGGGCTATTGGGCCCACAGGGTACGGGGGGCTTATATGTACGAGCGGGAATAACACTGGATACATTAAAAGAGGGCGGTACGGGAAGTTTGTCCGAAAGTCCCGAACAGCCGGATTTTTTGCCTGACCGGTATGAGAGCGGCACAGTAAACACACCAGGTATTGCAGGCTTAAATGAAGGAATTAAATTCATACTGGAAACCGGTATTGATACTATTCAAAACCATGAAAAACAGCTTACCGGACACCTGCTTGAGGGGCTTGGCGAGATGAATAAAGTTAAGGTGTATGGAATTGACGATATCGAACGCAGGATCGGCGTCATTTCCATCACCATCGATGGGAAAGACTGCCATGAAGTGTGCGGTGTATTGGATGAGAGATACGATATCGCTGCCAGGAGCGGTTTGCAGTGTGCTTACCTGGCGCATGAAACCATAGGTACACAGAACAAAGGCACGATCAGGTTCAGCACGGGGTTTTTCAATACCATCGAGGATATTCATAAAGCAGTAAAAGCAGTAAAAGAAATTGCCGGATCGTAAAGCTGTCTTTTTATGCAGCGGATATGCAATTGCGGAAGTAAATCCGCATAACATTGCCGGGTCATCCGATTTGTCAGGGCAGTTGCCCAGAGCAGCCGGTAAGCACCGCGTATCATGGAGAAAACACCAGCCGATGCAGGTGCGGTTTTAATCGCGCACGGCGCATTAGCGCCGGACTTGGGTAGCTAATGGTACATTTGTGCGAATGAACTTTTTAGATTCGCCCTGGGGGCTGAATAGCTGTACAGCAATTTTTAGGGAAGCAAAAGAACCGCCCCCTTGCTTCCTTTGCGTTGCAGGCTGGATACCGTACAGCTGTTTTCAGGGCAGCTTGAGGGGGTTATAGTAGAACGTGGGTATAACGCAAAGATTTCTGGATAAATTTTCTCTCTATGATTTAATCGTGATAGCCATGATGTCTGCCCTGGGGATTGCCACCAAACCGATCATCGTGCCCCTTGCTCACATTGTCACCGGACCGCTTTTTATTCCCTCGGGAGCCGTGGCAGGCGGGTTCTATATGCTATGGCTGGTTTTGGGGTTTGGCATTACCGGTAAGCGGGGTACCATGACCTTGATTGGCGTGGTCCAGGCCATCCTGGTCATGGCCACCGGCATAGTGGGCTCGCACGGCGTAATGAGCCTGGTGACCTACACCATGCCCGGTATTCTGGCCGACCTTGGTTTATTGCTGATCGGCCACCGGGTCTGTTGTTTTCCCTGTGCCTTTCTGGCGGGGCTGTTGTGCAATATCGCCGGCACCTTTATGGTGAACTTTGTATATTTCCGCCTGCCTGTGGTGCCTCTGGTCTTAAGCCTGAGCGCCGCCGCCCTGTCCGGCGGCCTGGGCGGACTCGTTGCTTTTAAAATCTTGCAGCAGATATGGAAATTCCAAAGACGGGACTGGAAGACAGGCCAAGATGATACCGCTTAGTTTTCTGCATGGATGTATCTTCGGGCCAATTGAAGGCAGCAAAAAAAGTATAAATCTATTAAAAAGGTGAAAGTCCGCTGATGGAAGCTGCGTTGGTTTCAAGCCTGAGTTAACAAACTATTCTAGTGGGACTTTGTTTTTGTCCGGGCGGATGCCCGGTTGGGCTTTTAACGGTCGCCGTACGGCCAATATGTGAGCATTGGGCTGCAAGGAGCGCATCAATGACATTTTTGGAATTAAGCCGGGTAGTCTTTTCATATCCCCGGAAAATGAAACCTGCATTAACGGGCATTGACCTGAGCCTGGACAAAGACGGGGTGACGGCGATAGTCGGGCCGAACGGCAGCGGCAAGACCACTTTGACCAAGCTGTTGATCGGGGTTCTGCGGCCTACTGAGGGGGAAGTCCGCCTGGAGGGTCGTCCCGTAGAGGAATATTCGCTGGCGGAAATCGGGCGCCGCATCGGCTACGTTTTTCAAAACCCCGACCTGCAGCTGTTTTGCAGCACCGTGGCTGAAGAAGTTGGTTTCGGCCTGGCCAACCGGGGTTGTGAACCCGCGTACGTGCAAGAGAAAGTGGCTTTCTACCTTGATTATTTTGAGCTGACGGCCTACCGCGACGTTTTCCCCCTGTATTTAAGCCAGGGAGAAAAACAGAGGCTGGCGATAGCCGCCGTACTGGCCAATGAACCAGAATTTCTAATTTTGGACGAGCCCACCATTGGCCTGGATGCCTGCCGTAAAAAAAACCTGGAAGATTATTTAAAAAAAGTTGCCCGGTTGGGTAGCGGCATGATCCTGGTCAGCCACGATGAACCCTTCGTCGATAAAATGGCGGAACGGGTTGTCACCCTGGCAAACGGCCGGATTCAATCGGATAGCGGGAGGAAGGTAAACGCTGCCTATGAAGCTTGACCCCCGGACGAAAATGGTAATGGCGATTTGTCTTTCCAGCCTGGCCTTGCTATACGATACTCCCGACAGGCTGCTGCTGCTCCTGGCGGCGACCGTGGCGCTGCTGCTGCTTTTCCGGTTTAATCCGGGCGCTGTGTGGGGCTACCTCAAACCTTTTTTGTCCCTGATGCTATTTCTTTTTGTGATCCAGAGCATCTTTTCACCGGGCGGCGCGGTGCTGCTGGCAGCAGGTCCGGTACCCCTGGTAACCAGTCAGGGCCTGTCGACGGGCGCCAGTGTTGTTTTGCGCATTATGGTGGTCACTGCCTCCGCCATGCTGTTTACCACATTCAGTTCCCGTGACTTTATCCTGGGCCTGGTTCAGTGGAAAGTCCCATACGAACTGGCCTTTATGGTCGCCATCGCCATACGATTTTTGCCGGTCTTCCGGGATGAAATGATTAATGTGGTGACGGCGGTTCAATTGCGGGGGGTCGAACTGAAGAAGGTGCCCTGGGGAAAAAAGACGGCAATGTACAGGCGCTTGTTTTTCCCCATTGTCTTTGGAGCTATGCTCAAAGCTCAGCAGCTGGCGGTGGCCATGGAAGCCCGTGGTTTTAGGGCTTATCCCCGGCGCACTTACCTCAGGCGGCTGGATTTGCGTCGCGCCGATTATATGTCGATGCTGCTTTTCCTGTCTGCCACGCTGACGCTAATGGGTGCCGATGTAATGGTGAAATAGGTGCGACTGTTTCAATTGGGGCTTACGAGTTTTCTGCAAGAGGTGTAAGTTTAATGATGGAAGCTGTGACGGTTCAGAGCCTGACTTATCAATACCGGCCGGGAGGTCCTTTCGTATTAAAAGGCATTGATTTTCAGGTACCGCAGGGTGAGTTTGTGGTGATGACAGGCTTAAGCGGCTGCGGCAAAAGCACATTATGTTTTTGCCTCAGCGGAGCTATTCATCACAACCGGGACGGGGTTATGGCCGGAGAAATAACGGTAAACGGCAAAAATATCCGGGAAATGCGGCCAGCCGGCCGGGCCCTTGAAGTGGGTATGGTCTTCCAGAATCCTGATACGCAGCTTTTTTCGCAGACGGTGGAAGATGAAATTGCCTTTGCGCCTGAGAACCTGTGCCTGCCGCCCGAGCGCATCCGGGAGAGGGTGGAGTCCGTAATTGCGCTTCTGGGAATTGCCGCTTTAAGAGAGGCAAGCCCTTACCAGCTTTCAGGGGGTGAAAAGCACCTGGTGGCGCTGGCGGCGGTTTTGGCCCTTGACCCGCCGGTGCTAATCCTGGACGAGGTTTTGTCCCAGCTCGATTCCGCAGGCAAAAAGAAAGTGGCAGCAGTCTTGCGTAAATTGCACGGTATAGGGAAAACCATTATTGCCGTTGAGCACAATCTGGAATCGGTTGCTTTTGCCGACCGGTTGATGGTAATGGAAAACGGGTCGTTAATTCGCTTCGACCGCACGGAAACGATACTTGCAGATCGGGATTTTATGGATGCCGGCAGGCTGCTTTATGATCACAAAATTTTTAACGGCGTTTCATAGGGTTGATACTTACCAGCAGCAGAGCCAATCCATACAACTTTTCCAACCCTGCAAACAAGGTGCAAAAGCATTGTTTTGATGCGTGCCTCCACGCAAAAAGAGTCTCCCAAGGACTGCTGTTGGGAGACTCTTTTGCGTGGTTTCAGATATAGTATGGCAATACCCCAGTTCCAGGACTGCCGGCCGGGTCCATTATATATTTTTCAGTCCCAATTCTTCGGCCAGTGCTTTGAACGCTGGGAGGGAATTCAGAATCATTTGTTTGTCAACGCTGTAGGAGATGCGGAAATAGCCCGGTTTAGCAAAACCGCTGCCCGGCACTACCAGGATGTTGTGCTCTTGCGCTTTCCTGACAAACTCCACGTCGTCAGGCAGGGGAGACTTGGGGAAAAGGTAAAAGGCGCCATGTGGTTTCACCATCTGGTAGCCCATTACGGTTAAATTATCGAATAAAATATCTCGTTTCTCCTGGTATTCGGCAACGTCAGCGCTTTCCCCCTGCAGTCCTGTCACCAGACGCTGCGCCAGTGCCGGGGCATTGACAAAACCAAGGGTCCGGTTGCAGAAGATAGCGCCTTCTATAAATAGTCCGATTTCTTCAATATTGGGGGAGGCGGCCAGGTAGCCTATGCGCTCACCCGGTAGAGACAAATCTTTGCTGTGTGATGTGACGATAATGCTGTTTTTAATATATTTGAAAACGCTAGGTACGGTGATATTGTCGTAGACTATCTTGGCATAGGGCTCGTCGGAGATGACAAAAATCTGCCGTCCCGTTTCCTGCTCTTTGGTCTTTAGCAGGTTTCCTAGCATAGCCAGGGAATACGCATCGTAAACCACCCCGGTCGGATTGTTGGGGGAGTTGATGATGATAGCTTTTGTCCTGGGAGTGATGGCCTCCTCGATAGCATGCATGTCCAGCATGAAGTCCTCATCAGTATGGGCTATCTTTAACACGCCGCCATGGTTATCAATATAAAACTTATACTCCATAAAGAAAGGGGCCAATACAATTACTTCATCACCGGGATCCAGCAATGTTTTAAGCGCCACGTTTAAGGCGCCGCCGGCGCCGCAGGTCATAACTACGTGGTCCTCGGTAAAAGGAAGGCCGGTTTGTTCGGTTAATAATTCGGCGACCGCCCGGCGCGTGTCGGCATAACCGGCATTGCTCATGTAGCGGTGCATTCCTGGGACAGGCTCAAGGGCCAATTTTTTAAGCTTTTCTTTTATCGCTGGGGGAGGTTCCCCGCTCGGGTTGCCGAGAGAAAAGTCATAAACTTTTTCCGGGCCGTGAATTTTTCTTAGCCGTTCTCCTTCCTCAAACATTTTGCGGATAAAGGAAGCGCCTGCCAGGGAAGATTCAATTTTTTTTGAGATAGACACCGATTACACCCCTTATGTAAAATGTTTATGCTGTTATCTTACCTCATTCTACAAATTTTTCAAAGCATTCTTTGTTTATATCACAATCGGGGAAGAGTGACAAAACCTTGCAAGAAAACACCCTGGATAAGGTTGGAGGGTTGCTCTATAATTGAATTAGCCGGCGGTTAACACAAACAAAGAGGAGGATATTATGGGGAGCTTGTCATGTCTTACTCCAAACGGGCAGGTTACTATTCCGCGGCAAATACTTAAAACCCTTGGGATTGGGGCAGGAAACCAGGTTTGTATCAGTGTTGAGAAAGGTCGCCTGGTGTTGAGAAGGGTTGAGGGAGTCACAGAAAAAGGAAACAGCAATACCGGGGGTAAGGCAGTTCCTTTTTTCTAGAGAATGTAACCCACAGATTAAGAAGCCCGCCGCTTTGTTTAATGACTTAGACGGGGGCTTTTTTCTTTGTTTGCAGCTGACTTTGTTCATATAAATTGGCGGTCGGAGCATAGACTTACAATAAAATCAGTAAAGGTGTGGTAAGGATGCCTCTGTCGCTAACCAGATTATTGTGGTCACGGGAGTTGGGCGGCCCGGTCCTGGTTAACTGGGGAGTTATTACCGGGGGAAGAACGAATCTTGTTGCATCAGCAGGAACCAATCTTTTTTTGTTTAGTCCGTCTGAGGATGGTTACAGCCTTAGCGCAGCCCTGGATATTGGAACTGAAGTGTTGAGCCTGGCTGTGGGGCTGCCGGGTCCTGCTCTTGATAATATTGTGGTGGGGCTGGAGGACAGAGTTGCGGTGTACGGCAGCAGGAAGGGCTCCCTTCTGTTGCTGGCGGAGACTGCCCCCGAGGCCGGCGCCCGCTATGTGGATATAGCCCTTGCGGATATCGACAACGATGGCCGGGAGGAAGTCATAGCGGCAGCGGAGGGCAGGGATGCTCTTTATTTTTACAGGCAGACCGGTCAGGCGCCAGGGGAGGTGCGGCTTGATCTTCTGGCCATCAGAGCGCTGCCCGGAGCTCCGCAAAAGGTTGCAGTTGTTATGAGAAGTGGGGGCCAGCTCCCTTTGACGGCTGCAGCCTACAGTACGGACGGAAGTTCCGGCATTATTACCCTGATTTTTACCGAACGAGGTTTTGCCGAAGGTCCGGCTCAGGAGAATTTGTCTGCCCGGGTGGCTTCCTTAACAGCAGGCAATCTGCGGGAAAGGTTGGATGAACAGCTGGCCTGGGGCGGTCAGGACGGTTTTGTAAGGGTTGTTGAAGTCAACCAGGCGCTCAATACTGTACTGACTACGGATAATTTGGGAAGCTCGGTACCGGCTTTGACAGTCGGGAGGCTGGCCGGAGACGGTTTTGAAACTCTGGTTGCCGGTACCCCGGAGGGCAATTTATTCGGTTACGGTGCGCCGGTTCAATCCGGCAGTCCGGATTGGGCGTTGCAAGCGGGCCGGTCTGTAAATGATCTGGAAATAAGCAGTGAAGGATTGCTGGGCCTGGGTACCCGGGACGGACAGCTTCAGGTATGGCTGCTTTCCGGCAGGGGCAAAAACGTACATACCGTGGTTCCCGGAGAAACCCTGACCTCTATAGCACATAATTACAATACCACAACGGAGGCTATCGTTGAATTGAATAGCGGGCTAAACCCCGACCGGATCTTTGCCGGCCAGTACCTGTCCATCCCGTGAACATACTTTTAACTTGTAGTTAACTCCTCACGGTATTGACACTGCAGTAGCCTATAGGTATACTTTTACAATATAGCCAGATGAACAGTAATAATCCGAGGAGGAGTATTTTTTGAAGTTGCGTTTGGGTCTACCTAAAGGCAGCCTCCAGGAGGCTACCTTTCAGCTTTTTAAACAGGCCGGTTTTGAACTGACGGTTCGCAGTCGGTCATATTTCCCAACGATCAATGACCCGGAGTTGGAAGTCGTACTGATGCGGGCACAGGAAATTCCCCGTTATGTCAACGATGGGGTGCTTGACGCCGGTTTGAGCGGCCTTGACTGGATTATGGAAAACGAGGCTGATGTGGTTGAGGTTGCCGACCTGATTTATGCCAAGAACACTTCCAATCCCATCCGGCTGGTCATCGCCGTGGCCAACGACAGCGATATAAAGACTGTTGCTGATTTGAAAGGCAAGAGAATCGCCACCGAACTGGTCCGGGTCACTGAGAAATACCTGAAGTCCAACGGTGTAGACGCCTATGTTGAGTACTCTTACGGAGCAACGGAGGTAAAAGTGCCTCACCTGGTGGATGCAATAGCCGATATCACAGAAACGGGCAGTTCAATCAAGGCCAACAACCTGCGGATCATAGCCACTGTTCTACAGTCCACAACCAAACTCCATGCCAACCGGAACGCATGGAAAGATCCCTGGAAAAAAGAAAAGCTGCAAAATTTGTCTGTACTGCTGCAAGGGGCGCTACGGGCCAGATCAAAAGTTGGCCTCAAGATGAATGTTCCGGGGGACAAACTGGCGAATATTCTGGAAGTGCTGCCCGCCATGAAACAGCCCACGATCTCACAGCTGGTCCAGAGCGACTGGGTCGCAGTGGAAACAATTTTAGAAGAAATACAGGTACGCGACCTGATCCCGGCGCTAAAAAAAGGCGGAGCGCAGGACATCATTGAATATCCCCTAACAAAGGTCATCCCATAAAAACAAATAAATAATTTTAGCCACAAAAAACCGGCGCTTACCGCCGGTTTTTAGAATTCCCTGGGCTTGCAGATGATTTCTTTTATCCTTGTATCGAAAAAGCTTTGAGAGTGGGAGGGTAAAAGAACCACCGCGGTGTCCAGCCCCCGACCCGTACCTCCCAGGGACACGATGTCCGCCCCGTGCGGGAGCAAGCCGCCGTCCAGCGCCATGCATCCCACCTCCACGCTTACCTTTAACCCCTGGCCGAGCATACGCAAGGCGCTCGCTACAATTTCCGACGGATAAATGCCGCCGAATTTATTCCGGCAGGCCCTGTCAAGGCCCGCCATCAGGTGGGTTGTGGTTAAAAGCCTGATGCCGCCCTCGACAAGTTTGTTCCTCATCTTCGAGTCCATTTCATCCTCACCCGGATTGCTGAAGCCGACCTGGTGGGTTACGCATATGATTTCAAAATCCCCGGTATGTTTAAGAAAAAGTTCAGCCGATTGCCCCGAACAGGAAGCAACCACAATATGTTTTAGGCCCAATTCCTTTGCCCGGCTGAGAGCCGCCTCTGCCGTTGCTATGGTATTGGTACGGCCTGGTTTGTCCCAGTACAGAACATCTCCCCCTTTGTTTTGTGTCTTTCAATATTCTACCCCCTGGACGTGAAGATAACAATTACAAAAATAAATAGAAGCCCGGCCTGCGGGAATACTGAAATCAAAAAGGAGCCCGCCATGAACAAAAAAACCTATGACGTCGCCATTATAGGCTGCGGCCCGGCAGGTCTTTCCGCTGCCGTCAACGCCAGCATCAGGAGGAAATCCATCATTCTGCTGGGGGGTGAGCTTTGCACACCAAAGCTGCAGAAATCTCCACTGGTCAGCAATTACCTCGGATTTCCAGAGATCGATGGACGCTCCCTGCGGGATAAGTTTCTACGGCATGCCCGCTCAATGGATATACCTGTCTTACAAGAAAAGGTGGACTCGGTCACCCGGCTTGAGGGAGATATGTTTTCCCTGCAGACCGAGCAATCAGAGTATCATACCCGAACAGTAATTATGGCTACCGGTGTAACAGTATCGGAGCCGGTTAAAGGCGAGCGTGAGTTTATAGGTAAGGGGGTCAGCTACTGTGCGACCTGTGACGGGCCTTTGTTTGCCGGCCAGCAGGTGGCGGTGCTGGCCTATACCAAAGAAGGGATAGAAGACGCCAATTATCTGGCCGACATTTGCCGTAAAGTTTATTTTATCAGCGGCGGCGGGCTTGCACCGCAAGGTCTGAAGGATGTGGTGGAGGTTATTGAAAATCAAAAGATAGGAGCCGTTACCGGAAAAGAATTTGTGTCGGCGGTTATCATCGGCGACCGCACGCTTGCCGTCAATGGGATTTTTATTTACAGGGAAACCTATTTGCCGGACCAGCTTATCTCCGGACTAAATATAACAGAGAACCATATCGATGTTGACCGTTCATTTCAGACCAATGTTAAAGGTGTATTTGCAGCAGGTGATTGCACCGGGAAGCCATACCAGTTGGCCAAGGCGGTGGGCGAGGGGCAGGTTGCCGCTTTGAGCGCGGTGCAATATCTGGACCGATAAACGATAGGATTTTTTAGCTATCAAGCCATTGCATACGCAGTTTTCGAGCAGGATAATAATGGTCCGGCGTCAAATTATGTAGACAGGAAGGAGGAATTAAGGTGGATCATCAACATATCCCCGTTCCTCTGCCGCCGGACTATCACGAAAACGCGCTGTTTTTATTGGTGCAAAGTCCCAGAGTACTTTATGTCTACTGGGAGCTGTCTCCGGGGCTGAAGGATCTGCTGGAGAAAAAAGAAAAGGTTCAGATCCGCTTGAATATTGAAGGCCGCGGCCCCTTTTATACAACGGGGTTCAATATGTCCCATAAGAGTTTTTACTTTTCGGACGTCGAACCAGGCCTTGCCTACAACTGTGAGATCGGTATCGTTAGTCGGGATGATTTATTTTATCCGCTGCTTCGTTCAAACTCCGTAAGCACGCCTCTTGACCGGCCTGCAGACGGTCGGAGCCTTGCTGAAGCCCCACCCGATAACTTGCCGTCCTCAAGTTCCTGGGTGCTGCCGAAGGATGGTAAGTAAAATTATCTGTTTCCTGTATTTTGACGTAAACACTATATGCTGTGGTATTCACAATGCCACTTTGTATGTGCTAGTGGATATTATCTATGGTATACGACATCCTTCTGTTTCTTATGCCTTGGCTAAACCCGCATTATTGGGAGGCTTTTTATTTCTACTTATAGCTATAAACCTTTTAGAACCGGCTGCATAGCAGGTGGTATTCCATAAACAAAAAAGTAAAAGCCTGGCTTGAAAAAACCAGGCTTTTACTGTGGGCTCCTAGATGAACCCAATGAAGAAGAAAATGCAGATGATGATGATGAAGAAGAAAAAGAAGCTAAAGTTGAAACTAAAACCGCCGCTGACTCCGCCACCGACGCCACCACCAGTACCGAGGGACATTGTACTACCTCCTTGAAGACTTTTTTTTTATATTATGAACAGTGGAGATAGTGTGTGACAGAAGTGGAAAAAATGAGATTATTGTAATAATGTGGTTTAGGGTTGTGGCGATTTATGTAAATCTCCTTTTTTTGACCGATGCTGGTAAATGACTGCGCAGGCAATAATAATCAGTACGCTAAGAAATTGGGCTGACCGGAACGGACCCCACATCAGACTGTCCAAACGAATACTTTCAATGAAAAAGCGTCCCGCCGAATAAAGGGTGAGGTATAACAGCATGATTTGTCCATTGAAGTGCTGTCGCCGGAGGTAAACCATTAAAATAATAAATACCAGAAGGTCCCAGACTGATTCGTACAAGAAAGCCGGGTGGTGGTACTGACCGCCGATAAACATCTGTCGCTGGATAAAATCCGGAAAGTGGCTGATGTACGCACGGGTAACTGCACTTCCATATGCTTCCTGATTGATAAAGTTTCCCCAGCGGCCGATAGCCTGCCCCAGGATGATGCTTGGCGCAAAGATGTCAGCCAGCTTCCAGAAGTCCAACCGGTGTTTCCTTACATAATAATACCCTACCAGAAAACCGCCTATCAGTCCGCCGTGGATGGCCAGTCCGCCATGCCAGGTGGCAAAAATCTCAAGCGGGTTCGACTTGTAATCGTCCCAGACTGAAAGCACTTGAAACAATCTGGCTCCGATAATTGATGCAGGGATAATCAGGATCAGCATATTAAGGATATGTTCCGGATCGATGTCTGTCTTTTTGGCATGATGGTACGCCAGGATCGTTCCCAGGATAAAAGCGAAGGTAATAATAATTCCGTACCAGTAGATGGTAAACGGACCTATCTGAAAGGCTACAGGGTTAAGCATATACTTTCCTCCCTAAAGGATTTATTTTCTTATATATATTATATATAATAGTAAAAAAAAAATGGTTTTACAACCAACCCCTTCGACACTGTTGAATGCTGCATACGTAGATCCGGATTATAATATAAAAACACCCGGATTTTTTTCCTGTTAAGACGTTTTATATTTGGTCAGATAATAATCTATTGGATATCATAGCCTAAAACAGGGATACGTTTATGCTTTAACCAAAACTTGCGTGTTGCTCCGGGCTATTAATTGAATTATATTAATTATGGCTGCAGAATTACTTTAATATATGGGAAGAGGTGCGTTAAATGCGAAAAACCGTCTTGATTGTCGTGACATTGGCCTTTTTGCTAACACTGTCGTCCGCAGCGTTTGCCAGTCAGTCGGATACTTTTGTTTTTTATGGTAATAGTCAAGTTGGGAGTATATCTAACGGTTACCAAGGCTATAGCTGGAACCATTCTTCAGATCGGGAAGGTACAATCAATATTAAAAAAATACTTGACAGATATTACCAGGACTGGAACAATAAAAAAGTTAGCTGGCGCCACATATGGAATAACTATAGGAATGATGTAAGGTATTTCTATATCGACGCCAATGGTGTGAACCATTATTTCTACCTTGACCCGGATAAGGATTATGAAGTGCGGCAATATGTAGATAAATACGGTGTAACCCAGTTTGCATTTGTGGTTAAAGGTTGGAAATAGCTGATAAATATAATTACATGTTATTAAGACAGGAAATTACTCCTGCCTTATTTTTTTATCCACTTCTCAGTAAAATGATTAACTCCTGGTTTCAACTTAATCACCATCGAACCGGGTAGTGCATTCATTCATCACAACAAAAAGCCCCCGCTCACCGGAGGCTTTGCTATTACTTTGGCGGGAGTGTGTGAGAATCGAACTCACCATGGACAGGAACGCTGCCCAACGACTGGTTTTGAAGACCAGGAGCACCACCAGGCACCATCCACCCCCGAGAAAATAACTTGTTATTTACAATAGTTGTGGACTGGGCTACATTGTATAATAAAATCTTATGAAAATCAAGAAAGAAGCATGAATCCAAGTTGAATGCAGTCTTTTTCTTTAACATCTGGTTTAACTTTTTTAAAAATTCTCCGGCGGGTTGTTTCAGGATGAGCTTCGGAAGACATTTACAACCCATGTTAACAGATGGAGAAGTTTAGTCATACAAATTTATCCAATAATGGGTTTCTCTTGTCTTAATTGAATCAATACAGTTATAATTATACAATTTTTCCATTTTGTGCACAGGTGCAAACATCTTTTATAGGGCAAGCTTACTTTGGGTGCGCAACCGACTGTGTTATCATGGGAAAGACCTTTTTTAAGAAGGAAAGCTCTTTTTTTCTTAATAATCCTTTGAATTGCGATCCTTTGTTTCAGGGCAAACTTTAGGTATAATAATTATACTTACTTTTTGAGGTTGGATGGAAGAACTAATTAAACAAACTTTTCCCAATTATCAGGAAGGAATTTAATAGCTTACCGCGAATAATTATTTTTGAACAATTTGCATAATATTTGTAATTTTTTATTAAATATTCTTTTTTTCATTTAAAAGGCAGAGGAAGCGGTAAGGATGTTGGAATTTTTTGAAGATATCGCAAAAGAACTGCAGATGGTGGAAAAAGAGTTAAGCGCCGTGGTTAAAACGCCAAATCCGCTCCTGACCGAAACCTCCATGCATCTCCTCAATGCGGGAGGTAAAAGACTAAGACCTGCGCTGTGCCTCTTCGGGGCAAAATTCTACAACTATAACCCGCAGAGGATCCTGCCGCTGGCTACTGCCCTGGAATTGATCCATATGGCTACACTTGTACATGACGATGTGGTGGACGCGTCGCTAACCCGCAGGGGTAAGCCCACAGTCAAGGCCATGTGGGGCAACACTATCTCCACCCACATTGGTTCCTACCTTTTCGCCAAGTCGCTCATCTTGATCGCCCGTTATGAATATTCACCTCTTATTTCCATCGTCCTGGCTGGCACCAGTGTCAATATGGGTGAGGGCGAGATCCAGCAGATAGCATCCTCCTTTGACGTCAAACAGAGCTTTAGGGATTACCTGTACCGCATTAACCGCAAGACGGCCATGCTTATTGCGGCAAGCGCTCAACTGGGTGCCGTAGCCTGCGGCGCCCCCAAAAGCGTCTACTGCCCGCTGTACCGGTACGGGCATGGGGTGGGGATGGCTTTTCAGATTACCGACGACATCCTGGACATGGTTGCCGATCAGCAGGAATTGGGCAAACCAATCGGCAGTGACCTGCGCCAGGGGATCATCACCCTCCCTGTTATTTATGCCCTGGACTCTGCCAGGCAAAAGGACCGGCTCAGAGAGCTGGTGGCAAAACCCGAAAAAAACGAGGATGAGATGCAGGAAGCCATAAGCATCATCACAAATAGCGGGGCTATAGAGCGTTCTTTTGAACTGGTTGGGAAATATGTCAACAGGGCCAAGCAGGCCTTAAAAGAGCTGCCTGACATACCCACCAGGCTGACCTTAAGCCTTGCAGCGGATTTTGTTGGAGCGAGAAAATACTAATACAGAAATAAGGAGGATATGATTGTCAAGGCGTTACTTTATCTCACTGAATTTAACCGGCAAGACTTGTTTGGTAGTAGGAGGAGGGCAAGTTGCCGAGCGAAAAGTCCGCTCCTTGCTTGAATGTGGCGCTTGCGTCGTTGTCGTCAGCCCTTCCATAACACCCGGCCTCGCGAAGCTGGCAGAGGAAGACAAGCTTGTTTACAGACAGGGTTATTACAGAGTATCCGACTTGTCTGGCGTTTTCCTGGTGATTGGCGCTGCCAACCGGGAGGAGGTCAACCGGCAGGTTGCCGACGATTGCGCAGTTCGCAATTTAATAGTTAACATTGTTGACGACCAGACCAAAGGCAATTTTTTTGTCCCCGCGGTGGTCAGGCGGGGGGAGCTTAGTATTGCTGTCTCCACGGGCGGCAAGAGCCCCATGCTGGCCCGTAAAATTCGCGAAGACCTGGAAAAAACCTACGGCGCTCCCTTTGGGGAGTTTCTTGAGTTGCTGGGAGATTTGCGTCAGGAGGTCATCCGAAATGTTGCCGATCAGGATTTAAAGAGAGAGCTATTGGAAAATATGGTTGACAGTGAAATCCTCAGCCTCCTTAAGGAGGGCTGCATAGAGAGGGTAAAGGAGAGGTTGCGCAGTGCTTATCGCGGTGGTCGGTCTTAACCACAGGACGGCGCCTGTGGAGGTGCGTGAAAAGCTGTCTTTTTCAGGAAAAATGCTTGAGGGTGCGCTGTTGCGGCTGAAATCTTATCCTGTCATTCAAGGTTGCGCCATCCTTTCGACCTGTAACAGGACCGAGATTTATGCCGCCACCATGGAAATGGACGAAGGGCTCAATGCTATCTGGGATTTTCTCTCCCGCTCTTCGGGGGTGGATATTTCCCAGATCAAAAACTTCACTTACTGCCATACTCTTTACGATACTATTCGCCATATTTTCCGTGTTGCAGCCGGCCTGGATTCGATGCTGCTGGGGGAAACCCAAATTTTAGGGCAGGTCAAAACAGCATACCAGCAGGCAGTTGCGTACGGGACCACCAACCGTGTCCTGAACACGCTTTTCCAGCAGGCGATTACGATTGGCAAGCGGGTGCGTACAGAGACTGGTATTGATCAAAACGCTGTTTCGACGGGCTACGCCGCCGTGGAGTTGGCCAGGACACACCTGTGCAGCCTTGCCAGCCGCACCGTACTGCTGGTGGGTGCCGGCAAGATCAGCGAGTTGACCGCCAGGCATTTGGTAGCAAATGGTGTAACCAGCGTCATTGTCTCCAACCGTTCTTTTGAACGCGCTGAGTCCCTGGCTGCGCAGCTTGGCGGGAAGGCCGTCAAATTTAACGAGATGTATCGGTACATGGAGGAATCGGACATTGTGATCAGCTGCACTGCGGCCGCCCACTTCGTGGTGAGGGCCGCCGATATGTGCAGGGTAATGGAAAGAAGGCATGGCCGCCGGATGGTTATGATCGACATTGCGGTGCCGCGGGATATTGAGACAGAAGTTGGCTATATTGAGGGTATAACCCTTTATGACATAGACGACTTGAAAAATATTGTTGACCAAAACCTGGAACAGCGTAAAAAAGCGGCGGTTATAGCCGAAGGTATCATTGAGGAGGAACTGGATGAGTTTATGCGGTGGCTGGGCATGCAGTTTGTGGTGCCCACCATTACAGCCCTGAAACAGTGGGGTGAAAAAATAAAACAAAAGGAACTGAAGCGGGCGCTGAACAGGCTGGGCGACCTTTCCGAGCATGACCGGAAGGTTGTTGGTTCCCTGGCAAACTCCATTGTCAATCAGATCCTGCACCTGCCGGTGTCCAAGCTTAAAAGCTACGCCCTCACCACAGAGGGGCACTTGTATACCGAGATCCTGCAAAATCTCTTTGAGCTGGAAGTCGCGGGACAGAAGCCCAAGAAAAAAACGGCTTCCCGCCCAAAGGAAAATTTGTTTTAATTAAAGAGGGTTATCCTGTACAATAACTGATAGTATAGAAATGAGCGCTTTTTTACCTTGCTGCAGCAGAATAAATGCCAGGAAATATTGATAATTTTTACATTTGTTTGGATAGGAGGCCGGGTATGCGACGTGAGATTGCGGTAGGCACCAGGGAAAGCAGGCTGGCCTTGTGGCAGGCCAATTGGGTTGTAGAGAACCTGAAAGAAGCCAACCCATCATATGATTTTCGCATCGTGGGGATGCGCACCCAGGGCGACAACATCCTGGATGTGGCTCTTGCTAAAATAGGTGACAAGGGTATTTTTACCAAGGAATTGGAGTTGGCCATGCTGCGCGGGGATATTGACATGGCTGTCCACAGCATGAAAGACCTGCCTACCGAATTGCCGGAGGGCTTGTGCGTAGGGGCCGTTTGCTGTCGTGAATACCCCGGTGACGTACTGATTGCAAAATACGGAAAAAACCTGGATGCGTTACCTCGGGGTGCTCTGATCGGCACCAGCAGCCTCAGGCGTTGCGCTCAACTGCTCAGCTACAGATCCGACCTCAAAATGGTGGATTTGCGCGGCAATATCAATACCCGCCTGCGCAAGCTCGATGAGGAGGGGCTTGACGCTGCCGTACTGGCTTATGCCGGTGTTAAACGCATGGGTTGGGAGAACAGGATCACCCAGATGATCCCTTTCGATATTTGCCTGCCGGCTGTTGGGCAGGGTTCGATTGGGGTGGAGGTGCGAAGTGATAGGGAAGAAATATTAAGGTTGGTTTCGAGGATAGACCACACTGAATCCCGTTGCGCTATTCAGGCCGAAAGGGCGCTCCTTAAAAAACTGGAGGGAGGATGTCAGGTCCCGCTGGGTGCCCTGGGTAGAGTTGACAACTCCCGTCTGATCCTGGAGGGACTGGTGGCTAGTCTCGACGGCAAACAAGTGGTGCGTTCCTCTATGGCAGGAGGTCTGGGGGAAGCTGGGAAACTCGGGGAAAGACTGGCGGAGAAGCTTTTGAAGATGGGCGCCGGGGATATTTTACAGGAAGTGAGACAGGAGAAAAGAATTTATGAATAAAGGCTTGGTTTACCTGGTAGGAGCAGGTCCGGGCGACCCTGAATTAATTACGGTCAAGGGACTTGAAGTGCTCCGGAAAGCTGACGTAATCCTGTATGACCGACTTGCCGGCCGCAGGCTCCTGGCTTTTGCCCGGTCTGGGGCCGAACTCATTTATGCCGGAAAATCTCCGGACCGTCACACCTTAAAGCAGGAAGAAATAAACCGCCTGTTGGTGGGAAAAGCCCTGGAAGGCAAAGTTGTGACCAGGCTTAAAGGTGGCGACCCCTTCGTATTCGGCCGAGGCGGCGAGGAAGCGGAAGCTCTGGCTGAAGCAGGTGTCCCTTTTGAAATAGTGCCGGGGGTTACTTCCGCTGTAGCGGTTCCGGCCTACGCAGGCATTCCGGTGACACACCGGGAAATCGCCTCAACCCTTTCCATTATTACCGGGAATGAAGATCCGGATAAGGACGACAGCAGCATTGTCTGGGACAAGCTGGCGACTTCGGCCGGAACCCTGGTATTCCTGATGGGTATGTCCAACCTGCCTAAAATAACCGGACGCCTGCTTGCGTACGGCAAACCTGCACAGACGCCGGCGGCGTTAATCAGGTGGGGGACCACGCCGGAACAGCAAACCCTGGTGGGAACGCTGGGAGACATCAGCGCCAAAGCCATTCAGACAGGTTTTAAAAATCCCGCTGTTGTTGTGGTAGGTGAGGTTGTGTCCATGCGGGAAAAACTCAACTGGTTTGAAAACAAGCCCTTTTTCGGCAAAAGGGTGCTGGTGACCAGGGCCAGGGAGCAAGCCAGCAGGCTCTCGGAGGCAATCCGTGCCCTGGGGGGAGAGCCGGTGGAGTATCCCACCATCAGTATTGCAGAACCGGACGATTATGCTAAAATGGATATGGCTATTCAAGAAATAGAGTCCTTTCATTGGATCATATTTACCAGTGTTAACGGTGTGGAATCGTTTTTTAGACGGCTGCGCCACCACCGCCAGGATGTCCGCAGACTGCACCGGGCCAGATTATGCGCCATCGGGCCTAAAACCAGTGAGGCTCTTGAAAATTATGGACTTCTGGTGGAGACAGAACCCAGTGAATACCGTGCCGAAGAGAT
>DNIT01000066.1:0-260 GCA_003489345.1 Pelotomaculum sp. | reverse complement strand
TGGGAGCGGTGGTAACAGAGGTTACGGCTTACCGCACACGCATCGGAGGCGGCGACAGTGCCTTGGTCACGGCTATGCTGCAAAGGAAAGAAATCCAGATCATAACCTTTACCAGTTCCTCAACTGTCCAAAACTTTGTAAAAATGCTGGACGCCCCGGACCTGGGTGCCCTCCTCGAAGGGACCACAGTGGCTTGTATCGGACCTGTAACCGCCGATACCGCCCGCAACCTTGGCCTTAAGGTCGACGTGGTGGCAGGG
>DNIT01000128.1:5612-10333 GCA_003489345.1 Pelotomaculum sp. | reverse complement strand
GTATATGCTGCATTCCTTTGGGGTCTTTTGTGGGAATGAATTCGCACCTTTTTTGGGGATTCGCTCTGTGGGCTGTACCAATGTACAGCGTTTTCAACTGCACAGCTATTTTCAGGGTGGGAAGCAAAAGAACCGTCCCCCTGCTTCCCGTCCCCCTGCTTCCTGAAATATAAATATCATAATTTGGAGGTATGAAAATGAAAAGTCAACAGGATTTATGGCTGGCGTTGTCCGACTGTGTGGTTAATATGGAAGATGATTTGGTAAGTGAAGTTGCGAAAGAATATATCGCCGCCGGTTATCCGGCCCTGGACGGCATTTTAAAAGGCCTGGTTGACGGTATGCAAAAAGCGGCGGATTTATATGAACAAGAAGAGTATTTTATTCCCGAACTTTTGGTTTGCGCCGATGCCATGTATAACGGGCTGGCGGTCTTGCGCCCGCATCTGGAACAAGCGGATGCCGGCAAGAAACACAAAGTTGTGATCGGCGTGGTGGAAGGGGATACGCATGATATCGGCAAAAACCTGGTCAGAATCATGCTGGAATCATCCGGTTATGAAACATATGATTTGGGCCGGGATGTTCCTCTGCATCGTTTCATAGACAAGACCAAAGAGGTAGATGCAAATGTTATTGCCATGTCTACTTTAATGTCCACCACCATGCCGGGAATGGGTAAGGTTATCGAACTGCTGAAGGCGGCAGGTATCAGAGACAGGGTCAAGGTTATTATCGGCGGCGCCCCCATTTCCCTGGCTTTTGCCCAAAAGATTGGCGCCGACGCTTATTCTTCCAATGCTGTCGATGCCGTTAAGGTGGTTGACCGGCTCATGGGAGCAGAGGCAGCGGCATTGGGGGCTTAATACATGCAGGCTTTTACCCCGAAGGAAAGGCTTTTTGCCGTTGCCAAGAAACAACAAGCCGATAGGCCGCCCTGTATTTGCCCCGGCGGTATGATGAACATGATGTTTAAAGACGTCATGAGAGGCTCAAAATGCCTTTGGCCGGAAGCGCACACGGACTCTGAAAAGATGGCCGGTCTTAACTTTGCCCTGCATGAAGCCGGGGGCTTTGAAAACTACGGAGTGCCCTTTTGTATGACTGTGGAGGCCGAGGCTATGGGCGCCAGGGTGAACATGGGGAATTTAAGTTATGAGCCTCATGTGGTTGATTCTCCCTTGTCGTCTTCCTCCGGGGTGGATTTGTTGAAACCTCTGGATATACATTCCGGAAGGGCAAAAGTGGTACTTGACGCCATCAGAATTTTAAAAACCGGAGGGAACGACGTACCGGTTATCGGCAACCTGACCGGACCGGTCAGCACCGCCGGGACCCTGGTGGATATGTCTGTCTTGCTGAAAGAATTCCGTAAGAAACCTCTTGAGGCAGAAAGGCTGCTGGATTTTATCGTAGAAAATCTGGTTGTCTTCGGCAAAGCGCAAATAGAGGCGGGGGCGGACGCCATTTGTATCGCCGAGCCCAGCGGCACCGGTGAAATATTGGGACCGCAAAGGTTTAAAGACTATTCCATAAAATATGTCAACGAAATTTTGGACGCGTTGGATGTTCCCGTTAAAATCGTGCATATTTGCGGCAATTTGAAAACAGTTTATACGATTATTTCAGAGTTCCACTGTGACGTGTTCAGCTTCGATTCCATTGTACCGGTTAAGGAAATAAAGGCTTGTATCCCGGAAAAGGCCGTGATGGGCAATGTGAGCACCTTTGCCCTGGGGACTATGCCGCCGGAGAAGGTAGTAAGCCTGGTGAACTTTGCCATGGCCAATGGGGCGGATATTGTGGCGCCCGCTTGCGGGCTTTCCACAAATACGCCGTTAATCAATGTGCAGACAATGGTCAACGCAACAAAACAGAAACACTAAAAATGCCAGTATTGGGGCGATGCGACGGCACTGCGGGGAGAGGATCATTCATAAAAATGCGTACTATTACAATCATGCCGGACGGCATTGAAATACCGTATGAGCCCGGGGAAAACCTTATGGAAATTCTTTTGCGGGCGGGAGCTTTTCTGGAGAATCCGTGCAACGGGCGGGGTGTTTGCGGAAAGTGCAAAATCAAGCACCAAAAAGGCTTTTTACGCCCTTTGTCGGAAGAAGAACGGAGTTTCTTAACTGCCGGTGAAGAAGCCACGGGTGTGCGTTTGTCCTGTATGGTGGAACCCCGTGGGGATATTACGATAGAGCTTATAAGTAAGGGAAAAGAGCATGATGTGCTGACTACCGGCTTCCTACCAAAGTTTGAAAAGCGGCCGGCCGTTCAGAAACAGCTTTTTTCCCTGGCCCCTCCTTCTCTGGAAAATCCGGTTGCCTATGAGGATATGATTGCCTGCACGGTTGCAGGAGAACCGGCAGATTGGCGTTTTCTCCAGCACTTGCCGCAAATTTCCGGTGTCTGTACGGCTGTATACAGCGGAGAAAGGCTTATTGCTGTTGAGAGCGGAGACACTACAGGTCAAATGTACGGTTGTGCCGTTGATATAGGTACGACCACCGTAGTGGTAGCGCTGATCGATTTGGCGACCGGGGAGGAACTGGATGCCGAAGCGGCGATCAACGCTCAGAAAAACTATGGGCTGGATGTTTTAACACGGATAGCTTATATCGTGGAACATCCTGAGTCTGGTGGAAAACAGCTTCAAAAGGCCATCGTTGACTCGTTAAATGATATGATGGGGGTGCTGTGCGAAAGGGCCGGGATAAATACCGGAAGAATTTACGAGATTACCGTGGCAGCCAACTGTACCATGCTGCATCTGCTTCTGGGGGTGCATGCGGCCGGTCTCGGCAAAGCGCCCTATGCCCCGGTTTTCACCGGCTCTAAAAATATTCCCGCTGCAGATATCGGGCTGATAGCCTCGCCCGGAGCCAGACTGTATTGTCTTCCCTCTGTTTCGGCGTATATCGGAGCCGATATTGTGGCCGGCGCTTATGTGGCGGAATTGGACAAGCAAAAAGGGAATGTGCTCTTTATTGATATCGGCACCAATGGGGAAATCGTGCTGTCCCATCAAGGCCGGTTACTATCCTGTTCGTGCGCGGCGGGCCCCGCTTTAGAGGGGATGAATATCAGCGCCGGGATGCGGGCGACGGCGGGGGCCGTCGAGGATGTGAAAATCTCTGGGGCAGGCGTGGAATTGAAGGTGATAGGCGGAGGACAACCCGCCGGAATTTGCGGAAGTGGTATTCTGGCTGCAGTGCGGGAACTGCTGCAGCATGGTTTGGTACAGCGGAATGGGGCTTTTGTAAAGAAGAATATCTTACCCGAAAACGATTACCGCAATCGCATTCTGGCAGAGGAAGGGAACAAACGGAGCGTGCGCTTCGCCGACGAGCCAGAAGTCTCGATTACGCAGAGTGACGTGCGTCAGGTCCAGCTGGCAAAAGGCGCCATCCTTTCGGGTTTCTACGCGCTTTTGGCCAAAGTAGGTATCACCATGGAGGAACTGGACAAGGTGATGATTGCGGGACAATTTGGCGCCCATCTGCCTGTAGAAAGTCTGGTGGGCACCGGAATACTGCCCCGGGGGCTTGAAGAGATCGTTGTTTATATCGGCAACTCTTCTAAAACAGGGGCATATCTTGCGCTGATGTCCATAGAGGCAAGAAAAGAGATGGAAAAATTGGCGAAGAGAATGGATTATATGGAGCTTAGCGCTCTGGAAGGATATCAAAAGCTATTTATTGAATGTTTAAACTTCCCGGTATGAAAACCTGTTTCTTTATAAATAATAGGATTTCTTTATTGCAGGTTGCTTTTGAGACCACGAGGTATAGCAACATGTGCGTACGGATGGCTGTGCGGGTTCGCCAAAACCTGGATTTCAAAAGGCTGTAGGCCGGTAGCCTATAGCCTTTTATAAAAAAGGAGAACTGATGTGATATATTTTGATCATGCGGCAACAAGCTACCATAAGCCGGAAACTGTAGCCGAAGCCGTATATCAGGCGATTAAGCGGCTGGGCAACAGCGGGAGGGGTACCCATGGCGCCACGCTGAACGCGACCCGTATGGTTTATGATACCAGGGAGAAGCTCTCGAAGTTGTTTCACGTGGATGACTGCAGCCGCATCGCTTTTACCTCTAATGCTACAGAAAGCCTTAATATAGCGATCAAGGGCTTATTCCATCCCGGGGAGCATGTGATTACCACAGAATTAGAACACAACAGCGTGATAAGGCCTTTGTACGAAATGGAACTGAAGGGGCTTGAACTGTCCATTATAAAAAGCGACTTTCTCGGCAATATCCGGCTTGAACAAATAGAAGGGCAGATCAAGGAGAATACCAAAGCAGTTATTTGCACCCACAGCTCTAATCTGACGGGAAACCTGCTGGATATCCAAAGGATAGGCAGTATATGCAAGGAACGTCATATTTTATTTATCCTTGACGCTTCCCAGACGGCGGGAGTCTTCTCCATAGACGTAAGAGCGCAGCATATTGACGTCTTATGCTTCACCGGGCATAAAGGCCTTCTTGGTCCGCAGGGAACAGGCGGTATTTATGTGCGGGACGGTGTATCTATCGCTCCGTTAAAAACAGGCGGTAGCGGATTCCTGACGCATAGTAAGACCCATCCGCCTCAAATGCCGGAACTATTGGAGGCAGGCACTTTAAACGTGCACGGGCTGGCCGGATTAAATGCAGGTGTTTCTTACGTCTTAGACAACATTGCGCAGATCAGAAGGAGAGAAC
>DNIT01000128.1:4805-5514 GCA_003489345.1 Pelotomaculum sp. | reverse complement strand
TTATGCGGATGTTTTATGAAGGTGTGAGAACCATACCGGGTGTCAAGGTTTACGGTGACTTTTCCGTCAAGGAAAGGGCAGCCGTTGTAACCTTGAATATCAAGGATTATGATTCTTCTCTGGTAAGTGACCGGCTGGCTGAAGAGTATGAGATTTATACGCGGGGAGGCGGCCATTGCGCTCCGTTGATGCACGAAGCCCTGGGAACAAAAGAGCAGGGCGCCGTCCGCTTTAGTTTTTCTCATTTCAACACAGAGGAAGAAGTAGAAAAAGGAATGAAAGCTGTTGAGGAGCTTGCATTGGAGTGAACCAGTCTCTCATCTATAATTTTTTTAGAGGAGTGGGGGATATCATGAGAAAAAAGGCAGTGCGGGTCGTCATTACATTTGAAACAACAACCAATGCAATGGCGATGGAAAAGATATGCAAAGAAAAGGGGCAGAACGGAAGACTTATTCCTGTTCCCGGACAGATTACGGCAGGGTGCGGGCTGGCCTGGAGTGCGGAACCAAAGGCAAGAGAGCCGTTGCTGGCGTTTCTGGAAGAGAATAATCTAAAGTTTGATCAGATGTATGAAATAGAACTATAGCTTTTCCTGGGGAATATACATGCTTATGCGTAAGGTACCGGATATTGGATATTTTAGACGCCGTTAACAGGGTACCAGTAGAAGGCAAAAATAATTGATGTGGGTGCAATTTCAATCGCA
>DNIT01000128.1:0-4717 GCA_003489345.1 Pelotomaculum sp. | reverse complement strand
ATGTGGGTGCAATTTCAATCGCACACTGCGTTAGTGTCGGACTTGTACGGCTAATGCAACATTTGTGCGAATGAATTCGCACCCACATTTTAGGCCAGGCTGTTGTGAGCTATTTTCACATAAATTTGCCTCTGCATTCAGGGCTAGTTTGCAAGTATCTTCAGGACAGATTTTCATGATAGCAATCCAAATATATTACCGTGTCAGAATATAACGATTTTCTCTCCAACAGAGTACCGGAAGCGTCATAAACTTCAGCGGTAGCGCATACCCGATAGGTGCCGCGTATAACATAATAATCCTGGCCTCATTAAGAAGGGAGAGATCCGTGGGATACCGGATGTCTACCGGGGCACAGGTAGCATCGAGCAGCAGCTTGCCCTTGTTCTCATCAGGCTTCCATACTTCAAAAGTATCGGAGCCTGAGGGCTTGCCTGGAGCTTCGTCTTTTGGGGCTGCGCCTTTTGGCCCTTTATCTTCTGGATCTTTATCCTTTGGTTCTTCAGGCTTTTCGCTCTGGCAGATTAGATCATTAATCTTCTTCATGATCTCCTGATCCAATCGTTTCCGGAAGTGAACCATCAACGAAGGAGCAAAGGGCGGTTTTATCTGGTATTTTTCCAGACCGATGAGATATTGGAGGTAGGGGTTCTCGGTAATCTGTTCCACCGTCTCCCGGTCGGTAAAACCGCATCGTTCTTTTATAATCAAGGCACCCAGGGCCATACGCAAGGGTTTTGCTACTGTACCGGTACTGGAGGGGAAAAGATCAGCATATTCCTTTTCGATCTGGTCCCATGGTATTATCTCGGCCAGTCTTACCCAGCGGTTATTGGCATCAAGCTTTCCTTCGAAAGGGAGTACGAAATCTTCTATAACCATCTGATCAGAGGGACGACGGTACATTTCTTGACCTCCAAAGTGCAAGCTTTTTGCATATTTTAGCTTGTTTTCCTTGGATAATAATTCGACAAAAGCACCCTTAATCCCTTGGTATTATTGGCATTTTTGGCTATTTAGCAAGCCTAAATATTGAATACATAAAACATATTGCTTGACGTATTATGTTTTGTTTAATATTATTAACTAAACGGATTCAGTGAATCTATTAGGTTGATTTTTCAAAAAAAAAGGGAGGCACTGGTGCGATGCAAAAGTACAAAAGGTTGTTTGAACCAGTAAAAATTGGCTCTCTGGAACTGAAGAACCGTTTTGCTATGGCGCCCATGGGGCCATTGGGATTAGCGGATGCCGAAGGAGGTTTTAACCAGCGGGGTATAGACTATTATACAGCTCGCGCTCGTGGAGGCACCGGACTAATCATCACAGGTGTTACATTTGTAGATAATGAAGTTGAAGAGCATGGAATGCCTAACTGTCCCTGTTCTACCCATAATCCTGTCCATTTTATCCGTACCAGCCGCGAAATGACGGAACGTATCCATGCCTATAACAGTAAAATATTTCTCCAGCTCAGTGGGGGCTTCGGCAGGGTAACTATTCCTACTAACTTGGGAGAGTACCCGCCTGTGGCGCCTTCCCCGATTCAACACCGCTGGCTTGACAAAACCTGCCGGGAATTAACCAAGGAAGAGATTCGCACCATTGTCAAAAAGTTTGGAGAAGGCGCCTTCCATGCAAAGCGTGCAGGTTTTGACGGTGTTCAAATCCATGCAGTTCATGAAGGCTACCTCCTTGACCAATTTGCAATTTCATTTTTCAATCAACGAACCGATGAATATGGTGGATCCCTTGAAAACCGTTTAAGATTTGCCAGGGAAGTCGTAGAAGAGATTAAGGGAAGGTGCGGTAAGGATTTTCCTGTTGCTTTAAGATACAGTCCAAAAAGCTTTATCAAGGATTGGCGTGAGGGAGCTTTACCCGGTGAAGTTTTTGAAGAAAAGGGCAGAGATATCCCGGAAGGTATAGAAGCAGCAAAATTACTCGTAGCCTATGGCTATGACGCGCTGGATATTGACGTGGGATCCTACGATGCCTGGTGGTGGAGCCATCCCCCCATGTACCAGGAAAAAGGCCTCTATATTCCATATGCGAAAATAATAAAAGAAGCTGTTGATGTGCCCATTCTGTGCGCAGGCCGTATGGACAATCCTGACCTGGCTTTAAGTGCGGTTGAAGAAGGAGCATGTGATATTGTCAGCATGGGACGCCCACTTCTGGCCGATCCGGATTATGTGAACAAACTTCGCTCCGGGAATATCGCTTCTATCCGGCCCTGTTTGTCTTGTCAAGAAGGTTGCATGGGACGTATCCAGGAATATTCAGCAATAAACTGTGCAGTCAATCCCGCAACATCCAGAGAGAGAGAAGCAGCGCTGATTCCAGCGCTTAAAAGCAAAAAGGTACTCATTGTTGGTGGAGGCGTCGCCGGTTGTGAAGCTGCAAGGGTTTTAGCGTTGCGTGGACACAAACCGGTAATTTATGAAAAGAGTGGACGTCTGGGTGGAAATCTCTTAGCTGCCGGAGTACCTGATTTCAAGGAGGACGATCTGGCATTGGTCGCCTGGTATGAGCATACACTCAAGGAATTGAATGTTGAAATAAAATTCAATACCGAAGTTACACCGGCTCTGGTAAAAGAAAATGGCGCAGATACTGTAATTATTGCAACGGGTTCTAAGCCCAAGCTCTTTAATTTGGGTGATAACAGCAAAGTCTTTACGGCAGCAGAGGTTTTGTTGGGTAATGCAGATGCGGGAAGCGAAGTAGTCGTCGTTGGCGGTGGATTAGTTGGCTGCGAGCTTGCTCTTTGGCTGACCCGTAAAAATAAAAAAGTAACTATAGTTGAAATACTGGATAGATTATTAGCCTTGAATGGCCCGCTCTGCCATGCTAATTCAGAGATGCTGGAAAGATTGATACCTTACAATGGAATTGAAGTGCTGACATCATCTAAAGTTATCAAGACCACTGAAAAAGGTGTATTGGTGGATGTAAACGGTAAAGAGCGTCAAATTAAGGCGGATAGTATTGTTTTGGCTGTTGGCTATGACTCTGTAAATGATCTTTATGAGGCGCTTCAATATGAACTTGCCGACATTCACCTGCTAGGTGACGCACGCAACGTTGCGAATATTATGTATGCTGTATGGGATGCTTATGAGGTTGCTGCTAACCTATAGCTATGGATTAGAAAGATATCGAAAAAAATAATTATTATTAGATGGATTAAAAACAGGAGCCAATGGATTTTGGCTCCTGTTTTATACTTGTGTCCAAAAGGTTGATTAAGTAACAGGGATTCTATATTATTATACTGTTGGCATATGGGGTAAAATGGATATGTAATAAATATGATATATAAATCTACGCCGGTAGGTTGTTAAGAAGAGGGGCGGATATGGCCAAAATAACGAGCCGGGCAAAACAAGCCGAAATTACTAAAAACAAGATTTATGAGTGTGGAGTGAAGCTTATCCGTAAGCATGGTTTCGATCAGGTTACAGTGGAGCAGATTGCAAAAGAAGCAGGAGTTTCAGTAGGAACGTACTATTACTATTTTGCATCTAAGTATGAGCTTTTCAGAGAAATATTTAAGAGAGCGGATGATTATTTTGTAACTGACGTTGCCGGTCAATTGAAGGCGGACGATTGTAAAGGTCAGATTGTGGAGTATTTCGAAAAATATGTCGATCTCAATTATGCGGATGGGATTGAAATGATCAAAAAACTTTATACTTCGGAAAATAAAATGTTTCTTACCAAGGGCCGTGCCATGCAGACCATACTGCAGTCAATTATTGAGGAGTGGCAGGTAAAGGCGCAGATTCCCAAACATAAATCTGCGGCCGAGATTACCCGCATGCTTTTTATAGTAGCGCGTGGTGTAGTGTTTGATTGGTGTCTCCATGATGGAGAAACGGATTTGAAGAATGAAATGAAGAATATTATATCCAATATGGTAGATGGTAGCATGAAAACATTCTCGGCAACCATCGAAAGCCCTTGAGCTTAAAGGGTATAGAAAACAAGGCCTTGCCCTAAAAGAATTCATAGGGGGTCATAGGGTATTGAATAGAGAACTGATAAAACTAAAATTTCTTTTATTATTTATTTTTGCTATCACACTAATACTAACAGGATGTACTAGAACTGTTGACGAAACAGGCAATAAAGAAAATTCTGTTATATCAGAAACAGTAGCAACTAGTGTTGATTTTAGAGCATCTGCAATTAATTCGAATATTTCCGGGCACGCATCTCCTCTGCCTGGAGTTTCTATATTGTTGATTGGAACAGATGGGAAAGTAATTGATAAACTGATTACAAATGAACAAGGTGAAGTTCAAAAAGATATTACAGTTCCTATAGATCATAAGTATCTCGATGAGTCTCCAGGTGCACTGCCACCCAGAGGTACCGTTACAGCAATTGCCTTTAAAGAAGGTTATAGGCAGAAAGTTCTATATGAAGTACCAATAGATAGTACTGCACAACCGTTTCTTATGGAACCTATAGTTGAGGGCGAAAGGAATGAACCGGACGTTCAGTTAGGAAATAACCATCATCTTGAAATAATCTCTCTTGTTAGAAAATATGAATCGATTTTAAATAATGGTCATTAGCTCTTAAAGGAGTCTATCTGTAGGATAGCGACACTCGATTTTTGGCAAAGGTGCAGCTTTGTTTTTGCTTCGTTTTTTGCAAATCCTTAACCGCGACCTCGATTTCTCTTGAAGTTAACTAATCCTCAACC
>DNIT01000129.1:12346-14895 GCA_003489345.1 Pelotomaculum sp. | reverse complement strand
TTTTGGCCGCCCCATCACCGAGGCCGAAGCGCTGGCGGTAAGTCTGGAGGAGGTCATCAGGGAGCTGGAAGTATTTACGGGAGATCCCGGCGGATAAATTGATGAAGGGTGTTATGCCCGGTCCGACTGAACCCCCGTTATGCCGTGAGCAAACGGGCCTTCAACGCTCCGGTTAAAGAGCGAATGATTCTGGTAATCAACCTCAACCGGCTCGCCGGCAAACAATACCGGAGAATTTTAGAAAGAAGGCTGCAAAATCAGCTGTATGAAAATGTTTAAAGAAGTTTTTGAGGATTAACCTATTATCAGGTTTTTGAGTGAGCAGACCCACAGGTTTTGCTCATTTTTTTGTGTTAAAAATCTTGCTCCCGGCTGTAGCTATGCATATCATGAACCACAGTGGCGATTGTTGTTTACAACAGCTTATAAAGTTGATATTATGGTGATATCAATCTGATATTAACAAGGGGGTAGCCAGATGGTTGAACACAAGGCTTGGAAGTTAAACGGGTTTCTGGGGGTTTTGCTTGTCCTGTTATTCATTGGCGCCGCCGTTTATTTTTTTGACGGCGATAATATTATTGCAGAGATTGTCCTCATTCTTCTTTCTTTATTGGTATTGAGCGGGATTAACGTCATTCACCCCAATGAAGCCAAAGCTGTAACATTCTTTGGCCGTTATGTGGGCAGCATCCGTGAAAGCGGGATATGGCTGACTTATCCCATTACTGCCCGTACCAAGATCTCATTGCGGGTTCGAAATTTTAACAGTAAAATACTGAAGGTAAATGATGTGGAAGGGAACCCTGTTGAAATTGCTGCCGTAGTTGTCTTTAAAGTGATAGATTCCGCTAAAGCAATTTTTAACGTAGACGATTATGAACAGTTTGTTGAAATTCAGAGTGAGGCTGCCCTGCGCCATGTTGCTGCCAAATATCCATATGATTCCTTTGATCAAGAGGGGTACTCATTACGTGGCAATGCTGAGGAAGTAGCCGGCGAACTGGCCAGGGAACTGCAGGAAAGGCTTAAGGATGCCGGGGTTAAGGTAATGGAAGCCCGTTTAACCCACCTGGCCTACTCTACCGAGATTGCCAGCGCCATGCTGCAGCGCCAGCAGGCATCAGCAATTCTAGCGGCCCGCCAGATTATCGTAGAAGGGGCTGTTGGGATGGCTCAAATGGCTATTGCCCAACTGCAACAGGATAATATTATTGAGCTGGACGAGGAACGGAAAGTAATGATGATTAACAATCTTCTCGTTGCAATAGTATCAGACCGATCTTCTCAGCCGGTCATCAATGTAGGGAGTCTCTACTAGAACCCGGGAAGGATAATCATGGCTGCAAAGAAAAAATTTCCTCTGCGCATAGACGCAATACTTTACGATGTGTTGGAACGATGGGCTGCTGACGAGTTTCGAAGTGTTAATGCCCAGATCGAATTTCTCCTGCGTCAAGCAGCTTTCCGAGCCGGGCGTGTACCAGCCGCCAGTGACGCGCAGGAGGAGCAGAAACAAAACAGTGACTAAAGATTCTGTGATTTTAATAAGCTGATACAAGTAAAAAACGTAAATGCAATGCCCGACAGTTTTAGGGGGTGTGCCGACACTGTTCCTGCGAATGATTTTGCACTGAACCGGGAGTTTATCCGCTGTAGCCTGTTGGACTTTTGTTGTGGAAAAGCGCGATCTTTTGGATCACGCTTTCGCTCTGCTTAATCGCTTTAGGGATACCCGCCGCCTCCGGTGATGATTACTTGAACCCCCTTCGGTTTTAAGCATACTGGCCAGTCCTCCATGATTATGCAGGACCCCGTTGGTCAGTATTTTTTTTGGGGTAATCTTTCCGTTTGCTGTTCCAACTACGACAAATTCCCGGCTGGAACCAAAGTGTGCGGGAACCTGTCCTGTCCATTCAGGTAAGGCATGGCAATTTTCATTTTTAATTACGTGTTTTGCCCCTTGACAGGATGATCAATGATACATATAATTATTTTCTGTACGAAATATTAAAGCATGAAAATAATTAGGCAATGGGGGATATGGGTATGGAAACTGTAAGTAAAAAGGTCGAGGTAGCAAGACTTTTTTTCGAAGTTAATAAAACTATAAAGCACAGTACACGTCGGAGGTTTGAAGATATTGGAATAACATTGCCGCAAAGTTTAGTTATTGGGGCATTGATAAAATTTGGTGAAATGAAGATTACAGAATTAAGCAGAAAGCTTCATTTATCCAATAGCACTATTTCCGGCATAATTGATAGACTGGAAAAACAACAGTTGGTTATAAGAACGCGAAGCGAAGAAGATAGAAGGATTGTATATGTAAAACTAACCCCTGAGTTTGGAGAAATCCACAAGGGGTTTCATAAAAAAATTGAAAAGAAATTTGAAGACTTGCTTAGCGTAGGAACACCTGAAGAAATTGAAAGAATAATAGAAGGGTTGAATGTCCTAAAAAAGATATTAAGCGATAGGCCTGAATAAAGAGTTGGATAGCTAACTCTATTGGCATTGGAGGCGGCGTTTTAATGCTAAAATTATAT
>DNIT01000129.1:11449-12135 GCA_003489345.1 Pelotomaculum sp. | reverse complement strand
ATAATCAATGATGGAGTCATGCAGGGTGATACGGACAAGATTATGCAACTTGGCGGTCTGATGCTTCTTGTCGCCGGAGGGGGAGCTGTTTGCGCGATTTTTGCAAGCTTCCTGTCATCAAAAACTGCCGTGGGTCTGGGAACAGTTCTGCGAAGCAAGGTCTTCGGCAGGGTTGAAAGCTATTCGTTAAATGAGTTTGATAAAATGGGCGCCGCTACTCTTATTACAAGGACCACCAACGATATCAACCAGATCCAGATGGTTACCGTAATGATCATGCGTATGATGATCAGCGCCCCGATGATGGCCGTTGGCGGTATTATCATGGCTTTACAGCAGGATAAGACGCTTACTTTGGTGCTTGCGGTTGCCATACCTGTTCTTGCCTGTGTGATTGTTTTGATTTCATCGCGGATGATACCGCTGTTCAGGTCGGTTCAGGTAAAGATTGATAAAATCAATCTTGTTCTTCGTGAAAAGCTTACCGGTATTCGTGTAATTCGTGCCTTTAATACCGTAGAGCGTGAAATGAGACGTTTTGATGAAGCCAATGCCGATCTTACAAACAACTATATAAAAGTAAATAGAATTATGGCTTTCATGATGCCTGCCATCATGCTGGTCATGAACCTCACATCGCTGGCCGTCCTTTGGTTTGGCGGCATACGCATCAGTAACGGCAGTAT
>DNIT01000129.1:10355-11321 GCA_003489345.1 Pelotomaculum sp. | reverse complement strand
GCAGTATGCCATGCAGATTATGTTTTCCATGGTTATGCTGGCCATGATGTTCATTATGGTTCCACGTGCTCAGGCTGCCGCAGTTAGGATTAGCGAGGTCCTGGAAACGGTGCCTGAAATAACAGATGCCGAAGAAACAAAGGATTCTGTTACCGCAAAAGGTTATGTGGAATTTGAGGACGTAACCTTCAGCTATCCCGGCGCGGAAAAACCGGTTTTGCAAAATATTTCCTTTTTGGCGCGACCCGGTGAAGTAACCGCCATTATAGGAAGCACGGGTTCGGGTAAATCAACCCTGATCAACCTGATTCCAAGATTCTATGACGTGGATAGCGGAAGAATTCTTATCGACGGTGTGGATGTAAGAGAGATGTCCCAGGAAATCCTCCGTTCAAAAATCGGCTTTGTACCGCAAAAGGCAGTATTATTTTCAGGGTCAATCGCCGACAACATAAAATTCGGTAATGCCCGGGCAACAGACGAAGAAGTAAAACATGCCGCTGAAGTTGCCCAGGCGGCTGAGTTTATCTCAAATATGGCCGGCGGCTTTAACCATGTCATTGCCCAAGGCGGGACCAACGTGTCGGGAGGACAGAAACAGCGACTGGCCATCGCCCGGGCACTGGTAAGAAAACCTGAGGTTTACATTTTGGACGACAGCTTCTCAGCTCTGGACTTTAAGACAGACGCGCGCTTGCGCGCGGCCTTAAAAAAAGAAACTACCGAAGCCACGGTAATTATTGTAGCCCAGAGGGTAGGTACCGTTATGGACGCCGACAGGATTATCGTCCTTGATGAAGGGCGGATTGCAGGAATGGGAACCCACAGGGAACTGTTAGGTACCTGCGGGGTATACCGGGAAATTGTGTCTTCGCAGTTGTCGGAGGAGGAAATCGCATGAGTGAACAAAATAGACGGCAGGGACCTTTGGGCGGCAAAAAAGGTGGGTTTGAAAGGCCGGTTGAA
>DNIT01000129.1:9103-10270 GCA_003489345.1 Pelotomaculum sp. | reverse complement strand
GACTTTAAAAAGGCTTATTAAATATTTAAAACCGCATAGGATGAATTTAATTATCGTTTTGGTATTTGCAATTGCAAGTACAACATTCACCATAGCCGCGCCTAAAGTAACCAGCAAAGCACTGAATAAATTGCAGGATGGTTATATGGCAAAGATGATGCTGCAGCAGATGTCTGAGGCTCAAATTAAAGCGGTTGAACAGATAAATCATCAGGTGAATAATGTGCCGAAAGGGGCTCTGCCGGCAGATCCGGAAACAATGAAGGCGGTCCGGGACTTTATGAATCTTCCCATGTTGAATACGGTGACGGAGGCGGAGCGGAAGGCTGAAATATGCCGGGAAATCATAGAGCTGAGTAAAAGGATGCCGGACAGCGGACAGAACGTACAGCCGGATATTAAATTGACGCAGGAACAAATTGACGGAGCAATTAGGGCCATCAGGGAAACGAATGGGGAATATGATTTTCACTACATTGGTGTGATTGCCTTAGTCCTATTGGGCATGTATTTGTTAAGCGCCGCTTTTAGCTTGATTATGGGACTTGTAATGTCGGGCGTCGCGCAGAAAACCGTACGTGACCTGCGCGCAGGAATAGACGACAAGCTCAACAGGCTGCCGCTGAAATATTTTGACATGCAGCCGCACGGAGACATATTAAGCCGTGTTACCAATGATATTGATACAATAGCAACAACCCTGCAGCAAAGCTTGACCCAGATTATTACATCGGTCGTTACAATACTCGGTTACATCATGATGATGCTGACCATCAGCCCGTTGCTTACTCTGATTATAGCTGCCACGCTTCCATTATATATTTTGGCAACTGCCTTCATCGCCAGGAAGTCACAAAAATATTTTGCAGCCCAGCAGAAAGAACTGGGCAAACTAAGCGGTCATGTTGAAGAAATGTATACTGGGCACAAAATAGTGAAAGCATTCGGACAAGAACAAGATTCTATAGAAAAATTTGAAGCTATCAATAACAGGCTTAACAGTGCCGGGTGGAAAGCCCAATTCGTATCAGGCAGCATGTTCCCTCTGATGCATTTCATAAGCAATCTGGGGTATGTATTGATCAGTATTGTTGGAGGCATTTGGATTACCAGAAATATCCTTGGATTGGGAGATATACTGGCATTTATTCAGTATTCAAGATCATT
>DNIT01000129.1:5562-8919 GCA_003489345.1 Pelotomaculum sp. | reverse complement strand
AGAAGAGGTTCCCGACAGCCCAGCTGCAAAAGTTATCGAATTTCCGAAGGGCGAAGTGAAATTTGAACATGTAAGTTTTCGTTATAAAGAGGACGTACCGCTTATTGAGGACATGAACCTGAGGGTAAAACGGGGCGATACTGTTGCTGTTGTCGGGCCGACCGGCGCGGGCAAAACCACGCTTGTAAACCTTCTGATGCGTTTTTACGAAATAGACGCCGGCAAGATCAGCATCGATGGCATCGACATAAAGGATATTGAACGCAGCGAATTGCGGAAGATGTTCGGCATGGTGCTGCAAGACACATGGCTGTTTAACGGGAGCATTCAGGATAATATAGCCTACGGAAAAGAAGGCGCTGCCATGGAGGAAATCGTTCGCGCAGCGAAAGCCGCTCACGCAGACCACTTTATCAGAACGCTGCCTGACGGCTACAATACGGTTCTTGATGAAGAAGCGACCAATATTTCTCAAGGCCAGAAGCAACTTCTAACCATAGCGCGGGCCATACTTGCAGATCCTGCGATTTTGATACTTGATGAAGCGACCAGCAATGTTGATACAAGGACAGAAGTGTTGATTCAAAGAGCTACGGCCAACCTTATGAAAGGCAGGACAAGTTTTGTCATTGCCCATAGACTGTCGACAATTCGTGACGCGGAACTCATTTTGGTGATGAATAAAGGCAGTATCATTGAAATGGGCACCCATAGAGAGTTAATCACCAAAGGCGGCTTCTATGCAGAGCTGTACAACAGCCAGTTTACCGGGGCAAACTTGCATGAAGCCGAAGGTAACATCTGACAGGTGCGTACTACCATCCGGACTGTTTATTATATATAACAAACCTCTCACACACCTCATGGATCGCATCGTACTGCTGATCGATCGGCGGAGATATCGCATCGTTTTTTTTGTTGCGAAGGCGTATAGAACAGGTCGGTATGTTTCTGGACGGAAATCCGATGTGTTACCCATAGCCGCCAATGATGGCGGCTTTTCCATATCCAAAAACAAATATGGAGGTAAGTTATGGAGTTTTTTTCTTCTGCTGTCAACACCTGCAAACCCTTGTTATCGCTCTTGGCGCGGGCGTTGCCGTGTGGGGCGTGGGTAATCTTTTGGAAGGGTATGGCTCAGATAACCCCGCGGCGATGCGCAGGGTGCATAAGGAAGCAGACACAAAATACAACAATACGAGATAGACAGCAACTAACGGTAATGTACAAACAAAAACGGATTCAGTCGACGAGGGCTTTATGGCAGACCAAGTGTTTTGCTGCTCCAAATGTAAGGCAAGTGTGTGGTTTATAGGGACAGTATGATATAATTACAATTCAATATCGAAATTACGATTAGAAATTAGCAAGAAAAATACTTTTCAAATTTATTTTTGTGAAGAAGTTCCGCAAAAATTTTTACTGCTAAAGGTTCGCTAAAGGTGTCTCTATTATGATAAAACCTGTAAGGCAGCTGCTTACAAAAAAATCAAATGGAGGCAATTACAATGATCAAGAGTATTAACGCAACTTTGAACATCAGAAAGAACAAAATCCTTGCTTTTGTACTGAGCGGTACGCTTATTTTGGCTTTAGGCTCCGGAGTAGCCTATGCCGCAAGCGGCGCTGGCACAATCTTTCCAAACGGCCTTAGTGTAATTGCAAAGGCGGACAACGGAAACGGAACCATTATTGAGGATATCGAAGTCCGCGCTCTTTCCGACGAGGATGGCGTCAGCGTCAGAGCCATTGCTCGGGCAAACGAGGATGGTACCTTGCGCTATTCTACGGACGGCGGCAAGACATGGAGCAAGGAAGTTCCGGCAGGCTTGGATGGCTTTACCTTTTCTGTCAATCAGGACGGGAATGGCGCAAGCGGAAAGTTTGGGAACTAAGAGGTATTTATTTGCCAAACAGTGCAAGGCTTTTAACTTAAAAGCCTTGCACTGGGCATTATTTCGTTATAGAGATGTGTTATGAAACAAATGGAGGCCAGTCATGAGAATTTTAATGGTAGAGGATGAAAAATACATGGCCGAGGCCATTGCGCAGGTATTGAAAAAGAATCATTACAGCGTCGATCTGGCTTTTGACGGAGAATATGGGTTGGACTGTGCTGTTTCGAATATATACGATATTATTATCTTGGATATCATGCTGCCGAAAATGGACGGACTGCAAGTCTTAAAAAGGTTGCGCGAAGAAAAACTTGCCACTCCTGTAATTCTGTTGACGGCGAGAGGAGAAACGGAGGACAAGGTAAGAGGATTAGACTGCGGGGCTGACGACTATCTGGCAAAGCCATTCCACACCGACGAGTTGCTTGCCCGTTTGCGCGCCTTGGGGCGTAGGCAAACGGAACTGCTGCCCGACGGTATATGCAAATACAAAGATATTGCCTTGAACCCACATACGCTTTTGCTTACATGCCATGACAAAGAAATTTATCTGCCGTTAAAGGAAGCTCAGATATTGGAATTGCTCATGAAAAGAGCTTCCATGATCCTGTCTAAAGAAATAATTATTGATAAGCTGTGGGGCTATGATACGGAAGCAAAGGAAAACCGCGTGGAGATCCATATATCCCTGCTTCGTAAAAAGCTTGCCCAACTGGAATCCTGCGTTTCTATACGCACCATAAGGCACGCCGGTTATACGCTGCAAGCAGGAGAGGGCAAAAATGAAAATGATTAAAAAATTCCGGAACAAAGTGCTTGTTCTTAATATGGCGATTACCTCGGCGGTGGTATTGTCGGCGTTTAGCGTCATTTATTTCATAACTTACAGCAATGTCAGTTCCGAAATTCAAAATAAACTGGATCAGGCGCCGGGGGTATCCAGCGAATTAAATCGGGCGGGCATCGTAGCGGCGGAAGCCGTCGGTTCTTCTTCCGATAGCTATCTTATGTTCAGTATTCTCGTTGACGCGCAAGGGAATGTCCTTGCGAAAGCTTCAGGATTGAATTTTGAACCGGGATTTTATGAGCAAGCGGTTGCAATCGCCTTGGATAATCCGAATAGCAAAGCGGACATTACCTTGGGGGGTAGGCAGTGGCGCTATGCTGTTACGCCAATCATTGACGCTCGCCTTAACGGAACCAGACAAGTAATCGGCAATATCGACACAGCCGATGCCGATAAGTTTTCCATCGTTTTCTTAGATGTTACGGCATACAACGAAACGCTGTTTGACCTGATGACGACTTTGCTGCTCGTTGGGAGCGTCACCCTCGTAGCCATTTTTCTTGTCAGCCTTTACTTTGCCAACCGCGCCATCAAACCGCTGGCCGACGCATGGCAAAAACAGAAGCAATTTGTTGCCGATGCCTCTCACGAATTAAAAACCCCCTTGTCTAT
>DNIT01000129.1:4984-5391 GCA_003489345.1 Pelotomaculum sp. | reverse complement strand
CGGACAGGATGTCCAAGCTCATCAATAACCTACTGACACTTGCTAGATTTGATGATACCGAGCTGGTAACGCAAAGCATATCTTTTAATCTCGGTGAAACCGTACAATCTGTTATTTTGTCAATGGAAGCCCCTATAGCTGAGAAAGGTATTGAGCTTTCCGTTTCCATAGAACCGGACATTTTTATTAAAAGCGATGCGGAAGGGTTGAAACAGGTCGTCACGATCTTATTGGATAACGCCATAAAATATACGGATCAAAACGGACAAATTGATGTTGCGCTGACCCGATCAAATCATCAGGCCGAGTTTTCGATTAAAAACAGCGGCAAAGGTATTCCCAAGCAGGAAATACCCAAAATCTTTGACCGATTTTATAGGGCAGATCACTCCAGAACCCATGAAAGC
>DNIT01000129.1:1773-4772 GCA_003489345.1 Pelotomaculum sp. | reverse complement strand
ATATACAGGTACAGAGCGTGGAAGGAGAATATACAACTTTTACTTTTCGGCTAAACCTACGATAAATTTTAGGTAGGTCAAGCCCTCCTGCGTTTATGGACAAAGGATTTACCGAGATTTTTTCTATTGCCTTGAGTACCTGCAATTGCTGTGAGCGGTCAAGCGCAAGCAAATCCTTTTCCGCTGCCTTGATGTACTCAATCCGCCACGCGCTCATTCAATCTCCGCCTCGACATCCTTCAGCTCCTCCTTGCTGATGCCAAGATGCTCCATGATGATGATATGGAACTACCATCCGGATTTGAACTGACGACCTGGAAAATAGCATCCTGAAAAAAACCGCAGGGCAGGGGTTGTGACTTTAAAAGCTGAGGGCGATTTCATCGCGGTCAAGCTGTCCCCGGATAGCCTGCGCTCTTTCAATAAGAGCTGTGTTCCCGGCCGCCGCGCGCTCAATCTGTCGCAAAAGGTCTATCTCCCGCCGGAAGATGGAGAAAATGTCTCCTGGTTGCAGGGAAGACATCTCCATTAGCTCCATAAAGGTGGCGCCATTGTACCAGGCGTAGGCAAGGGAACCGGGCAGGTTGGACCAAATGCAGAACCTCTCTGGTACGCCCATCTTTAAGAGCTCGTGCCTGATCAGGTAGGCCTGTTGCAAAGCGGGAAGATCCAGGATATCAGTCCGGGTGTTCTTGCCGGGGATAAATTCAATGCCGGCGAGAATTGCCGCAGCGTCTGCCGGTTCACTCTCTTCAAGCAGGCCGGAGAAGGCTATTTCGGTGACCAGTATTTCCTGTACGTGCAGTTCCAGGGCAAAAATGCCGCGTGCAAAGAACTCCCTGCCCTTAACATAACCAAGCTTTTCTAAAAGATCACGTACTTCCCTGTATTCGGTAAACACGGAATCTACCTGTTGGGTAATGGCAGCATATTCTTGTTTGCGTGTCTGAGAGTAGGTTTGGACCTGTTTCAATCTTTCTGAAAGAGCCATGCATTTTTTTAAGTTGAGGCACTTTTTAGGCGCGGCAAGGGCGATCTGCTTTTGCAGCAAGTCTTTTTCCCTGTTTTTATTTTTCCAGCGCAAGCGCTTTAACTGTTTACGAGCCCTGGCCCGCTCAACAGGGCAGGTCAGCGTGCCGTTTTCGGAACACAACCCGGCTTCAATTTCTGAGATTCGCCCGGCCATGACCTCTATTTCCTCTTTTAGGAGGCCTTGTCGCTTTTTTAATTGATACATTTTAAAGTTTTCGTTTAAAAAGCGGTCGATTTCTTCGTCGGTCTTATACCGCAACAGGCTTAATACAGTATTAGGTGAGATCATCAGCCTGCCGGAAACGGGCTCAATTGCCTTATCATCGAAGAAGCCGGTTTGCTCCGGAAAGCGGCTGTCGACACGAATGAAGGCGTGGCCGATCCGGTCAAAGCCTCGCCGGCCGGCCCGCCCGGCCATCTGAAAAAATTCCCTGTTTTGCAGAATGCGGAAGTCATGTCCGTCCCACTTTCTGGTCGAGTCGAAGACGGCGCTGGCGGCAGGAAAGTTCACCCCGGCGGCAAAGGTTTCAGTGCAGAAGACCACCCAGAGCAGACGTCCGGCATAAAGGTTTTCCACCAGGTACTTGACCGGCGGCAGCAGTCCGGCGTGGTGATAGGCGATGCCCTGCAGGAGCAGGCGGCGCAGACTTCTCCAGCCCGGCCCGCTGAAAGCGCCCGGTTGCTCGGCCTCTGCCTCCTTGATTTTGCTGCCGACTTCTTTTTTTTCCCGGGCATTTAGAAAGTCCCAGTCCTGACCCAGGTCCTGCGCCAGGACTTCAGTCCTGCCTCTGCTGAATACAAAGAAAAGAACCGGCAATTTATCCTGAATTGCTTCAATGATTTCACTGCAAGAAATTTCTGTCAACTCCACCTGTTTCACTCCTCCAGCCAGCGTTTCTTGTTCCGCAGTGCTTTGAGGTATTCGGCCAACTCCTCAAGCTCACCGCGAGCTTCTTTTTCTCCGACAATCCGGCCGTTGGGCAGGATCCATTGCGTGGAAAGAGGTATGCGCCGTCTTTTTTCCATGATGACCACCACATTGCCGCCTCTGACCGAGCTAATCCAATCTGCCATTTCATCCGCGTTGGGGACTGTTGCGGAGAGACCCAGAATTTTCACATGGGAGGGAGCGAACAATATACTTTCTTCCCAGGTTGTGCCGCGCTCCGCATCGTCAAGGTAGTGGATCTCGTCAAATACCACGTAAGAGATTTTCTCCAACTGAGCGGGCTCACTTAAGCACCAGTTGCGAAATATCTCTGTAGTCATAATCAGCATCGGCGCTCCGGGATTGATACTGACGTCGCCGGTGACAAGCCCGACCTGCTCCTCTCCGAACAGTATCTTGAAATCGCGATACTTCTGGTTGGAAAGGGCTTTAAGAGGGGAAGTGTAAATCATGCCAAGTCCGGCTGCCATTACGTCGCGCGCCAGCATTTCGGCCACCAGCGTTTTGCCGTTGCCGGTAGGCGCTGATACGATTACCGATAGCCCTGCCTGAAGGGCTTCAGCTGCCTCAATTTGAAAATCATCCAGGACCAGGTCTTCCACAGGCGCCTGTTCTTGCGCCTTGCGAAGCGGTTTTTTCTTGGGTCTTAAACGTTCTTCGCTCCGGGAGCCGATTTCCAGCGGACTGCGCTTGTGAGACTGTCCCCAACTGAGAGTAAGGGCAGGCAGCGCCTGGCGAAGCGCTTCAAGGTCCCCGCGCAGCAGCAATCCGGTATCAGACCCGGAAGCTTCCTTATTAGATACAGTGGTCAGCTGCCCCTCCTGGATCAACCGCCTGACTTGACCGGTGCTGATGCCCAGAAAAGCAGCCGTCTGGGGAATCTTCAATTTTTCATGTTGTTTGGTCAGTACGTGCAGCCTCGCCCCGTCTCTTTTTAACTCTTGTACATCCGAATGCCACAGGCGTGTCCTTTCATCCAGAGTAAAGGAATCTAAATGCCCCGTCTTGATTAAAAAAG
>DNIT01000129.1:529-1616 GCA_003489345.1 Pelotomaculum sp. | reverse complement strand
CGCAAGCACCAGTATTTGTTGTTTTCAAAGGATACGCTGAGAGCGTAGCTGTCGGCCAAGGCCGCAAATTCTTTCATGCCCAGTCCTGCTTCCCGCGGGTCAAAAAAAGGTACCGGCAGTGTCTCGAGCATATCCCGGCAGGCTTTCATTTTCGCGCGGCGTGTCAGCTCATCGCGTCCAGCCGGGCTATCCACAGTGGTAATAAGTGATTGAGGCAGCCGTACCAAAGGAGACTGATCATTTTCAGCTGCGATTCTTTCAACAATTTTTTTATGCCGGCGAAACTGGCGGAGCAAATCAGAGAGGCGTCGGGGTTTCTCATGGAGGTATGTAAGGAGAAAATCCCAGGCGCCGTCACTGTCGGGCATGGTAAAGCGGCCGTCAGGCAGTTGGGGAAAGTAGCGCCAGACCAGAGGGTCAAGGTTTTCCAGGCCGGTTGCGGCGATGATATCGGCCTTGGACCGTGGCTGCCCGTCTTCAAGCAGTTCGCGGATGGAATAAAGCTGCCCTCTAATTTCGTTATCGGTTGGAGCCGCCTCTTCCGGAGGGGTATATTTTCTAATTACTTTAAGTAATTTAGGAAGGACTTTACGCATTTGTCCCCTTCCGGTGTGCCAGGTCTCTCCTCTGGCAGGAGCCGCCAAGCCGTTTTCACCAATAAACCAACTACCTCCTGATTTGGCCCGGCCGATCCGGATTTCCTCTTTTTCTATTAGCGAGGAAAGTGCGCCGGCTAATGCGTCAGAATTACAATTACAGCGGGTATAAAGGATTTCCAAAGGAAGGGGTACTCCATCTTTAAGAAGGTTGGTGACTTCTGTTATAGCTTTTTTTGTTTTGTTGCTTGCCAAGTTAGGAAACACCTCTAGCTTCAACATTTGCATATCACTTGTAGTCTAGCACATAACTGCCAATATTAACAAATAATTTTGTAAAAAGCAACAAAATCAAGTTGACTGCTAATAGCTTTTTAACTTAAATCCTAAAAAAACCTCCTCCTGTGACGGAGAAGGGTTTTTTAGCAAAAGATATGCTTGCCTATTTTCAATGAAGACGGCAGCCCGTCAAGCCACCTGCTTTCAGATTG
>DNIT01000129.1:0-185 GCA_003489345.1 Pelotomaculum sp. | reverse complement strand
ACAGCCCCAACTGCTACCTGTCCTTCCAACGGTTCACCCCTGGCTTCGGCATGGATTAATCTTGCCAGCAGGTAGAATTCCTCCCTGCTCAGGCAAAGACCCCTGGATACAGAGACATATGCTTTCGCTGGCGCTGGCTCAATCGCTTCACTAGGTACGGCGGGCTTAAGGCTCAAAACCGAGAG
>DNIT01000147.1:2439-2720 GCA_003489345.1 Pelotomaculum sp. | reverse complement strand
CTTTCGATTCTGCGGATATGCACTGCATTCACTCCACACAGTTCCGATAGCTGTTCAGAGGTTAAGCCCTTGCTTTTTCGCAATTGGTTGATTCTTTTTCCCAATGCCTGCCGCATTCAATTCTCACCTCTCTTTTGTAACATCAAAATTTTATTTGTATATTCTTAGTCTACAAAAATAGTGTTTCCACAAATAGCGCCCACTATGTTACATAAAAACATATAAAGATACACTTTCTTCTTTTTCTGTAATGATCTTTTTCTTAGAGTGAGAGGTTCTGG
>DNIT01000147.1:0-2228 GCA_003489345.1 Pelotomaculum sp. | reverse complement strand
CGGTTGGATGTATTGCTGCCATTCTCACGGAAGCGTGCTTCTTTTTCAATCAGCCCGGCTTTGATCAGATCATGCAGAGCACGCTTGACAGTACTGCGGGAAAGCTGCAAATCTGAGGCAATAGTCCTTACTGCAGGCCAGCAGTCCGAGCCTTTTCCGGCACGGTCACAGAGGTATATATAAACTGTCCTCGCCCGATGTGGAAGCTCATCCGGCGAGGCTGTGTAAATGTGGTTAAAGTAACTCATGGGAACCTCCTTNNGCACGCTTGACGGTGCTGCGGGAGAGCTGCAAGTCGGAGGCAATCGTTTTTACCGCGGGCCAGCAGTCAGCTCCTTTGCCTGCCCGGTCACAAAGATATATATAAACAGTCCTCGCCCGATGGGGAAGCTCATCAGGCGAGGCAGTATAAATGTGGTTGAAGTAACTCATGGGAACCTCCTTTACGTTTTGAGGATGGAGCGGCGGCGTATGGTGCTTTCAGAAGGTTCTGCCACCGGCGTATGAAGGGTACCCGTTCCGGCTGGCGGTTCTGAGATTTCCCCGGTTTCTTCATCCACCGTAAAACAGGCTGTGTGCTTACGGACGATATTTCCCTCCAGCGTCTGCTTGTCGGCATATACCACCTTTCGGTACGCCTTTTCTTCTACGGTATAATCCTCACCGAAACGGATTCCCCAATCACGAAACAGCCGCAGTTTAGTCCGCATGGGATGGGTACCGGTTTTCATGACCACAAAATTCCCTTTGGGAATAGATTTCAGTTCATCCGGCGTCATCAGCGGACGCTCAATCATTTGCAGGGACTGGCTGGGATCATTCTTGCCCCGGCTGACGGAGCCGCTCATGACGGTTCTGGAACCCATTGCCTTGCTCAGCACTTCGGCGGTCTGGCTGTTGGGAGCGAAACCACCAAAGATGGTATCCTGGCAGTTATCTACGATGATTTCCGAACCCTCCTTGCCATAATTTTTTTCAAGCTGACCGAAGGACTGGATAATTGGCACCATAGAAAGGCGGCGGGAACGGCTGGCTGAAAAAATCAGTTCCAGCGACTCGATGGCCGGGAGCGTTCCAAGTTCGTCACAATAGAATATCACGCGGTTTTTCAGCTTCCCGCCGTTTTCATCCGCAACCGCAAGAATTTCTCGGTAGAGCTGCTGAATCATAAGCGATACCATAAAATATTTGGTCAGATCTTCTTCCGGAAGGACGATAAAAAGTGCGGACTTTTCGTTACAGAATTTCTCCGCATCAATGGCTGTTTCAAAACAAAGGATTTGCTCCATTTCACTGTCAAGAAATGAGTTGAGCCGGGAAAGTACGGTAGAGAGCACCGATGCCATGGCCTGTTCCGCAGAGTTGAGGGCGGCGCCTGCAAACCAGCGGGCTTTGTGATTTGATGGCAGCTTATCCATGAGGAGCTGAAACTGACTCTTGCCCTTTACCTTGCTTGGGGCAAGCAGATCCTGCACCAGCTTGAACACACTGATGATGTGACGGCAGTCTACCTTTTTACCGTCCATTTCAACCGGCGGCAGATATTCGGCAATCAGGAGAATAACCGAGGACAGGAGTCCCTCGGCGGCATCGTAGAAAAACTGATTTTGTCCGTAATTTTCACCGCTGGCGTTGATAATGGTTTTGGCAATGATTTTTGCGTACTTTTCGGCTTTCGCTTTTGCCACGAGATTTTTTTCATCTGCAAGGTATTTATCCATGTAGGTATTAACCAAATGGAGCATATTGTTGCCGTCTGAACGAGTGGGGTTTCTGAGATCAATAACTGCCACATGGTAGCCATAGTGGTCATGGGCAATGGCGCCATATTTTCGATAGAGATCACCCTTGGTATCGGTGGTCAGAAAGCTCATACCGGAAGCGCAGGCATACTCCAGGTTGGGATATAAAAAGAATGCTGTCTTGCCCACACCGGATGCGCCAATCATAAGGCAGTGGACATCATCGGTATCCACCAGTGCCGTCACTTTGTTCTTCGTTCCCGTGCTGCCAAGGATGATGCCCTGCTCATCTATGGAGGGAAGACACTGCCCCTGCCGCCACAGTTCCGGCTGGAATGGGATGTGCCGATATGTCGCTTTGACTTCCTGCTTAGTGGCAAAACGTGCGGTACCGTGCTGGCCATCGCCCACCGTGCGAGACTTGATTCCGTTGAGTGTGTAATAATGCGCCAAAAGTGAAAGACCGCCGATGACGAGAAACATCAC
>DNIT01000092.1:3601-9047 GCA_003489345.1 Pelotomaculum sp. | reverse complement strand
GAGACAAAAAGCACCTCGGCGTTCGGGTTGCGTTCATGAATTCTTTGGACAACCGCTTCATCGTCAAAATCAAAAACACCTTTGGTGTCAATCTTGTTAATTAGCACCAGATCACAGACCTGGAACATCAACGGATATTTCAGCGGCTTATCATCGCCTTCCGGCACACTGAGAATCATAACGTTCTGGCAAGCGCCTGTATCAAACTCTGCCGGACAAACAAGATTGCCAACGTTTTCAAGTACCACGAGGTCCAAATCTACAATACCAAATTCATCCAGGCCCTGCCGCGTCATGTCTGCATCCATATGGCACATACCACCAGTATGCAGCTGTATCGATTTTGCACCGGTAGCAGCAATTTTTTCAGCATCCACAATAGCATCGATGTCGGCTTCCATGACGCCGATTTTCATTTCGCCTTTCAACATTTCAATGGTACGCATCAATGCAGTGGTCTTGCCTGCACCAGGCGAAGACATAAGATTCACCATGAATGTTTTTACTTCTTTTAAATATTTTCGCAGTTCATCTGCTGCACGGTTGTTCTCCGCGAATATACTCTGCTTAACCTCAATCAATTTAATTTCTGACATTATATCAACACCTTCATATTTCTAATAGTAAATTCTTGTCCCGTCTATGAGCAAATTTCTCTATACTGGCTTTTTGTTTAATCGCTTTCCCGGAACATAATATTCTTCAGCACGAACTCTCTGCCGCTGAGAATAGTCTTATTCCGACTTTGACACCTTGGGCATTTGCCTTCATTCTTCATGACATTATACAATGAATGACACTCACGACACAGAGCTTGGCCGGGAACATTCTGAATCAACAATGTGGAACCTTTAAGAATCTCTTTATTTTTAACTACAACCGGATAATATTTTTCCAGAAATACCGGAAGAATTCCGGAAAGCTCTCCGACTTCCACAGAAATTGAGTCGATTCTTTTAACATTGTTCTTTACAGCAATTCCTTCTGCCAGTTCCACCATTTCGTATAAAACGCTAATTTCATGCATAAGTTTTTTTATTTACTTTCATTAGCCAGAATCTGACCGAGTGCAACGAGCAGATCTTCATACTGCATACCCCATGCATCATACTCTTTTCTCAAAGTGATTGCATCAAACTTGCAGCGGGTGGTGCAAAGGCCACAGCCGATGCAGATATTTTCATCAACATGAGCAACACCGCAACCCAGACAGCGTTCAGTCTCGTTTTTGACCTGTTCTTCGCTAAAGGTTGCACGGGCGTCATTGAAGGTCTTAACTGCTTCTTCCTTGACCATGGGACGCTGACGCGGTACTTTATCGTAGCTGCTAAGATCGGCATTTTCCTTATCAAGATAATGAAGATTTCTACGGTCACGACCGAGTACCAGACTATGACCTTCCCAAACATAACGATGCAGGGATTCAGCCGCTTCTTTGCCTGTTGCGATAGCGTCAATAGCAAACTTCGGGCCGGAATAAGCGTCGCCGCCAACAAAGACATCCGGTTCTGCAGTCTGATATACTTCGAACGGAGTCGGCAGATGGTATGCTTCGGGTTCCAGACCGGCTGCTACAGCAGTCTTAAATGTAACAACATCCTGAATCGGAACGGTTTTTGCTGTATTGTTGCTGTTTAGTTCAACCTTGCTACCATTCAGCAGGCTGCCCCATTCGATAGACTGACCGATTGCAGCAAGAACGTTGTCACACTCTACTGTCATGGTGTCGCTCGCATCGTACTTCGGGTTAAACTCCCCGGTTTCCGGATCAATAGCAGACAGACAACGCATAAATTCTACGCCAACAACCTTTCCGTTTTCAGCAAGGATGCGCTTCGGCCCCCAACCATTGTTGATGGAAATGCCTTCTGCTTCAGTGTCTTCTATTTCATCTGCGGAAGCAGGCATGGTTTCGCGGGATTCCAGGCAGTAAAGCGCAACAGCATCGGAGCCTTTGCGGATAGCGGCTCTTGCTACATCAACCGCTACATTGCCGCCACCGATTACTATAGTCTTACCAGCCAGATCCGCCTGCTTGCCAAGGTTGATCTGCTTTAAGAAATCAACTCCGGACATAACATTTTCGGAATCTTCACCTTCAATACCGAGCTTACGGCAGCCCTGAGCGCCAATTGCCAGGTAGAAGCCCTTGAAGCCGCACTTACGCAGTTCGTCCAAAGTGACATATTTGCCCACTTCTGCGCCGGTAACAAACTTGACACCCATTGCACGCAGGATATCGATTTCTGCTTCCACGATGCTCTTTTCAAGACGGAAGGACGGAATCCCAAGTGTCAGCATGCCGCCGAGCTTCTGTTCTTTTTCAAACACAGTAACATCATGACCGAGTTCTGCCAGATAGTAAGCGCAGGACAGGCCGGCAGGGCCGGAACCGACTACTGCAATCTTTTTACCTTTGTCATTCAATTTCTCAGGAACAAAGCGGGTTTCAGCCTTCATGTCCTGCTCGGCAATGAACTTCTTGATTTCATCGATCGCAACAGGATCATCAATATCGCCACGGGTGCAAACTTGTTCGCAGCGACGGTTACAGATGCTGCCACATACCGCGGGAAGTGGATTTTCCTTCTTAATCAGTTCCAGTGCCTCACGGTACTTTCCCTGAGATGCTAATTTAATATAGCCCTGAACAGCAATGTGCGCCGGGCAATCCGTCTTACAGGGAGAAGTGCCGGTTTCCGGAACAACATAATCACGTTCGGTCAACAGGTCGGGTCTCCAGTTCTTTTCACTGTATTCAGGATTTCCCGGAATTACGGCATCTTTAATTGCCACAGGCTTCTTTTCACAAAGTTGCTGGCCCAGCTTAACAGCATTCTGGGGGCATACTTCCACGCACTGGCCGCAAGCAACACACTTGTCTTTGTCAACACCAGATAAATAATTCGAGCGAACCATGTTCGGGGTGTTGCAGTACCAGGACGTACGGAGCGCCATGCAGGAGGACCAATGGCAGTTGCAGATAAAAGTAGATTCTTCAGGTCCATAGACATTGGTCAGTTCATGAACAAAGCCGTTTTCTTCTGCTTTTCTTAAAATTTTATAGCATTCTTCCTTAGAAATTCTTCTTGCTTTGCCGGTACGGATACAGCTTTCTGCGAAGCTGCCAAGTTCAATGCACCATTCACCTTCGAGGTCATGACCGATTTCACCGTTCATACGACGGGTATGACGGCATTCACAGGGGGCAACAGCAATAGAAGGATAGTATTTATCAAGCCAGTGGGAAACCTCTTCTAAGTCAACCTTTTTACTATCATTTTCGATTGCCTTCTGAACCGGGAGTGCACGTACAAGGCCGGTGCCCATCGGAAAGTACTTGGAGAATCCCTTGTTCAGACCCTGAATATATGCCGGGAATGCATAGGCGATCTGCGGATACTTGTCCGTACGCCAATAATCCATTGCGCCCAGCTCCATACTGCCGGGAACAAAAATAGGAAGATAAACACGGTCTACACCTTTGTCATCAGTCATGTACTCAAGAATACCGATATGCACCATCTCGTCGAGCAGTTTCGCGGTATATTCCAGGGGCCTGTCAATTCTCTCAGCGACTTGGTCGATATAGGTAGGCGTACGGAGTTCAATCTTTAGTGCGGTATTTACCATTTCGTCGGTCAGCAGTGCGTCAAAAAAGATATATTCAGGGGATGTTTCGGTCGGATTCTGGTTCAGCGCATTGATATGCGTGACCAATTTGGCAAGATTTTCTCGCAAAATTATCAACTCCTTATCAATTTTCGAAATCGCAGAAAGCATACTCTCGCATTCCTGCCATTATTTTAAAATTATTATATAAAACCCGAAATTCATTGAACATATTTCACACAATCAAAACGGACGCCTCTTTCTGTTTTCAAAACACAAAACTTTATCCGGCTGATACATAAATTTATCTTAAAAAACGCCAAAGCACAAAAACATCCCCGTTTTTGTGCTTTGGCGTTAATTATTCATATGCTTTTTTCTTATAAATTGCCCGATTTGGACAGAGCAAGAAACAGAAGCCGCAGTTAAAGCAGAATAAGTTGTCCAGTATTTGTCCTAATTAAAGTGACAATCTACAAGTTGTATGGAAGATGTTAAAGTGATCTTGCTATAAGTTACCAAGATCCGGTTGGATAAACTTTGGCTATTTATTTTCCTGTTTCCACAAGCTGCTCAGTTTGTTTTCCCACAGCAGGGGATTGTCGGCCTTTACCTCAAGCGGCACCAGCGGGCCCTGCAGCACCATATAGGCGCCTTCGTCAGCCCACGGGTTTTCGATGACCTGGGCGGGGGACCACAAGGCGTTATCCTGGGTGACGGTATCTCCGATTTTGGGTATCTCCTTGCCGTTTTTCAGATCATAAAGATACTGTACCGCCAGTTCCGCCGAATCAAGAGCAGGCTGTTCCACAATAGCCAGGACCTTGCCTTCGTTGATCAGCTGCATCCCTTCCGGTCCCATGCAGATGCCGGTAATACCGTAATCCTTGGGGTTTAAACCGGCCGCTTCTATGGCTGCGACCACACCGGTGCCCATAATGTCGGGTGTTTGCACATAGATGCCCTTGATCTCTTTTCCATAGCGGGTTATGAGATCGCTGGTCCGTTTGTTGGAGTCATCATTATTCCACTTTCCTTCACCCTGTACAACCGTAAGCTGCGGGTACTGGTCGACTACCGAGCGGAAGCCCTTGGTACAGGCCTGGGTGAACATATCCTCCAGAGAACCGGTGATTTCAACTACCACACCCTTGGGCACCTCGCCGCCGTTACGGTCTTTAATCCCCTGAACAAATGCTTCGGCTGCCTTTTTGCTGGATTGCTCAATATCAAAAGACAAGAACATGTCGACTTTGCCGCCTTCGGGGGAGGTGTCAAGGGCCATGATGGGTATGCCCGCCTCATTCAGCTTTTTCACACCGGGGACAATCGCCTTTAAGTCTACCGCGCCGGCCATGATAAAGCCGTCCACCTTCTGTACTATAAAGTTGTCCATTAATTCCATGATCTTCAGAGAGTCAGCCTGGCCGTCTTTGATATCAACCCTGACGCCGAGTTCCTGGGCCTTGCTTTCAGCCCCGTTGATAAAAGCCTGGATAAAGGGCGCCGTGGGGTCCTTAACAATCATCCCGAAAACCAGCTGCTTGCCGTCCTGGCCCGCCGTTTCAGATTTCTTTTCGCCCTGGCCGGACGCGCAGCCGGACAGCAGCATAGCCAGCGCCAGCACCGCCACCAGGCCTGTAATCCATTTACCCTTCATTATTAACGCCTCCTTTTTTTCTCTCTTGATTCTAAAATTCAGGATTTTCCTCTAAGCCCCCCCCTTAAAACTGTTTTTGTTTCAAAATACCATCTTCTCTTGCAATACATACGGAGTGAATTACCGGCAAATGCGGGCGCTGTGTTTTTATTCAATGCTTTACACCAAGCCTGC
>DNIT01000092.1:0-3445 GCA_003489345.1 Pelotomaculum sp. | reverse complement strand
CTGCTCGTGGTGCAGCAGCTTTTTCACCTGTTCCTGGTGCAGCAGGTGATTGCGGACCTTCTCTCTTACCCGGTCGATTACGATGGCCAAAAAGATCAACGCCCCCTGGGTGGCGTAGACCAGGCTGACATTCACCCCGAGTAAATTCAGAGAATTTGCAATCATACCCAGCAGCAGCGCTCCCCCCAGCATACCCAGCGGGGTCCCTTTGCCGCCATCGAGACTGGCGCCGCCCAGAATGGCGCCGGCGAAGGACAACATGACCATCCCTTCGCCCATCGAGTTGGATATGGAACCCTGCCTGCCGGCGGCCAGGAGACCGGCTACAGCAGCCAGCATACCGCTGATGACAAACGCCCAGATCACCATTTTGCTCGTATTGATGCCGGAAACAAAGCTGGCCTTGGCATTGCCCCCGGTGGCTACGAAGTAGCGGCCAAAGGTGGTGTGCTGCAAAACAAAATGAAATATGATAAAGATAATCAGGATAATCGGGATTGCCACCGGAATATTGCCGGCCATTCTGGCCTGTCCGGCATATGTATAGACTTGAGCGAGTGGAAAGATGGAGAAGGGGACCAAAAACAGGACGACGCCACGCAGCATGATCAGCATGGAAAGTGACTGCAGGAAGGGGTTGACTCCTATTTTGGCAATGAAGACCCCGTTAAAGAGTCCCACCAGGGCACCCACCGCCAGCGTGATCAAGATGCAAGTGATGGGGTCGATACTGCCTGGAAGCCATTTGGTGGCCAGCAAGAGGGCAATACCCGGCGCAAAGGCCAGGATAGACTCGATGGACAGATCAAGCAGACCAATGATCATAACCAGGCCCTGCGCCAGGACAAGCATGCTCATGATGGCGCTGTGGTAAAGAATGTTGACCAGGTTATCATAGGTCGCAAACTTGGGGGTTATCAACACATTCAGGAGAAAGAACCCCGCGACAATAACCCATATAAGGTTATCCAACAAAAACAACTGCACTTGAAGCTTCTTGGGCATACAGAACATTCTCCCTTAGCAAATATTGATCGCGTTTTTTTAAATATGGCGGCACAGTAAAGCCGTAGGGCATAGGGCGTAGGGCGTAAAAAGAAAAACTTGTTTGCGTTTGTTTCAACTAGGTGACAAAGACTAAATAATACCTGATAGAACTGCCATATAATTTACGCCCTACGCCTTACGACCTGCGACATCCCGAAGACTGACTATATTTACTTGGCGCTGCTCTTACAATGTGCAACATGCGTGTTAGCCAGGGTTAGCTTTCCTGTTTCCCTGCACAGCCATATACAGATCCCCTTCAGAAAAATCTTCCCTGCCTAACTCCCCGGTAATTTCGCCCCGGTACAGGATTAAAATGCGGTCACAAACCATGATCAAGTCGTCCAAGCCCGGCGAGGTCATGATGATTCCCGCTGTTTTACATAAATTTTCCCTGACTATGTCCAGAATGCTTTCCTTGGCGGAGATATCCACTCCTTTGGTAGGCTCGTCCAGCAACACCACTTTAGGCAGCGTCGCTGCAATCCTGCCCACCACAACCTTTTGCTTGTTGCCCCCGCTAAGCTGGTTGACCTCCTGTTCCTGGGAAGCCGTTTTAATCCCCAACGCCTCGATAATGCCGGATGTAAACTGCTTTTCCCGCGCCTTATTGACTAAGCCGCCCCGGCTTACAGCCGGCAGGGAGTTTAAGATAAGATTTTCCCTGACACTCAAAGTGCCCACAATTCCCTCGTTCTCTCTGTCCTCGGGCAGGTAAACAATACCTTCTTTTAAAGCCTGGGAGGGATGGGTCAGACGCCTGACCTTGCCGCCAACTCTGATCTGCCCGTCTTCCGCCGGCTCAATGCCGGCAATGCCTTTGAGGATCTCCGTCCGGCCGCTGCCCCGCAGACCTGCCAGACCCAGAATTTCACCCTTTCGCAAATGAAAGGTTATATTATGGTAAAATCCCACCCTGGTCAGGTTTTCCACTGATAATACGGGTTCTTCATCCATATCACAGGTTGGAACCGGCCCTTGCCTTCTCTCATGAATTCTGAATTCCTCACCTACAATCAATGAGGCAAGTTTTTCCTTGTCCAGAGCCGCACAGCTTTCTGTGACAATCGTCCTGCCGTCGCGCAGAACCGTGACCCGGTTACAGACCTTTAACAGTTCACCGGTCCGGTGGGAAATGAAGAGGATGGTATTCCCGGCCGCCTTGATCTGGTCAATAATTTTATACAGGACCTGCTCATCCTTCTGGGAGAGGGAAGCCGACACCTCATCCAGGATGACAATACCGGCCTTTTCCACATAAAACGCTTTCAGCACCAGTAAGAGCTGGCGCTCACTAATGGAAAGGTCGGCCGCTTTGGCACGCGCGTTGATATGGAGGTTGGCTTTTTTTAAAATCTGCTCCGCCCGGGTATAAATTTCCTTCCAGTTCACAAACCTGTTCCGGCAGATGTAATCGCCCATGAAAAGATTTTCAGCCACTGTAAAATCAAGGATCACCTGAGGGTCCTGGGTAACAATGGATATCTTCTCTTTTTTGGAAATCATTCTGGTTAAGGCTGTAAAACTTTTATTTCCAATCAAGATCTCGCCTTCCGTCGGGCTGATCATACCGGCGATAATCCCGACCAGGGTTGACTTGCCGGCGCCGTTTTTGCCGATGATGCCGTGTACTTCTCCTCTTCGCACATCCAGGTTGACATTGTGCAGGGCTACCGTCCCCGGATAAATTTTGGATATTTGGCTCAGTCTTAAGACCGTACCGGTTTCCCCGGCTGCGTTCAATGCACTTACCGGCAAGACGCAAAACCCCCTTTAAAAGGTTATCGCCTGCAACTTAAACGTTTAGTATGCTGCATTCTATTTTGACATGCATTTGCATCCACACCGAATGTATAACTTCATGCATCCGGTTGAAGAAGAATCTTAGCCGTACTGCTGTTTGCCGCAGTCAACATGGCAAAGGCCTCCGCCGCCGAAGCAAGCGGCAGTATATGTGATATTACCGGTGTTGCCTCAATACCATCACCCGCTAAAAAGTCTATGGCCTTCTTCAGGTCACCTGTCCCGTAAGCGTTGACACCCTTGACGTCAAGTTCTTTATTCACTATATCGTTGGGGTCAAAGCAAATCTTGTCCTCATACAACCCGGCCATGACCAAACGGCCGCCGGGCTTAAGCCATTTTACGGCGCCTTGCAAAGTGTTTTCCACACCGACCGCCTCGATCACCACATCAACCTGACTGGAGGCGCCCTCCGGAAAACTTTCCATTACCAGACTTGCCCCAAGTTTTTCAGCAAACGCGCGTCTGGTCGGGGAGAGGTCAACCACGGCCACCTGACTGCTCCCGGCCGCCCGGGCGGCCAAAATGGTCAAAAGCCCGATGGGGCCCGCTCCGACAATACCCAAATTCACCCCGGAGGTCAACTTTGCTAGTT
>DNIT01000094.1:4893-8400 GCA_003489345.1 Pelotomaculum sp. | reverse complement strand
AGAACCGTCCCCCTGCTTCTTTTTATTCAATAGTCACGTCCAGGATCATACCCTTGAATTCGTAGTCAAGGGACTTGATGTAGTAGTCCTTGCTCCTGCGGATTTCCTGATCCCCGAGGTTGATGGTGGCGCCGGAGATGGGGGTCTTCCCCTCAACTACGACAATCAAATCCTTTAAATACGGATCGGTCGCTTCCACCCGTCGCCCGGCGCTGTCCGTGGTAATACTGTAAGCCGGCCGGATTTTGATGTCCTTGATAACCACGTTGGTGAAGCTGGAGCCTGACGCCATCCTGTCGCCTACTTTGATGCTGGTCAGCATTTCAGGCCGGAGACCCGGGGCGAGAACAGTCACTCTGACCGTCTTGCTGGCAGTGTCGCCGCCAGCCCCTCCTTTCAGTTTGTAGGCGGCTCCGCCCAGGACCAGCAGCACAGCTAACAGAACCAAGAGATCAACGATATTAATCAACCCAAAAAGTTTCCCTTTTTCGTCAACTAGTTTCATGCCCGTCCCCTTTCCACTTTCTTATTACAATATAAATCAATTCTCCCGGCAAATCAACTTGAAGTTGGTGTGAGGAGACATAGATCGTGTCGGAAAAACAAATGTTTTATTTTGTAACAACCGGGTTTATAATATTAGACAAGGAGGGGTTGTATTTTTGTTGGATATTAACCAGATTCAGTCAATATTGCCCCACCGCTATCCTTTTCTTCTTGTTGACCGGATCGTTGCCGTGGAGGAAGGGCGCAAGGTGGTGGGCATCAAAAACGTCAGCGTCAATGAACCGTTCTTTCAAGGGCATTACCCTGATTATCCGGTTATGCCGGGGGTATTGATTATAGAGGCTATGGCCCAGGTGGGAGCGACGCTCCTTTTATTGATGCCTGAATTTGCCGGGAAGATTCCTCTTTTTGCCGGGATTGACAAAGCGCGGTTCCGCCGGCAGGTGGTACCGGGCGACCGGCTGAGAATTGAAGTGGAAATCCGCAAACTGCGCGGGCGGGTTGGTAAAAGTTACGCCGCTGCTTATGTGGATGAGGAAATGGCCGCCGAGGCAGAACTGATGTTTGCGATACCTTTGGAGAAAACGCAAGAACTCGCGAAATAGGGAAATATAAAGAGCATTTTGGTGTTAATTGTTCCAATTCGTTTGTTAATCGATTATTTAACCATAAAGATTTCCTTTTCATTATTGTCACCAGGGGACGTATTACGATAAAATACGTATGATACCGTGCTTGTACTATGGTTTTGGAGTGATGCCTGCGTGCAGATATCGGTCACGGCTATCCTGCTGGCCTTAGGGGCGGTCCTGTTGATTACCCCCCTGGTTAGGAAGTTGGCTTTTAAATGGGGCGCCCTGGACCGTCCGAATCAGAGAAAAGTGCACCAGCAGGTAATGCCCAGGCTTGGCGGACTGGCTGTTTTTATCGCCTTTACAACGGCGGTCCTGCTGACGCAGCAGCTTTCCGGCCACATCATAGGCTTGCTGTTGGGCGGGGGCCTGATTATACTTTTGGGCTTTGTTGACGACACCCGGGGGATCAGTCCCCGCGTCAAGTTGGCCGGTCAGCTGGTTGCCGCGTGCGCTGTTGCCGTTATCCCATTCTTCGGGCTCAGGGTGGAAATTTTGACCAACCCGTTTTCCGATGAACTACTTACGCTTGGCTTCCTGAGCATTCCGGTAACCGTGCTGTGGATTGTTTCAGTTACCAACGCGGTAAACCTTATCGACGGGTTGGACGGTCTGGCCGGAGGCACCGTTTGCATCGCCAGTCTGACCCTGGCCGCGGTGGTGTGGATTGAGACGAACAGAAACGCTGCTTCCCCGGGGCAGTACGAGGCCATAGCCCTGGCGCTGATCCTGGCCGCCGCGGTGTTTGGTTTCCTGCGCTACAATTTTTACCCGGCCAAGATTTTTCTCGGGGACACGGGTTCGATGTACCTCGGGTTCAGTGTGGCCGTCCTATCTGTGATGGGTCTGGCCAAAAGCGCGACCTTCATTTCAGTTATCATACCTATGGTAATTCTGGGGATACCCCTGCTGGATACTATCTGCGCTATTATCAGGCGTTTTAACGGGCAAAAGCCAATCTTACAGCCGGATAAGCAGCACCTGCACCACCGCCTGATGAGCATGGGGCTCAACCACCGTCAAGCTGTTTTGTGCATCTACGGGGTAAACATCGTCTTGGGCCTGAGCGCCATATTGCTGACGTTGCTCACTCCCAAACAGGCCATTATCTTCTTGGTGGTTTTGTCCACCGCCGTGTTGATATTGGCGAACAAACTGGGCGTCACCGGCGTGCGAAGCCGGGCGGCCTATACAACGCAACCGAATAAACAACAGCGGTCCTCGCACATGTAGGACCGCTGTTTGGTCATCAGAAGTTAAATGGCTCGAAGAATATCTTTTGCAGCGTAAAAGGAGTGGTTTTATGAAAAAAAAAGTAAGAAAAGCGATCATCCCGGCTGCGGGCAGGGGCCTGCGCTTTTTGCCCGCCACCAAGGCCCAGCCGAAGGAAATGCTTCCCATAGTAGATAAGCCTGCCATTCAGTACATTATTGAGGAGGCAGTTGGCTCCGGTATAGACCATCTCCTGATCATAACAGGAAGTAACAAGCGTGCTATTGAGGATCATTTCGATAAAGCCCTCGAGCTGGAAGCGCATCTGAAAGAAAAGGGGAAAAAGGACCTGCTGGAGTTGGTCCGCGATATCAGTGATCTGGTAGACCTCCATTACATACGCCAAAAAGAGCAGCTGGGTCTGGGCCATGCTGTTTATTACGCCAGGCAGTTTATCGGTGAAGAGCCCTTTGGAGTGTTGTTAGGTGACGATATCGTGCAGAGTGAGATACCCTGCCTGCGGCAGTTGACGGATCTTTACGACGAGGTACAGTCCTCGGTGATCGCGGTGATGGAAGTGCCTTTGGAGGACGTGAGCAAGTACGGGATCCTGGATGCGGTTGAGGAAAGCCCCGGGGTATACAGGATTAGGGATTTGGTGGAGAAGCCGCCGGTGGATAAAGCCCCTTCCCGCCTGGCCGTGATGGGACGCTATGTGATTGAACCTCGCATATTCCCGGTTTTGGCTGAAACCCGGCCCGGGGCCGGAGGGGAAATTCAGCTTACCGACGCCCTGCGGGTCCTGTGTCGTGAGAAGCCCATTTACGGGCTGGCTTTCCAGGGCAAACGCTATGATGTTGGTGATAAGCTTGGTTTTCTCAAGGCAACGGTGGAATTTGCCCTGGCCCGGCCGGACCTGGCCGGCGAATTCAAACAGTACCTGCTGGCCTTGGGCGGCCGGCTCTCCGGCGAGGGGGCTGTCGATTGAAAGTTGTGGTTACCGGGGGCGCCGGGTTTATCGGTTCCCATATTGTAGACACATTGTTGGAATCCGGCATTCAGGTTGCGGTTGTGGACGACCTTTCCACCGGCCGGTTTGAAAATATAAACCCGGCAGTTGATTTTTACCATGTCAAGGTTGAGGATGCGGAATTGG
>DNIT01000094.1:0-4813 GCA_003489345.1 Pelotomaculum sp. | reverse complement strand
ATTGGGTGAGGTAATGGCAAAGGTCAAACCGGACGCCGTAATCCACCAGGCCGCGCAAATTGACGTCCAGCGCTCTTTGCAGGAGCCTCTCGCCGACGCCAGGATTAATATTCTGGGCGCGGTCAACCTGCTCGAAGCCTGCCACCGCAATCGTGTCGGCAAAGTTGTTTACGCCTCTTCCGCAGCCGTATACGGCAGCCCGGCCTACCTGCCTGTTGATGAGGACCACGTGATCGAACCACAATCTCCATATGGGGCTTCGAAGCATACCGTGGAGCATTACCTGAAAATTTACAGTGAGCTTTACGGGATTAAAACCACCGTCCTGCGCTATTCCAACGTTTGCGGCCCCCGCCAGGACGCCTCCGGGGAAGGCGGCGTGGTGGCGATATTTGCGGATCGTTTTTTAAACGGCAAGCGCCCCAAGATTTTTGGAGACGGTGAGCAGACCAGGGATTTTATCTACGTGGGGGACGTGGCTGCAGCCAATCTGGCCGCGCTGTCCCAGGGCCACGGAAAAATACTGAACGTCAGTACGGGTACCAGGATCTCCGTTAACAACTTGTTCAAGATGATGAAGGAATTGACCGATAGCCCGCTGGAGCCCGAGTATTGCCCGCCCCGCCCCGGTGATATTGCGCATAGTTACCTGGCCAACAACCGGGCCCGGCAGGTCCTGAACTGGGCTCCCCGCGTCAGCCTGGAGGCTGGACTGCGGCGGACGTTGGAGTATTGCCGGATGAAAAACCAGTAAACAAGAGTGAAATATTGGCGATAGCAACTCTTTGCATAATGCAGGCTGCGGGACTTAAATCCGGCAGCTTTTTATTATCTTCAATGGGTTCGCGCGGGCGGCCTAGCAGATTATTGCTGTTTTTTCCCAGGTGCGTTGACGCTATAGGGACGTTCTTTATGAACCGGCAGCCGGGGTTGCCGTCTGACTAGCTCCAGGTAGTCTTCAAACATTTTTTTGCGTTCTCCCAGCTTGTGTATAACTTCCTGCTTGCGCACGGTTACCCCTCCTGCTTCAAATTTGCCTTAAGGCAAAGAGACGCGCGGGTGTGCATAATCACAACTTCCCTCGGAAAACTTAGCCTTGGATGAAGGAAAGTTATGAGTATGTTTGATCGGCGCCATTTTATAGATTATACTGGGAGAAGCGGTAGAATATGAATCATCTTCTGGAGAATTTTACCCGGGCATCAAATGTTTAAGAAACGAACCGCATAAAGGGCTTTAAGTATGGTGATTCAAACAGAGATGCCAATTACTTAGTTGCCGGGAGGATTGTAGTGAAGAGGATATCGTTTGGCACTGACGGCTGGCGTGGTATTCTAGCCGAGGATTTTACTTTTGATAACGTGAGGCTGGTGGCGCGGGCCGTAGCCCACTATATTAACATCCACAACCTGGCGGCGAAGGGCATTGTGGTGGGGTATGACAACCGCTTTATGTCTGAGCGGTTTGCATCTGAGATAGCGAGGGTTTTAGCTGATCAGGGCATAACCGTGTACCTGACCGCGCGTTCCACTCCTACCCCGGTGGTTGCCCTGGCAGTATGGCTGCAACAGGCGGGAGGGGCTGTGATGCTTACAGCCAGCCACAACCCACCGGAATACAACGGTTTTAAATTCATTCCGGAATACGCCGGGCCTGCGCTGCCCCATATTACCGCGGAAATCGAAGACAACATCAGACAACTGCAGGGCCCGGGTACAACCGGTGAAGACGGCCGGACAGTATCCCCCAAAGCCTCCGTCATTACTATCGATCCGCGTAGTGATTATGCCGAGCACCTGGCCAGTCTGGTGGATTTGAACGCTATCGGCAAGGCCGGGTTGAAGATCGCAGTAGATCCCATGTGTGGGGCGGGCGTGGGGTACCTGGAAGACCTATTGAGCCGGGCCGGGGCGGAAGTGGTGGCCATCCACTGTTACCGTGACCCGCTATTTGGAGGGAGCCTGCCGGAGCCGACCGCCACGTCTCTTCAGGAACTGCGGCGCATAGTGGTAGATGAAGGCGCCCGGCTGGGCCTGGCGCTGGACGGCGATGCCGACCGTTTTGGCATTATTGACGCCAACGGAGAATTCATTACCCCCAACCAGTTCCTACCGCTTTTGTACTACCACCTGCTCACCTTCCGGGGGCTGGAGGGTCCTGCGGCGCGGACCGTAGCCACCACCCACCTGCTGGACCGCATAGCTGCTCGAAAGGGGCTCAAGGTGTTTGAAACCCCGGTGGGCTTTAAGTACATCGGGCAGTGCATACTGGAGCAAGGCGTAATAGTGGGCGGTGAGGAGAGCGGCGGTTTATCCATACAGGGTCATGTTCCGGAAAAAGACGGCATCCTGGCGGGGTTGCTGGCAGCGGAAATGGTGGCTGTGCACGGCAAGAGCCTGACCGATCTGCTGGAAGATATCGCCAAAGAATACGGCCGCCTTTGCAGCGAGCGCCTGGATGCGCATACTTCCCCATCCGATAAGGAGAGAGTATTGGGTGTTCTGCAAAGTTTCATGCCGGAGGAGGTTGCCGGTCGAAAAGTGACCGGGAGTTCCTCCGTCGACGGGGTTAAGCTGCTGCTTGAAGGCGGCGCATGGGTGTTGATCCGGGCCTCAGGTACCGAACCGTTGTTTAGAATTTACGTGGAAGCCGAAAGCCATGAAGAAATCAAAGAAATCCAGGCGGCAACAAGAAATTTGCTGGGGTTGTAAGTGGAATATAAATGTGTCCTAAATAGCGTGTAATAAATGCAGGAGCAAATTCATTCGTACAAAGACCCCAAAGGAATACAGTATATTTTCACGTCCCATGTCTCACGTCTCATGTCCCAAAAAGAAGGATTTGCCCGGACCATTGTAGAAAGAAGTATGCGGTGTTGAAATATGACGACAGGTAAATTTATTTTCAAGGCGACGTTAATCATCGCCTTTTTTAGCTTGATGTCCAAGGTGCTGGGGCTGGCGCGCGATATGGTGATAGCCCATCAGGTTGGTACCTCCATGTCCTATGACTGCTATCAAATAGCTATAAAAATGCCCAATATGCTGTTCACTATCGTCAGCGGGGCACTGGCTACGGTGATCGTGCCGGTATTTGTTGAGTATGCCAGCCAGGGGAAGAAAGGCGAGGCCTGGAAGGTATTCAACACAGTCATGGTTATCATTTCCCTGTTCTACCTGGGGGCTTCTTTGATCGGTATCCTGGGGGCGCCGCTCCTGGTTAAGTTTCTAGGGCCCAGTTATCAGAGTGAGTGGCCGCTGATCGTGGATCTGCTTCGCATCCTGATGCCGCTGATGGTTTTTACCGGACTGGCTTCCCTCTTTACAGGTCTTCTAAATGCCAATAATACCTTCGGGTTGCCGGCTTTCAGCACTTCGGTCAACAATATTTTAATTATTATATTTGCGCTTACCCTGGGGGCTTTTTACGATATTCAAGGTCTGGCTCTGGGTACGGTACTGGCTGCTGTCGGGATGGCCCTGATCCAGCTGCCGGCCTTGCTCAAGTCCGGCTTCCGGCTGAGTTTAAATATTGACTTCAAACATCCTGGAGTACGGCAGGTCTATTACCTGGCTTTGCCGTCCGTACTGGGCATAGCCATCAACCAGGCGCCTATCCTGATTAACATGGTGCTGGGTACCTGGCTGCCGGTAGGAAGTCTCTCAGCACTTAGTTATGCCGACAGGTTAAACCAGTTTCCCCTGGGGTTATTCGGTATGGCTTTGAGTACAGCTGTTTTCCCCACGCTGTCGGCACGGGCTGCGTCAAGGGACCGGGACGGGGTCGCCGATATTTTGAGTAAATCACTCAAAGCCGTAGCGCTGATCACTGTTCCCGCCAGTGTTGGTTTGATGGTTCTAAGTAAGCCTATCGTGTCTCTGGCCTTTGAAAGAGGGGCTTTTAATGAAGTGTCTGCAGAAATAACTTCAATAGCCGTCTTTTTCTACGCTATCGGCTTGCTGGGTCAAGCAGGCGTTTTCTTGCTGACACGGGTCTTTTACTCTCTCCAGGATACCCGTACACCGGTAAAGATTGCCGTTGTTGCGGTTCTACTCAACCTGGTTATGAGTTTGATCCTGATCAACCCCTTGCAACTGGGAGGGCTGGCCCTGGCCAGTTCCCTGTACAGTCTGGCCAATATGGCCCTGCTCGTGTTTTTTCTGGGGAAAAAATTGCCTGGTCTTTACCGGAGTGGATGGCTGAAATTCAGTCTGGCCGTACTGGTCTCCGCCGGGCTGATGGCTGCCGTCAGCTATTTGGCCAACAGCGCCTTAGCCGGATGGTTCCCCGGTATCGCCGGGCTTATTATCCAGGTTGGGCTGGCCGGAATAGCGGGAATCGTGGTATATCTGGCTGCTGTCCTGCTGCTGGCGAATCGCGAGGTTCGCTATTTCTGGCGTGTAGCCAGAGGCTCCAGGACGGGCATCAGATAATTTCAGCTAAGAATATTGGAGATGACAGGCACCAAATCTCCCCTCCCGGCATAGGGTGTGGGGAGGAGGTGTCAGCATGGTTTTCAAAGCTTCGGAACTCGCCCAAAGAGACATTATTAATCTGATCGATGGGTCTAAACTGGGCACTGTAAAAGATGTTCATATCGATCCGGCAACCGGACAGGTGCTTGCCCTGGTTCTATCGGGGGAGAGAAAATATTTCGGACTGCTGGACGCAGGCCGGGATACGGTAATTTCGTGGGAGAACATTAAAAAAATCGGGGTACACGCAGTTCTGGTTGAAGTTGACGATCCGTCCGTCGTCCATCTGTGATAAGTAGCCCTTATTAACCGTTTTATGTCAATGTTCTATGAAAATG
>DNIT01000160.1:30641-30907 GCA_003489345.1 Pelotomaculum sp. | reverse complement strand
AAATATAATATAAGTATTATTACATCTAATAAATTCCGGGGAGGGACATTGATGGACAAGTCAAGACTTATACCTATTAAACTGGACAATTATAAACCCCTTCGTGAAATGGTTTTTGAGTCCCTCCGGGAAGCAATTATCCAGGGGAGGCTGCGGCCGGGCGAGCGACTGATGGAAATCCAGCTGGCCGAAGAAATGGGTGTGAGCCGCACCCCGGTCAGGGAGGCCATCCGCAAGCTGGAACTTGAGGGGTTTGTGGTCATGGT
>DNIT01000160.1:30222-30487 GCA_003489345.1 Pelotomaculum sp. | reverse complement strand
CCCCGCAAGGGGGCTTATGTGGCGGGCATATCGGTAAAGGATATCGTAGATATTTTTGAAGTAAGGGCTGCCCTGGAAGGGCTTGCTGCCGGACTTTCCGCCGAGAGAATCACGGACGAAGAGATGGATCAACTTGAGCGTTCAATTCATAAGATAAACGTCAGCGCCGAGGAAGATCTCAAAGCGGTAGTTGAAGGAGATACTGCTTTTCACGCCCTTATTTACAAATCCTCCCGCAACCAGCGACTGGAACAGATTATTATTA
>DNIT01000160.1:26128-30138 GCA_003489345.1 Pelotomaculum sp. | reverse complement strand
AATCTCCACGAGCAGATTAACCGTTTTCGTATGACATCTTTATCTCAGCCGGGCCGTTTAAAAATCGCTCTGGATGAACACACCAAGATTGTTGAGGCGATTTCCGACCGCAACGTGGAACAAGCCCAGAAACTTGCCACTGAGCATATTGAAAACGCCGAGCAGAGCCTCTTAAATGCCCTCAGGGAGGAAGAAGCTTAATGCTTGACGCTGTTGTCCTGGCCGGGAGCAGCAATGACGGGCCGCTCAGAGAATGCAGCGAGGCCCGCTATGAGGCGCTGATACCGATAGGCGGAAAAATCATGGTCCAGTATGTGGTTGAAGCGCTGCTGGGGTGCCCTCAGGTAAGGCGGGTGGTGGTGGTTGGTCCCGTTGCAGAGCTTTCCCCGTTTTTTAACGGAGAGCAGGTATCTGTTATAGGGTCTCGCGGCGGCATTATGGACAACATCGAAGCAGGACTGAAGAGTTGCCTGGAGGCTGGACGGGTACTGCTGGTTACTTCCGACATCCCCATGCTCACCACCCAGGCGGTTAACGATTTCCTAGAGCTTTGCGGCGATATGAGCGGCGACCTGTATTACCCGATCATTTCCAAGCAGGTGGTGGAGAATAAATTCCCAACGACCAGGCGCACTTATGTCAATTTAAAAGAGGGTGTGTTTACGGGGGGAAACCTTTTCTTAATTAACCCCGCGGTTTTTAAGCAATGTGTTGAAAACGGGCAAAAAATTATCAGCCTGCGCAAGAGTCCGGTTGGACTTTGCAGGCTAATCGGCTTGGGATTTGTACTGAAGTTTTTAATGCGCTCCCTGACTATTGCCGAGGCTGAGCAAAAAGCCTCACAGCTTTTGGGCAGGATTAAAGGAATTGTGGTAATGTCCAAATATCCTGAAGTTGGCGTTGATGTTGATAAGCCTGCCGACCTTACTCTGGCGCTGCGGACCCTGGGAGCATAGTTAACTCTGTATTCTTTAGAGGTTGGCCGTAGTCGTAAGGTGTAGGGTGTATCTGTATCCACCTTCCTTTGAGGCGCGTGCAAAACTGCATTTGATTGGGTATAAGGTGCAAGGGGGTAATAATGAATTTATTCCAACTATTTGTTTCGGTAAAATGATAGATTTGTATCGTCAATACACTCTAAGTTGAATCTGCCGGTCCTGAAGGGCCGGTTTTTTGTTTTTATGGTAAAAGCCACATGCCTTATCGCTGTGCCGGCAGAGCAGCTGGATTTTCTTTGGTTTTGGCTTTTTGCATGCCGACCGCTTATTTTTCAGGTAGTAGCAATGGTCTGACTGCCGGAATAACCTGTAGCAAAATAAGCGGGGGTGTGTTATGGCTGTAGAGGTTGTAACTGTCTCGAGCCCGGAAGAGCTTCAGGTCTTTAACGCCTTTCCGGGATCGGTTTACCGTGGCGTTTTTACGGCGCCGTCTTTTCCCATTATCGATCCCGCCGACCCGAGACGGGATCGCCTGTTTGCGCGGGTGGAAGCACAGCCTTTTCTGGCGGTGCATAGGGGTTATGCGGCCGGGCGTATTGCGGCCGGTGTCCATACTGACGAACGGTTAAGGACTACCGGTTATTTTGGTTACTTTGAAGCTTTACCCGACCCCGCTGTGGCGGTGGCGCTGATTGATAGAGCTTCAGTGTGGCTGGCCGGCAGGGGAGCAAAGGTAATGACCGGACCTGTTGACCTTACCCCGCACGAACGGGTGGGCCTGTTGGTGGAGGGGTTTAAGGGCTTCCACCTGCCGGGCATGCCCTATAATCCCCCCTATTATCAGGCTCTGTTAAAAGCAAGCGGTCTGCAGCAGGAAATGGACTTGCTGGCTTACCACTGTGACCTCAGGAAGCCTTTACCGGTACGGTTGGTAAAGGTGGCTACCCGGGCTATGAATAATCAGACCCTGCGGATCAGGGAACTGGATTTTAACAATCTGACAGCTGAGGGAGAAAAATTTTCATGCCTGCATAACGGTTCAATGCAGGGCATCTGGGGTTTTGCGCCTCTTTCCCCGGAGGAAGGCACCGCCGTTTTAAGTAGACTGAAGGGTTTTTATGACCCCGGCTTGATCCTGATCGCTGAAGTTGACGAAAAACCGGCCGGTCTTTGTTTGACGCTTTTAGCTTTAAGAAGAAATTCCGGTGGGGCGTTAGCGGGCCCCCGGACCGCCCGTCTGGCCGTCCTGGCCGTGCTGCCGCCCTTCCGGTTCAAGGGGCTGGAAGCCGCGCTGATTATAGAATGTATCCGCAGAGCTGTTCGGAGAGGAGTCATGCGCTTCGAATTTTCCCAAATTGCGGAGAGTAACCGGATGATGAACAAAATTATCCAGAACACGGGGCAGGCCAGGAAGGGCAGGGTTTACCGGGTTTACCGGAAAACGCTTTTCGATTCGCAGTAACCTTTCGCCGTAACAAAATATAGACGGACATGAGCGTTATAACCCCGAGGTCGTCAGGGGCGAATTTTTTTTTAGAATAAAAGTCAGCCTGCAGTTTCATAATATTTTTGGTAGATTTAAGGGGGTTTTATATGACATACACCAGGTATATACGGAGCTGCCTCGTCCTTTTGGTGTTTCTTTTGCTTTTTACCATTTGGGTTCATCCATCCAGCGCGGCGCAGGATGGTCAAGGCAATATCCTCATTTTCTGGACCGAAAAGGAACGCCTGAAAGCCGTTACGCTTATGACAGCGCAAGGTCGCGGCAATCCGGTAGGTATCGTGGCCATACCGGTATATATCAGAATTGACGAGGGTGAGCAGCGTGTCACCATTTCTGAGGCCTATGCAAGGATGGGCAGGGAAGGGCTGACCTGTCGTCTGGAGCAGCTTTTCCAGACGCCTATCGGCAGCTACCTGGCGGTAGACCAGTCTACATTGGAAAAAGCCAGTCGTGTTTTCGGGCCAATCATCATGGAAGGCAGGACGACCTCGTTGGCTGAAGTCTTTGAAGGAAGCTACACAGAGGGCGCAATCGAACCCCAGTCCGAGGTCCGTGCTTTGGCTGCCCGTCTGGTGGAACCGAAAGCGCTGATGAAGGCGCCGCAAGTGATTATGATTTTAACCACAGAGGTAAGGACCAACCTGGGCTACAGAAGCATCTGGAATATTTACCGCATAGTGGAACTGCAGGGCCCCGGGGTAATCCATAAAAGAGCGCTGACAGGACGGGATTTTTACGTGGGGAACCGGAAATACCGCGACGTGGCGCCGGATGCGTGGGCGAGAGCGCTCAGTGACGTCACCAGGGTTTAGCAAATAGGGATAGCAAATCTTCTGGATAAACATTACGGATTTTCATCCACTGCCGGCATGATAGCGGCACGTATATCTCACGCATATCTAATAATGAAAAGAGGAGAGATTTATGTCGGAGGCGATATTGACACTGGACATGGTCAGGGCTGCCAGGCAGCGGATGGCCGGTGTGGCGCACGTCACTCCGCTTGAGTACTCTCATACCTTCAGCCGGTTAACCGGCAATGATGTTTTCCTTAAGTTGGAAAACACGCAGAAAACAGGTTCTTTTAAAATTCGGGGGGCCTATAACAAGGTTATGAGTCTGAGTAGTGAAGAAAAGGCGCGTGGGGTAATTGCGGCTTCAGCCGGCAACCATGCCCAGGGGGTAGCCTATGCCGCGGCCCGGGCGGGTATAACCAGCGTCATTGTCATGCCGGAGGGGGCACCGATTTCTAAAATAATGGCAGCCCGTGGTTACGGTGCGCAGGTAATTCTGGCCGGAGGGGGGTATGATGAAGCCTACCGCCGCGCTCTTGAGCTTCAGGTGACGAGCGGGGCCACTTTCATCCATGGTTTTGATGATGTGGAAATAATGGCCGGTCAGGGCACGATTGCCCTGGAGCTTCTCGAGCAGATGCCGGATCTGGAGGCGGTACTGGTACCGGTTGGTGGAGGCGGACTAATCGCAGGTATAGCACTGGCCATAAAAAAATCGAAACCTGCAGTACGTATAATCGGCGTGCAGGCCGAGGGCGCTCCGGCCATGTA
>DNIT01000160.1:13427-26028 GCA_003489345.1 Pelotomaculum sp. | reverse complement strand
AGGGCGCTCCGGCCATGTATCGCTCATACCGGGAAGGAGCCTTGATTGAAATCAGCAGTACCAGCACCTTTGCCGACGGGATAGCGATACGACGGCCCGGCAAGCTGGCGTTCGAGATCATCCGGCGTTATGTGGACGATATCATCATCGTTGATGACGAAGAGATTGCCGGCGCTATCCTGATGCTGCTGGAGCGTTCGAAACTGGTGGTTGAGGGTGCCGGAGCAGTCGGCCTGGCCTCATTAATTTATCGTAAAACATCTTTGACAGGAGCTAATACCGCAGTTGTTTTAAGCGGCGGCAACATAGATGTGAATATTCTTTCCATTATTATCGAGCGTGGTTTGGCCAAGTCAGGCCGTTATGTCCGCTTGCGGACAACCTTGACTGACTTGCCGGGCAGCCTTCAGAAACTGCTGTCGGTAGTCGCGCAAACGCATGCCAACGTGATTTCGATAAATCATGACCGGATTAAACCGGGCATACCTTTAAAACAGGCCGAAGTACAGCTTGATCTTGAGACCAGGGACCAGGAACACATCCGGGAAATAGTGTCCACACTAAAGAAAAGCAATTATTTGCCAGAGATAATATAACAAAGGAATTATTTTCTTAAAATTTTGGAAATAAGAAGGAATTTGCCAAGTGCTGCAGAAAAGAGCTATTTTAAGAGCGGTAACCATATTTGGGAAGGTGGTGAAATTCGTGGAAGTTACCGACGTCAGGGTCCGTAAAGTATTAACAGAAGGTAAAATGAAAGCAATTGTTTCGGTTACTTTGGATGATTCTTTTGTTGTTCACGATGTCAAGGTTGTTGAAGGGCAAAACGGGTTGTTTGTGGCGATGCCCAGCAGAAAAACACCGGACGGAGAATTTCGTGACATAGCGCACCCGATTACTTCTATTGCTCGTGAATTAATCCAAACCGCCGTTCTACAGGCCTATACTATGGCTATTTAATTAAATAATTGACAAGTAAGAGCTCTTGCTTCCGGATATGGTTGGATAATGCCTTGCGCACCGTTTTACCACCTCAGGGCAAATTCCAACCGCTTGGAGTACAAGCGCTCTTTTTATCTAAAGCTAGAGGAAATTAATTTTTTTTGTTGAATATGCTAATAATGTAGATTCTCGTTGTAAACCATATTTTAGGGAATCTTTCACCATAATTATTATAGAACATTGCAAAGGAGGTCGCCGGATGAGTCTGGCGGCAGTTATTCTTGCTGCGGGTAAAGGCACCAGGATGAAATCCAGGATACCCAAGGTACTGCATAAGATTTGCGGCAGATCGATGCTGTCTTATGTTCTTGAGGCTGTTGCAGCTGCCGGAGTGGAACAGAATATTGTAGTGGTAGGTTTCGGCGCGGATTTGGTCGCCCGGGAAGTGGCGGACCGGGGCCGGGTTGTGTTGCAGGCGGAACAGCTGGGAACAGCCCATGCTCTGTTGCAGGCCAGGTCTTTATTAAAGGATTTTAATGGGCAGCTCCTGGTACTATGCGGCGATACCCCACTAATCGAGCCTGAAACGCTTTCCCGGCTGGTGGAGACACACCGGACCGCAGGATCTGTCGCCACCGTGCTGACTGCCGAGGTGGAGGATCCAACCGGTTATGGCCGGGTGATTCGGGATAACCAAGGCAGAGTAAAAAGGATAGTTGAACAAAAAGACGCTTCTCCACAAGAAATTGAGGTGCTGGAGATCAATACCGGCATTTATTGCTTTGAGTCTGCCGGTCTTTTTGAGGCACTGGACAAAGTTACCCCGGCCAATGCCCAAGGTGAGTACTACCTCACCGATATTATTAAAACTTACGCCGCGGAGGGCAGGGCGGTCGGCGCAATGCTTCTGGCAAACCAGGCCGAGGCAGCCGGGATTAACGACCGTGTCCAACTGGCCGAGGTGGAGCGGGTAATCAGGTCGAGAGTCCTTTTGGAGCTAATGAAGTCGGGGGTAACTGTTGTTGATCCGCAATCTACTTTTGTAGACCACGGGGCGCGGATCGGCCGGGACACCACCATTTACCCTTTTACTTTTATTGAGGGAAGCACGACAGTAGGTGAGGACTGTGTCATCGGCCCGGATACACGCCTGGTAAACTCGGTGGTGGGAAGCGGTGTAACGATCCAAAACTCCATTGTTCTTGAAAGCTATATCCAGGACCGCTGTTCAATTGGCCCATTTTCCTATATCCGTCCTGAAACCAGGCTGGGAGAGGACGTCAAGGTGGGCGACTTTGTTGAAATCAAGAAATCAGATATCGGTAACGGCAGCAAGGTGCCTCACCTGGCCTACGTTGGCGATGCGACCATCGGCAGGAAGGTCAACATTGGGGCGGGCACGATTACCTGCAATTATGACGGCCGGCAAAAATGGCCCACGCATATTGGTGACCGGGCTTTCATAGGCAGCAACACCAACCTGGTGGCGCCGGTCAAAATAGGCGCCGGCGCGACAACCGGAGCCGGTTCCACCATCACCAGAGACGTACCCGACGGCGCCTTGGGCGTGGAAAGAGCCCAGCAAGCCTTGGTGCTTGACTGGGAGAGCAGGAAAAAAAGCAAGGCCGAGAAGGATAGGGATGGTTAGCGTCTACGTGACCATCTCTTCGAAAACCACTAAAATACACTGCGGTTAATACATTTGGAGGTAGTAGGCATGTCATCTCGCAAGAGGCTAAAAATATTTACCGGAAATGCCAATCCCGAACTGGCTGAAGAAATTGCGCAGTACCTGGGGGTATCTGTGGGCGACGCCAAATGCACCCGTTTTTGTGACGGAGAAATCCAGGTGAAAATTAACGAGAGCGTAAGGGGCGCCGATGTTTTTATCATGCAGCCCACCTGCAGTCCCGTTAATGAGCACCTGATGGAACTCCTGATCATGATTGACGCCGTGCGGCGCGCTTCCGCGAAGCGGATTACCGCGGTTCTGCCCTATTACGGGTATGCCAGACAGGATCGGAAAACCAGGGCGCGAGACCCTATTACTGCCAAATTGGTTGCCAATATTTTGAATGCCAGCGGCGCCAGGCGGGTCCTCTGTATGGATCTGCACGCCGGTCAAATTCAGGGTTTTTTTGATATTCCGGTTGATCATCTGCCCGGTGTTCCCATCCTGGCAGAGTATATTTTACAGATAGGTCTTGATAACATCGTAGTGGTGTCACCCGACCTGGGCGGTGTCACCCGGGCCAGGGAGCTGGCCGAACGGATTGGCGCCACCATCGCCATCATCGACAAACGCAGGCCTGAACCCAACGTGGCGGAAGTTTCCAGCATCATTGGCAGAATCAAGGGCAAAAATGTGGTCATGCTGGACGATATCATTGATACCGCCGGGACCATTACCAAAGGGGCCGAGGCTTTAAAACAATGGGGCGCCAATGATATTTATGTGTGCTGCACCCACCCTATCCTGTCCGGTCCGGCGATAAAACGGCTCGACGAGGCGCCCATCAAGGAAGTGATTGTCACCAATACCATCCCTGTACTCAAAGAAAAAATGATCGATAAAATCAAGGTCTTATCTGTCGCTCCACTTCTCGGCGAGGCGATCATCCGCATCCATGAAGACCTCTCCGTGAGCAAATTGTTTGATTAGATTAAAAAGGGTTATTGCCGCCGATACTTGCTCCCTGGTGATGACCGATGTAATTACTAAAAACTTATTATGCAAGCGAGACAGGGATTGTTCCTTGTCTCACTTGCTTTTATAGATAGAAATACATAAAATAGATTTATTCGTAAATAGGGGTAAAGATCATGCAAGCTGAACAAACAGACGAACGAATAATCGGTATGGCAGCTACCGCCGGAGCTTATTTGTTGTGGGGAGTATTGCCGCTTTACTGGAAGCTGGTTGACCTTGTTCCGCCTCCTGAAATACTGGCACAAAGGATTGCCTGGTCTTTTTTCTTTATGGCAGTGGTCTTGCTTTCAACCGGAAAGCTTTTAGATTTTTGGAGCGAACTGTGCGAAATCAGTTGTCAATTAAAAAAACTGTCCGGCATTATAATAGCCTCTATACTTATCAGCGTGAATTGGTTGACTTATATTTGGGCTGTAAACAGCAACCATATTATTGATACGAGCCTGGGGTATTACATCAATCCACTGGTTAGCGTGTTATTGGGAATTATCGTTCTGAAAGAAAAGTTATCGTTTTGGCAGATGGTTTCCTTCTGCCTGGCCATGCTTGGTGTGTTGAATCTTACATTTCATTTCGGCGCTTTTCCTTGGATTGCGTTGATCCTGGCAATTACCTTTGGTTTATACGGTCTGTGCAAAAAAATGATCCACCTCGGGGCCATCACCGGAATAACATTGGAAACCCTTATGATGACCCCGTTTGCCTTGCTTTATCTCAATTATGTACATAACAACGGGGCCCTATTCTTTGGCTTTGCTCATCCCGGGATATCAGCTCTTTTAGCCGGGGCCGGCGTTGTCACGGCAGTGCCTTTGATCTTGTTTGCAAGCGGTGCCAGGCGACTCCCGTTGTCGACCATGGGCTTTTTGCAGTACATCGCCCCGACCATTGCGCTGCTCTTAGGAGTATTTATTTTTCATGAACCGTTCACTACTGTGCACATGGTGTCCTTTGTTTTTATCTGGGTTGCTTTGACGGTTTTCTCACTGGCAAGGACCAGGTTATTTATCCAACTTGAATCAGTGTTATTGAAAAAGAATATCTTTCAAAGGTTCAACCGGGAAAAACTGACGCCTTTGACGGGTAAACAAGGAAGTATCTCCAAAAAGTAATTTTGGGCTCAAAATTACTTTGTTATCATTTGTAGGCTAGGGAATGACGCGGGTACTTGCCTTATGGTTGATGAACACAGTATTTGTAGCCTCACTATAGTAAACCATACAGCCTAACTCCTCGGCAATAAACCGCACCGGGACCATCACTCTCCCCTCGCTTGCAAAAGGGGTAACATCCAGGTGCTTTCGGGTACCGTTAACAGTGTAGGTCTGTTCACCCAGGAATATGGAGATAGTGGTATCTCCATCGGTCATAACGACTTGATTGGGCTCGCTCCAAACGACTGTAAAGCCGAGTTTTTCCGCCAGATCGCGGATCGGGACCATGGTCCTGCCTTCTTGGATTAAGGGGTCCACGTCAAAGGAGAGCGCTTCTCCGTCAAGGACTACCTGCACCTCCTCATGGAATAGAGCCGGTTTGTTGCCTACCTCTGTGAGATCCATACTGTTCTCCGGGGTAAGTTCGGGGAGGCTTATGGCAACACTTTTTTCAGGTTTGTAGCGATCTGTTCCTTTCAGGCTTAAGAGCAGGTAGCTGTCCTCGTCGCTGCTTTCGCTAAAATTAAAATCTATTATACAGTTGGTGCGGTATTCAGCCTTAGTCAGGCGGAGATCCTGGCTTATTTTTCCATCAAGGCTGAACCCTTCTGTTTTATCTGTTAAGTTGAAGGAAACAAGTCCGGTACCGCTTATGTTTTCTTTGCCGCCCTGGGTTGTGCTGTCGATGCGGATATTGGTCGATGTGCCCAAGTCATTCATACCAAGCTCAAAGAGAAATTTGTCCGGGCCTGCCGGCAGCAGGGAGGACTCAATAACCAGGTTGAAGGTCAGTTTGTCGCCCAGCATCTCCAGCATTTGATCGGGACTGTCAGGAGTATCAACCACTTCTTTGAGGTCTTCCAACATTCCCAATATTTCCAAAACACCTTGATTGTCATCTTCCTCACTTATTGTAGGATCGAAGGCGGTTAAAATATTAAACACCAGGCCGGCGAACCGCTCCGGCTCGTCAATAGCCTTGAATGTTAAAGAGCGTATGACCTCCGGCAATCCGTTCCGGTCTATCTGTAATTTTATTGTTTTTTCGGCAGGAGAAAGCTGATAGTAATGCTCCGGTATTGCTTCAAAGATAAATAGAAGCATTTCCTCCAGGGCCGGTGAAATTTCAGGCTGGACCATGCTGTCCCAAACCCCGGCGTCGGCTAGCCCGGTAAAATAGACATAACGGGGCAGGGTTAATTGGCTGGGGTCAGGCGCCTGGTACAAGTCCTTAATCAGGTCCATGAACTCTGTTGATACAATCATTTTGTCGCTATCCATAAATAAGGAGCCGCTGCGGTTTTTCCCGCCCAGGGTAAGCGTATATTTTGTTTCCATCTTTTCAGCAGGGCCGTCAACCTTGGAGTCTAACTTCAACCTGGCACGGGTCAGCAGCTGCACGGCTGTTTCACTGTCGGGCAAATTCGTCTTAAATTCTTCAATTTCCAAAACTGATGTTCCGGAATAGATATGGTAAGGTATACCACTTACCACAATATCGTTATTCTTCAAATCGGTTAGGAACAACTGCTTGGCCGAAGTTTGTGTTTCCCCGAAAGCTGCGTTAGTGACAGCCAGGCAGAACACCAAACTTAAAAGCATAGATAAAAAACAATGTCTTTTCACTTTTTACCCCCCCATAAAGAGCTATTCCTTCTTTTTCCACACCTGGGCCTCAATTACCTCCCATCAAGAAAAAAAGTTAATCATTTCGTTATGGGATGAAAAAAGGCTGTCATTTGTTTTCAATGAAAGCCCCTGACCCTTCACTTGTTTTGTATTTCTCATCTATGGACGTAAATCAGCATTCCAAATCGATTAAGTGGCGGCCCGTACCCACCGCCTTTAAGCCTGCGGAGGCGGGGGGGTGCGGCTTTCTTCGTCTGGCGCGCCGGCTTGTGCCGGGGGCTCCTCAGCGATGCGCTCATTTTTTTCGAGATCCGATTCCTGCGCGGGAATTTCAGGCAATCCGGCAGCAACCGGAGCGTCGTTCTTTTCCCTGCCGGTGGGCATAGCCTCTTTATCTTCGGAGTTGGCTGCGGTTTTTATATCCTTTTTTACTTTTTCAATAGATTTGTTCAAGGTGGTCCCCAGGTCCTTTGTTTTTTGCACCGTGTTTTCCCATAGCTGGCCGGTTGTTTCACGGATATTTTTGACGGTTTCCTGCAGCCCGCCGTCAAGTCTGAAAATATTTTCTAGTGCCTCGTTGGTAATTACCACCACCTCTTTGCCCAGAGTCCGGACATAAATGGTGTCCAGGAAGGCGCGGCCCTTGATAAAGCTGTTGAGCAGGCTGCCGGAAAACTCCAGGCCGGCGATCGTGCCCGTGGCCAAATCTACATAGTACTCATCAACCTTGCCAAGGAGCGTTCCGTTTTCAGCCACGAGCCGGGCGCCGATAACACCGACCTTTTCTCTGGATAGCTTGACTATGTCAGGCAGGCTTGCTGCCCGTTCCACACTGGCTGTTTTTTCAATGGTGATAGCATCGCTGCCTGCGCTTTTAACCTTATAATAAGGTATAAACCTCTGTTCCTTAAACCAGCCCTTTTGCTCAATAATCAGCGCAGCCACCTTTTTACCGGCAGGGTCAACTACCAGACTCTTAATGTGGCCGATCTGGCGGCCTTCCTCCAGACTGATTACCGGCATGGATTCAAAACGCTTGCTCTTGCGCATCTTAATCCCCCCTGCAGCAAATAAGTTTCTTAAGCTAATTCATATGCCCAAGCTAGAATGTTTATGACAAATATAGGGAATAATAGTTGCCAAAGGGGGGTCTTAGATGGAACCGGAGTTGGAAGTCCGGAAAAGGTTGGATAAAACCAGCAGCCATACCCATGAGATAAGAAATAAAGGGTTGATCCCGGCTGTTGTGTATGGAAAAAACATAGGCGCCATGGCTATTGAAGTGGATGCCAAGGAATTGCAGAAAATATTGGCGGAAGCCGGTTCAAACGCTCTGATCAGCATGAAAATCAATGAAAATGGTAAAACCAAGAAGTATAAAGTACTGGTCAAAGCTGTCCAGCGGGATCCGTTGCGCCGTGTTCTGGTACATGCTGATTTTCACCAAATCTCTTTGAAGGACAGAATTCACACCACCGTACCGATTGTTTTGAACGGTACCGCTCCTGGTGTGGTGATGGGGGGTGTCCTTACACCGCTCTTGCGGCGGGTTGAGGTGGAGTGCTTGCCCACAAAAATCCCCGATGCCATTAACGTGGATATCTCCGGCCTTGAGGTCGGGGATGTAATAAGCGTGGCTGACCTTGTACTGCCTCCGGATGTTAGAATTAACGAAGACCTGCACGCCGCGGTGGTCACGATAGCCGCTCCCGTCCGGGAGCCGGTTGAAACCGCGGCCGAGCCGGATGAGGAGAAAGCCGAACCGGCCGGGGCGGATGAAGAAGAGTCGCCTAAATAGGGTTATGGCTGCCTGGCAAGGACCTCCAGCCGGTACAGGTGCGATTTTAATCGCACACGGCGCGTCAGCGCCGGAGCTGTGTGGATGCATTCACACCTGATTTTTTTAGATACGCTCTGTGGGCTGAACAGCCGTACAGTTATTTCAGATGTAGAAGATGATAATTTTTTTCTACGCCCTACGCCTTATGCCTTACGCCTTACGCCCATTTTATTCTTTCCCTCCTGGGCGGGCCCTGGTAAAATAGGGGAGAGTTTTAAAGGCGGAGGTGCCTTTTATGAAAGTGGTTGTGGGGCTTGGTAATCCGGGCCGGAAGTATGCCGCCACCAGGCATAATGTAGGCTTTATGGTCATCGAACGGCTGGCGCGGGAACTGAATGTGGCTGTAACGAAAAAAATGTTCAACTCTCTGGTCGGCCAGGGATTGATTGACAGGGAAAAGATTGTGTTGGCCATGCCCCAGACGTATATGAATTTAAGCGGGCAGGCGGTAGGACCTTTGTTAAACTGGCACAAGCTTGACCCGTCTGCCCTGGTGGTTGTCTACGACGACCTGGACCTGTCTGCCGGTACCTTGCGTATCCGTCCCGCAGGAGGCTCCGGGGGGCACAAAGGGATGCAATCGATCATAGCTGTTCTGGGCACTGAAAATTTTACCAGGGTCAGAGTTGGGATTGGCAGGCCGGAAGTCGTTGACATGGAGACGGTGGACTATGTCCTCAGCCGCCTTGAGCCCGGGAAGATGGAGGAAGCGCTGAAGGCCGCTGCCGGAGCAGTCGTCAGCATAGTACGCGATGGCCTGGAGAAAGCTATGAACCTTTACAACAGAAGGTGATTGATACATACGCCTCAATCAGTTTTTACCCTCCCTGCCGCTGTCCCTGCTCCTGGGGGCAATGGCTGCAGTGCTGGCTTGGGAGGTTAACAAACATTTTGGTGAATGGTCCGGCAAAAGGCGGGAATACCTGGCCCCTCTGGTGGAGGAGAGCTTAAAAACTGCCGCGGCTGTTTTATGCGGCGGAAATATCCTGTTAACCCACCTGTCCTTTGGAGCAGTGGAAGGCTTTTGGGAATACTTTAACCGCCGCAATGGTTATTACGCCGGGCTGGCGGCTCTGGCCAGCCACTCAATTTTTGGTTTTATAACCGTATCCGTCTACCGTTTTTACGGTACCCTGCCACCCGCTTTGGGCGCGGGGATTCTGGTCCATTTAGCCTGGAACTTCCTGGTTGTAAAATTATTGGAAGAGCGACACAGATGCAAATAACCATATTATGAAACGGAGTGGGTCGCTTGAAACTGGTATATGTTTGTGAATGTTGTGATAGTGTCGTGCATAGTTTAGAGGTGGAGGCCCTTTCGCCGGGAGAAATGCAGTCCGCCTTGACGGGTACAGAGTCGCAGAATATAATTAGTATGTCTGGCAGCGGGGACCAGGTGATCTTGACCACCCTTTGTGAGGAGTGTCTGGAGGACATGTATGGAGGTCCCGACAGTGCTTATTTTAGCGGGCCGGTGCTCAATTAAAGGTCCACCATAAGCATGACGCGTTGCAAACAGATAATTGATAATTACAGCGATGTGAACCATGGTATTTGAGCTTTGGCCTTTAAGCTGCTAAAGCTCTTTTTGTGATGGGTAAATGGAGGATATATTCATGCGCGGGATTTTAAAGCCGCTTCAATCCTTGGCGGAGTTTGGCAGCCTGGCTGCAGGGCTGGAGAAAAAAATCAAGCAACAGCAGATATTTGGTCTGACCGGGTCACAGCGCAGCTATCTTTTGGCCGGGTTGATTGAAAAAGCCCCCCGGTCGTTCCTGGTGGTGACGGCAGGTGAGCGGGAAGCCCTGGCTTTAGGCGACGAACTGGCGGAATTCCTGCCCGGCGTTACGGTGCAGCAGTTTCCGGTAATGCAGCTATTGCCCTATCAGGTACTGGCCCAGAGCATGGAGGTGGCGGCTCAGCGTCTGCAGGTTTTGGAAGCTCTGTCACAGGGCGAGCAGATCATGGTCATTGCTCCTGTTGAAGCTTTATTGCGGCGTTTGCCCCCCCCTAACGACTTCAAAAGAGCGGTGCTGCGGCTGGGTATCGGCGATCGGGTGAATTTGGCAGACATCCTGTATCGTTTGTCGGCCATGGGCTACGAGCGGGTTGATCTGGTTGAGGGAAGGGGGCAGTTTGCCAGGCGGGGGGGGATTCTGGACATTTTCCCCATGACCGCCCACAGGCCGGCCCGCCTGGAATTCTTTGACGACGAGGTGGACTCCATCCGCCGCTTTAACATCACAACCCAGCGTTCGGAGGAGAAGGCCGGCGAATTGGTGATCTACCCGGCCAGGGAGTTGATTGTCAGGGATGATACCCGGGAAAAAGCCCGGTTGGCCGCTGACAAGGAATACCTGGCGCAGCGCCGCAAGCTGGGGAAAAAGGGAGAACAGGGAGCATTGCGGCAACTGCAGGAAAAATTCGGGGAACTCCTGGAGGATTTTGACGGCTACTTCAGCGGTATCGAGCAATTTCTCCCTTATTTTTACAACGAGACAATTACCCTTCTTGACTACCTGCCTGACCGTTCTCCAATTTTTATAGATGAGCCGTCGCGCGTCAAGGAAGTAGTGGAAGAGGTGCTGCGGGAACGTGCCGAGACCTACGCAGACCTTTTGGCCAAAGGAAAGCTCCTGCCATCCCAGTTCCTGACTTACGCCGGGTGGGAACATCTCCAGGCAGGCTTTGCTTCCCATATCACGATTTATTCATCTCTATTGCCCCGCCAGCCCGGGTTTGTCAAGCCCGAACAAATGATTAACTTTCCCGGCAAATCCGTACCGTCTTTCATGGGGAACCTGGGGCTGTTAGCGGGAGAAATGCGCCAGTGGCATGCCTCGGGTTACGCCGTGGTGGTCCTTGTGTCAAGCCAGCTGCGGGCCCAGCAGTTGCTCTTAGCTCTAAGGGACTACAATATTGACGCCTTTTATGCCAATTCCCTGGAAGGTCATGTCAGGGCCGGCAACGTGGTGATTTCCAACGGCAGCCTGCTGGCAGGTTTCGAGCTGCCAGGCTGCCGCCTGGTGGTGCTCACTGAGTCGGAGGTTTACGGCCAGCGCAAAAAGCCCAGGCGGGAGTGGAGACGGTCGGACCGGCTGGCTCCCTTTGTGGATATCAAAGCCGGTGATTATGTGGTGCATGTCAATCACGGGATTGGCCGCTATCTCGGGGTGACGCCTTTGACTATCCAGGGGATCCAGAAGGAGTACCTCCTGGTCAAATTCGCCGGGGAGGATAAGCTCTATGTCCCGGTGGATCAGGTGGGACTAATCCAAAAGTACCTGGGCAGTGAAGGCGAGGCTCCCCGGCTGTCCCGCCTGGGTGGCGGCGAGTGGAACAGGGCCAAAGGCAAGGTAAAGGAAGCGGTCCGGGAGATGGCCAGTGACCTGCTTGCCCTTTATGCGGCCAGAGAGACCGTTAAGGGTCATGCCTTCGGGAAGGATACGGTATGGCAAAGGGAGTTTGAGGATGCGTTTCCTTTTGAGGAGACCCCCGATCAACTGCGTGCCGTGGATGAGATCAAGTTCGATATGGAGCGTACCAGGCCGATGGACCGGCTGCTGTGCGGGGACGTGGGCTATGGCAAAACCGAGGTGGCCTTAAGGGCTGTTTTCAAGGCAGTTATGGAAGGGAAGCAGGTCGCCGTACTGGCCCCTACGACCATCCTGGCCCAGCAGCATTACAACACCTTCCGGGAGAGGCTGGCGGGCTATCCCGTAGTGGTCGATGTTTTAAGCCGTTTCCGCACAACTCGTGAGCAGCGCCAGGTGCTTCAGGAACTTGAGCGGGGTACTGTCGACATCGTCATCGGCACCCACCGCCTGCTGCAGGAAGACGTCCGTTTCAAGGACCTGGGCCTCTTGGTGGTGGACGAGGAGCAGCGCTTTGGGGTCGCTCACAAGGAAAGGCTGAAAATAATCAGTAAAAACGTGGATGTGGTTACCCTTTCCGCCACTCCCATCCCCCGTACCCTGCATATGTCCCTGGTGGGGATGCGGGACACCAGCATTCTGGAGACACCGCCGGAAAATCGCTACCCGGTCCAGACCTATGTATTGGAAGAGGATCCGGTCCTGATTCGCGAGGCTATTTGCCGTGAGATGGGACGTGGGGGGCAGGTCTTTTTCGTCTATAACCGTATTTTTGATATGGAGAGGGTGTCCTTATGGCTGCAGGGCCTGGTGCCGGAAGCAAGGATAGCAATTGCCCACGGCCAAATCAAAGAGGACGAATTAGAACGGGTGATGCTGGATTTTATGAACCACGAGTACGACGTCCTGGTCTGCACCACGATTATTGAAAACGGCCTGGACATCCCCAATG
>DNIT01000160.1:13054-13282 GCA_003489345.1 Pelotomaculum sp. | reverse complement strand
AAACGGCCTGGACATCCCCAATGTAAATACGCTTATTGTCAAGGAGTCCGGCATGATGGGCCTGGCCCAGTTATATCAATTGCGTGGCCGGGTCGGCCGTTCCAACCGCGTGGCCTACGCTTACTTTACCTATCGCAAGGACAGGGTGCTTGGCGAGGCTGCCGAAAAACGACTGGCCGCCATCCGCGAGTTCACCGAGCTGGGTTCCGGCTTCAAGATCGCCATGCG
>DNIT01000160.1:12298-12946 GCA_003489345.1 Pelotomaculum sp. | reverse complement strand
GCCGGCAATATCCTGGGGGCGGAGCAGCACGGGCACATTGCGGCAGTCGGCTTTGACCTGTACAGCCGGCTCCTGGAAGAAGCGGTGCGGGAAGCCAGGGGTGAGGAGGCTCCCAGAATGGTGGAAACCTCTATTGAACTGCCGGTAGAGGCCTATATTCCCGACACCTATATACCGGATCCCAACCAGAAGGTGGCGATTTACAAACGGATAGCGGCCTTTAGCTCGCTTTCAGAAATTCCGGATCTGGAAGATGAACTGGTGGATCGCTTCGGAGATTTACCGGGGCCGGTGGGTAACCTTTTGGCTGTGGCCAAAATCAGGGTACTGGCGGGGTGGCTAAAAATCAAGTCAATCAACCTTTTACCCGGACAGTTTCGCCTCTTGTTCGCCGCAGGTCACCCCCTGGCGGGGGAGGATCTGGTAGCGGCCGGCCGGCAATACCAGAACCGGATAAAATACGCAGGCGCCGGAGACGAATTCGAAATCAAGCTGCGCCTGGCCGGAAACAGCCAATATGAGGGCAGTTTTCTTCTGGAACAACTGGAAGCTTTTTTAACCCTGCTGGTTGGCGAACGGAATTGCCATAAAACGCCAGACGGTTGTCAGAGAAAACAAGGTTAGTATATAATGTATCTATGTTGTTTT
>DNIT01000160.1:10465-12240 GCA_003489345.1 Pelotomaculum sp. | reverse complement strand
GGATATGATAGATGATGAAAATATGGAGGCTTTTTGCCCTGTCGCTGTCACTGCTGGCGCTGGTTATTGCTGCGGGCTGCAACGGCAATGTTGTGGCAACCGTAAATGGTGAGAAGATTACCAGCCAGGAACTGGACAAGCGAGTTGCCGAAGCAAAGGCCGGCTACGAACAGCAGGGCATGGACTTCAGCGGGGACCAGGGCGCAAGCTTGCTGGAGACGCTCCGCAAGAGCACCCTGCAAGAGATGATCAACAACACACTGATGCTCCAGGAAGCCAAGAAAATGGGTACCCTGTCCGCTGATCGGGTGCAGGAGATAATAGGCGCGTATAAACAGATGTTTTCGTCCGAGGAAGAGTATCAGCAATTACTGGACGAGGTCAAAATGAGTGAGGAAGACATCGCTTATATTTTGAACCTGCAGGACGAGCTTACGAAGGACCTGCCCCCCGTAACCGATGACGAGGTTAAAAAGTATTACGAAGAAAACAAGGAGCAGATGGGCCAACCCGAGCAGTTGCAGGTCCGCCATATTTTATTCTTCGTGGATGAAGGTGACAAGGGCTACCCGTTTAAGCATACCGACGCTGAAGCAAAGCAGCTGGCGCAGGATGTCATCGGCCAGCTTCAGCAAGGGAAGGACTTCTCCCAACTGGCCGGCGAAAAATCTGAGGACAGCGGGACCAAGGTTGACGGCGGCCTTTACACTTTCAGCAAAGGCCTGGCGGTTCCGGAATTTGAAGAAGCCGCCTTTGCCTTAAAAGACGGCGAGTACACCAAGTCGCCGGTAAAAACCGAATATGGCTACCATGTCATCATCAGGGAGAAACTAATCCCGGCGCAAACGCCGTCTTTTGAAGAGGTTCAGAGCGAACTTGCCGGACAGATGAACGGGGAAGCCAAGCAGGCCAAGTTCAGCCAATTTATGCAGGAAGCTAAAAACAATGCTGAGATAACGAATAAACTGTTAGACCAGGCAGAAGATAACGCAAAACAATAAAAGCCTGACGAAAGCTGAAAAGTTTTTATGGTTGATTGGAAAAAAATGAATAATCAAACCCCTCCCGTTATATACTATTTTATAAAGTTAAACCTTGAAATGAGCCGATAAGGAGGGAAGGGGAATTAATGAAAGCAACAGGTATAGTTCGCCGTATAGACGACCTGGGTAGAGTTGTTATCCCCAAGGAAATAAGGAGAACACTGAGAATCCGTGAAGGCGATCCCCTGGAGATTTTTGTTGATCGGGAAGGTGAAGTAATACTAAAAAAGTATTCGCCAATCGGCGAACTGGGCGATTTTGCCAAGGAGTATGCGGATTCTTTGTATGAGGCCTTGGGTCACATAGCTTGTATTGCTGACCGGGACACCATTGTCGCCGTATCCGGCGCGCCAAAAAAAGAATTTATAAATAAACCGATTGGGCCGGCTATTGAAAAAGTAATGGAAGACCGCAAGGCCGTGGTCATCAACAACCCAGGTGAAGATCCCTCCTGTAAGGATTGTATGATCATAGAAGATGGTGAATGTAAATATTCTTCCGAAGTTATCGCGCCAATTATTGCCGAAGGAGATCCTATCGGGGCCGTGATTTTGGCCTCCAGGGAATCGGAAACCAGAATGGGTGAGATGGAGCTGAAACTAGCCGAGACCGCAGCCGGTTTTCTCGCCAAACAGATGGAACAGTAACCAAGTGGCCTTTAAACGGCCACTTTATTTTTTTAATTGACAATACATAAAAATACCAGTACGCTATATTGCGTCCGGTTAGTTT
>DNIT01000160.1:0-10347 GCA_003489345.1 Pelotomaculum sp. | reverse complement strand
GGGACGGTTCTTTTGCTTCCTATCCTAGACTGTACAGCCGTTGAGCTCACAGAGCAAATCTAAAAAATGCAGGTGCGAATTCATTCGCACAAATGTACCATTAGCCACACAGGTCCGGCGCCGGCGCGCCGTGTGCGATTAAAATCCCACCTACATCAAAATCGGCTTAAAGATAATAATACAGGCGCATACTTTTGGTGGTTTGTGATAGCAAAATCATAATTGGTTTATTGCACAACGACCAGAAAGGAATGCAGTATATACTCACGTCCCACGACCCGTCTCACGTCCAAATTTACGCCCTGCGACCTGCGACTATTACGGCCTGCCAATTGGGTCTACAAAATATGCAAAGGGGGTTATTGCATGCCCAGCCATGCAAGGATAACTATTGCCGGACTTGGGGCCGGGGCTTCTTCCGACCTTACCATAGGTGTTTGGGAAGCGTTGCGGGGCTCCGCTTGCACCTATCTCCGCACGGGAAAGCACCCGGTTGTAGAATGGCTCCGCAACCAGGGGGTTAACTTCCATACCTTTGACGGTTTTTACGAGGAAGCCTCTTCGTTCGGCGAGGTCTATGAGCGTATTGCCGGGCAGGTGATAGAGGAAGCCCGGCGCGCTGATGTGTTGTACGCCGTACCGGGGCATCCCTTGGTGGCTGAAGAATCGGTACGCCTGATTATTGAGAAGGCGGAAGAGGAGGGGCTGGAGGTAGCGGTACTGCCTGCAGTCGGTTTCCTTGACGCGATTTACACCTCTCTGCGGTTGGACCCGGGCCGGGGACTTCAGGTTGTAGACGGTTTGCGGCTCGAGGACAGGCCTCCCTTGCCGGCCAGGCCAGCGGTAATCACCCAGGTTTACAGCCGTCTCGTGGCATCGGACGTAAAGCTCGCCCTCATGGAAATTTACCCTCCTGAACACCCGGTGACAGTGGTTAGGGCCGCGGGTATAACAGGTGAAGAAAGAATTGAGACACATCCGCTCTTTGCAATTGACAGGCTGGACTGGGTGGACCATCTTACCAGCGTTTACATACCCGAGTTGGGAAATGGGACGTGGGACGTGGGGCGTGAGAAGTCAGATGAACTGGTACGTGCCATAACCACAGGGAGTTCATACGGCAAAGATATATCCTGCGAAACACCTGGACAAGCAGGCGGCGGGCAGGCTGAGGAGAAAGATGGAGAAATTGAGGTTATTGAGGTAATTGAGGATAATGGGAAAGCCGGTTGGGGCGGGGGCCAGCTTCAGGAACCAAATTATGAAGACGAAACTGAGAGCCGCTTTCCTCTTGACCCGTTGGTGAACATCATGGCCCGCCTGCGCGGTAAAGGCGGGTGCCCGTGGGACCGGGAGCAGGACCACCAAAGCCTTAAGCCCTATCTTATCGAGGAAGCGTATGAAGTTTTAGAGGCGCTGGACGAGGAAGATATGTATAAAATATGTGAAGAATTGGGAGACTTATTACTACAAATCGTTTTTCACGCACAGATTGCCAGGGAAAACCGGCAGTTTGACATCAACGATGTTATTGCCGGAATCAATGAAAAATTGATCCGCAGGCACCCGCATGTTTTTGGCGCTGTTAACGCCAGGGACAGTCGCGAGGTATTGGTTAACTGGGAGAGGATCAAGGCCAAGGAAAGGGAGGGGGGCGCCCCTAAGAGCCTTTTGGTTTCTATCCCGTCAGCCCTACCGGCGCTTATGAGGGCAAACAAGCTGCAGAAAGCGGCAGCCCGAGTCGGGTTCGACTGGCCGGATTATCAGGGGGCTTATGACAAGACACAGGAGGAACTAAGCGAGCTGAAATCGGCTATTATAGCCGGGGACCGGCTGGAGATCGAGGAGGAGGTTGGGGATCTTATCTTTTCTATCGTTAACCTGGCGAGACTACTGGGGATAGAACCTGAGGGAGCGCTTTCCAAAACTTCGGCAAAATTTATTAGACGCTTCGAATATGTCGAAAATATGGCCCGGACAAAAGGTAAAGATCTCTCCCAATTTACTCTCGCCGAAATGGATGAATGGTGGGAGGAGGCAAAAAAAGCAGAAAAAATATAGGAAACATTTTCTTGGTGGAAGGAACTGAAAGAGTTTTCGCGAATAGTACTGGGACTAATATCTATTATTTTAGGAGGGATGATATGAATAAGGCAGAATTGATCTCGAATGTTGCCGAAAAGACAGAACTGACCAAGAAAGACGCTGAAAAGGCTGTCACTGCATTTCTGGATACCATTGGTGAGGCTTTGTCCAGGCGTGACAAGGTCCAATTGGTAGGTTTCGGAACCTTTGAAATCAGGGAAAGAGCTGCCCGTAAAGGCAGAAATCCTCAGACCGGCGAAGAAATTAATATTGATGCTGCCAGGGTCCCTGTTTTTAAGGCCGGTAAAGCACTCAGGGATGCAGTGGGCAAATAAAAAACCCACTTCTTATGCAATATTTTGAGAATGGTGGAGTGATATTTGCGGCTTGATAAATTCCTTAAAGTCTCAAGGGTGATCAAGCGGCGCACCCTGGCCAATGAAGTGTGCGACCAGGGGCATGTTTCGGTCAACGGCAGGGTGGCTAAAGCGGGATTAGAAATTAAGCCGGGTGATATCCTGGAGGTTCGTTTTGGTCACCGGATGCTCAAGCTGGAGGTCGTTGATGTCCGCGATAATGTTCCGGCTAAGCTTGCGGCCGAACTGTATAAAGTACTAGAGGAAACTACATAAATAAGACCTCTCCTGCTCACAATAAAAGAAAACGCGGGAGGGGTTGTTTTTATGTTCCGGCACACTATAATCAGAACGGCAGTGCTCCTGTTGGTGGGTTGCTTACTGGCGGCAGGTTGTACCAGGCAGCAGGCCCCTGCGCCCAAGCCGGCGCAGCAGCCCCAGGGAGATGAGCCGACTATTTCCCTCTATATCAATAAAACGGGAGAGAAGAAGAACTTAAAGATAGAGGAGTACATCCAGGGGGTGGTGGCTGCGGAGATGAACCCCAAGTGGCCGGTGAACGCGCTGGCCGCTCAGGCTATCCTGGCCCGGACCTTCACTCTGGAAAATATAAACACAGGCCAGGTGAAAAAGCTGCATGGTACAGACGCCTCCACCAGTGTAGAGGAGTTTCAGGCCTATGAGCCTGCCAAAATTAACGATAGCGTGCGTAAAGCGGTAGAGCAGACCAGGGGGGAAGTAGTTGTCTACAATAACAACCCCATCCACGCCTGGTTCTCAGCCTGTGACGGCGGGATCTCGGCCAGCGCCGAAGAGGGGCTGGCCTACACCAAGGATCCCACCCCTTATACAAAATCCGGAGTGCAGGACGGCTGCCTGTCCATAACCGATCCCAAGAACAAATCATGGGAGGCGAGGATCCCGGTCGAGCAGGTCAGGGCTGCCGTACAGAATGCTACCGGTAAGGATCCCGGGGCTATAACTGCCGCTTCGATCGAAAAGAAGGGGCCGTCGGGTCGGGCCGAGCAAATTAAAATAGGTAACGCCAGCGTCGGAGGACCGGCCCTGCGGCTGGCCCTGGGCAGTGAGAAAGTCCGCTCCATGCTCCTTTCAGACCTGCGGGTTGAAGGCGGCCAGCTGGTCCTGGCGGGAAAAGGTTTTGGCCACGGCGTAGGGATGTGCCAGTGGGGCGCCAGATTGATGGCGGAACAGGGCAAGTCCCCCGAGGATATCGTCAAGTTTTATTTTAACGACGTGGAAATCCAGAAACAGTGGAAGTAGCGCTCCCACCGGAACGCGATATTGATAAACATGTGACAACAACGCCGGCGCTACCTTCAGGGAAAATTTCAAATGAAAAAGCCAAAGGGTAACCACCGTTTAAGGCAGGTACCCTTTGTTGGTTTTTGTTCATACGATACCATGGACGGCCTCGGATTGGCAAAGACCAACAAGACGACACCGTATTCACACCGATATTCTCACCATCGGTTATACACGCTCCCGGTTATCGCCTGCGCCAAAATATAGCCGGTACCAGGATAGAGCTGGATGACAACGCAATAACCGTAACCGTCAGCCTTGGTGTCGCCGGCGTGGATAAAGCCGGCGATATAGAACTGGATGAACTGTTGAAAAATGCGGATGAGGCTTTATATGAGGCGAAAGAAGCCGGCAGAAACTGTGTGCGGCGGCGGGTTTTGAAGCAGCAGTGAAGAGGTTCTCCTTGATCATCCTCTCTTTTTTTAGCATGAATAATAATCCCGGAGCATAGGATGAGTTAGGCGGTATTAGAGGCGGCCTTTGAAAGGGTACCTGCGGGGAGGTGAGCGTGTGGAGGAACACGTCACGCACAGTCTGGTGGTCAGCGGTCGAAAGCAGTTGGTTCTGCAGGGGGTGCTGCGCGTCGTGAGCTTTGATGAGGCCGAGATTAACCTGGAAACCAATATGGGCGTCTTGAGCCTCAAAGGCGAGGGGCTGCATATTACCCAACTCAGCCTGGAAACGGGCAGCCTGACTGCGGAAGGGAACTTCACCTCTTTTCAGTACATGGAAAGCAAGGGCAAAGGCAAGGGTAAGGGGTTATTAAGTAAGATTTTAAAATAAAGACAATTATAAAAGCGCTTAAGGCGCTTTTTTAGCAGGGGCGGTGCTCGTATTTGGATATGCTTGTCAACCAGGCGGGAGCTTTCACCTCTACCATTGTCATAGGCATGTCCGCAGGTTTATTATATGACTATTACCGCGCGGTCCGGGCGGCTTACAAGCTGAGGAAAATCGGGACTTTTATCGGTGATGTGGTTTACTGGCTGGTTACCACGGCCATGGTTTTTGGCATGCTGCTGTGGGGGACTTGGGGGGAATTGCGCCTTTATGTCTTCATCGGCATCGGTCTGGGCGCACTTTTGTATTTTCAACTATTCAGCCGCGCCGCCTACCGCGTGTTCCGGTTGAAGTTTTACTTCATTCACCGGACCTGGGCTTTATTGCTGCAGACGGTGCACTGGCTGTGGGTGGTTGTTACCTACCCGGTGCGATTGCTGCTGTTTGGCCTTTCTTTCCCGTACAGGCTCTTGGAAAGTACTGTGAATAAGATGGGCGGGAGATTTGACACTGCCTGGTACCGGCTGGTTGGCAGGAGAGTTGAGCGGGTCCTGGGCGGATTGAGAAGGCGGCTCTCCCGTCTGGTCTTTTGGAAGAAAAAGGAGTGACAGGGGGACGGGGTTGTTGACAACTTTCTTGTCAGCCTTGTTAAAAACAGTAACCGTTGATTGTCAGCGTGTGTCCCAATATGGCAAAGACAACGGCGCCGGAATAGGCGGGCCGTAGCTCTTGAAATCCTGAAGGTCGGTTGGTGTGTTGAGGTGCCGATGTGAAGGCCGGGATAAATAGTGGATTAGCGCCATCAGGTTTGCTGGTCTGGTTCTTTTCCATCCGGCGTTACACTCCGGTACAAGGTAATCTACAGAGCCTTCTTTTTTTATGCTCCCCGAGCCCGGTGAATTGTGGTACGGCTTTGGACAGGCTTGCTCAATATTCTGAATATAAAGTAAAGATCGTTGATAATGGCATTCCAATAATTGCAATGCAGTTTGCCGGGTAGATACGGGAAGCCATTGCAACCATACTATTTTAGTTGAACAAAAGACCAAAAAGGATTAAAATTTGTTTGGACAATAATTTTAAATTTTTCGACAAAATCTTATCATTGGTTTATTAAAACTCTGATCACAGGCTTTGAGGAGAGGGGGAGATATGGTGTTAGACAGTGCGTTCCCGTCTGTCAGCAAAGATAAAGTCCAAACTTCTGATCAAGGTAAAGACGTTGCCGATGAACCGACCCTGCAAAATACAAGCATCAGCTGCGACTGGGATATGGATCACTGCAAGGATGTTATCGAGGAACTGACCAGGCAGAATACGCGCATGGCCATCATCCAGCAGATTGCTAAAAGGATTAACGTGGAGATGTCCTACGAGGATATCATCGACGAGGTGGCGGCGCCCCTGCGCAGTGTCCTGCCGTACGACCTGCTCAGTTTTTGTTTGATTGAAAATGACCAACTTATAATCAAATCCGGAGTCCCCAAGGGGCAAATAATCCTGGATGTTGGTTGTGTTCTGGATAACTATAATTCTGCTCCCTGGAGAGCTATTTTGGACAAACGGTGCTTCTTAAGGCAGGATATCCGGAACGATACTCATAAATACCAGGAAGACGACGACCTTCGTGAATTTGGCATCAATTCCGCCATTATGGCGCCGCTTTTTGTTAATAACCAGGTCATCGGCGCTCTTAATTTTGGCAGTAAAAAGACTTACGCCTATTCGGAAAATGATTTTATCTTTGTCCAGCAGTTGGCCGATCAACTGGCGGTCTGTATTAACAATTCGCGTCTTTTTGGTGAGCTTTTAAAAAGCGAGAGAGAATGGGAGGAAACTTTCAAGGCAGTGCCGGACAGGTTGTTTCTCATTGACCGCTCTTACAATATACTGCGTTCCAACAGCCAGGACTCTATAAAAAAGGCAGACGTTGACTTTAAATGCTATGAAATTTTTGCCTGTATCGGCGAGCAATGCCAGCTTTGCCCCGCCGTGAAAGCGTTCCAAACGGGTAAAGCCAGTGTTGGAGAGTTCACCCACACCGGCACCAAAAACATTTATAGCGTATCGGCCTACCCGTTCTACAACGAGAAAAACGAGCTCTACAGCGTGGCTGTATACGTGAGCAATGTTACCGGCAGGAGAAAAATGGAGGCGCAGCTGTTTCAGTCGGCTAAGCTTGCGGCTATAGGTGAAATGGCCGCCGGGGTGGCGCACGAGCTGAATAGCCCTCTGACTGCTATTATCGGCAATGCGGGTTTGATTTTGAGAAATGCATCACTGGGCGACAAGCATATAAAACTGCTGGAGGATATTAAATCTTGCGGGCAGAGGAGCAAGCGCATAATCCAAAATCTCCTTACTTTTTCCAGGCAGGACAGCTATTCTTTCGCCCAGGTGTCCATCAATACGATTGTGGAGAGCAGTTTATACCTTGTTTCTTATCAAATCGAGAAAAACAAGATAACGATCAAGAAGGACCTGAACCCCCGCATCCCCCTGATTATAGGCAGCAAGCAGCAGTTGGAGCAGGTTGTGATCAATTTCCTGCTTAATGCCAGGGATGCTTTGGAGGGTTTGGCGGACGGCCGGATTGAAATCAGCACCGACGTGAGAGAGGATATGGAAGCGGGCGGCACGGTGGTTGAGACAAAGGTGGCGGATAACGGCAGGGGAATCTCCGAGAGTATCATCGACCAGATTTTTACCCCTTTTTTTACAACCAAGGAGAAAACCAGGGGCACCGGATTAGGCCTTTCGGTCAGCCTGGGGATTGCCCAAACCCATGGTGGCAGGATCGAGGTCGCCAGCGAGGTTGACAGGGGCAGCGTCTTTTACTTGATTATTCCGGTGTAGCAATATATTCAAAGAGATTTGAGGTGACAGCCATGAAGAAGCCGGAGATCCTGGTGATTGATGATGAGATTGAAGTCGGCGCCTTTTTTCATTATTACTTTCAGGAGGAAAAAGGCTACCCGGTGGCGGTGGCTAACTCCGGTTCAGAAGCCAGAGCCTTGCTATGCGGAAAATCCTTTGATCTTGCTCTGGTGGATTTAAAGCTGCCGGATACGGACGGTATTACCTTGCTCAGGGAAATCAGGGACAGTAGTCCCAGCTGCGTGGTAATCATTATGACCGGGTACAGCACGGTCAAATCTGCTGTAGATGCTATGAAGCTGGGAGCCTTTGATTATATCGACAAGCCTTTTGATGAGCTGGAGGAACTAGACATACTGCTGGAGCGGGCTCTGCAATCTATTTATAATAAAAAGTGGTTTATCAGCGATGAACTCCACAAACTTGCTACTGAATTCGGCATCATTATGGCTGTTGACAGTCCTTTAAAGGACCTATTGCTCCTGGGTAAAAAAGTAGCCACCCGCAAGATTTCTATTTTAATTGAAGGCGAAACCGGAACCGGTAAAGAGGTCCTGGCCAGGTTTATCCATGCCAACAGTCTCCGTTCCGGCAGTCCCTTTATAAGCGTTAATTGCGGGGCGCTTACCGAGACCCTCCTGGAAAGCGAGCTTTTCGGACATGAAAAAGGGTCTTTTACCGGATCCCAGGGAGTCCGGCATGGTATTTTTGAATTGGCGAACAAGGGGACTCTTTTTCTTGATGAGATCGGTGAGGCTTCGCCGGCCATCCAGGTGAAATTGCTACGTGTTTTGGAGAGCGGCGAATATTACAGGGTCGGTGGTGAAAAACCGCTTAAAACCGATGTGCGGGTGCTGGCCGCCACCAACAAAAACCTGCGGGAAGCCGTAAAGGATAAACTGTTTCGGGAGGACCTGCTTTATCGCCTTGACGTAGTCAGCTTGCATATCCCGCCTTTACGCGAAAGACGCATGGATATTTTGCCTCTGATCGACTATTTCATCGGAAAAAACCTGCCGGAAGAGGAGAAACATTTAGCTGTCCGGTTCAATAACCAGGCCATGGACTTGCTGCAGAGCTATTCCTGGCCGGGCAACGTCAGGGAACTGTCCAACGTGGTGGCCCGCTCCCTGGCTCTGAGGGACAGCGACCTAATTTGTCCGGAATGTCTGCCCAGACATGTCGTTCCCCATGGCGAGGAAGATTTTCTGGCCAAGCATATGGGTACGAAGACCGGTATCGACGAGGTGGTAAGAGACTGGAGCCAGAGGCTGCTCAAGGTAATATTAAGCAAGGGAAGCATAGATTTTGCGGAGCTTGCGGAAAAACTTGAGCAGGAGGCGGCCTGGGTATCCAGACGGGTTATCGAAGAAACCCTGGTTAAAACCGGCAATAATCGGACTGAAGCTGCAAAAGCGCTTAATATCAGCCCCAGGGTTTTACGTTACCATCGGAATGAAAAGAGCAGAGAATAAGTCTCTTAACGGCAGACGGCCGATTTTTCGGCCGTCTGCCGCTTTTTCGTCGTAGATAACCACAACTAAGTTCATTTATTATTAAAAATATTTGTTGTTGAATTTTTTATATAAAGAAAAATTATTAGTATTTATTTGGCCTCTTACGGCAGGTGCCATGCTGTGTGTAAATATTCACACGATATGGCACCTGTTTTGCTTAATAGAGTTTTTAAAGGAGGTTAATGTTTTATGTACAGCATCATTTTGCAAAGGGGGTTTATCTTTTTTGTACAGGATTGTCAAGAAAGAAGTACTGGCACCAACGCTCACACTGATTGAAATTCATGCGCCACTGGTAGCCAGGAAAGCATCGGCTGGTCAGTTCGTTATCCTGCGCATCCATGACGAGGGTGAACGGATTCCCGTAACCATAGCGGATTTTGACCGGGAGAAAGGAACCATCACCTGTGTTTTTCAGGAGGTGGGCAGAACCACCAAAGAACTGGGGACTTTTAAAGAGGGTGAATGTCTTCAGGATTTTGTCGGCCCGCTGGGCATGCCTTCGCACATTGAAAAATACGGCCGGGTTGCCTGTGTCGGCGGCGGAGTGGGTGTAGCGCCTGTGCATCCCATTGCCAGGGCACTTAAAGAAGCCGGCAATGAAGTTATCAGCATCATCGGGGCGAGGAATAAAGACCTTGTTTTCTGGGAAGACCGCATGGGAGCCGCGTCGACTGAACTGAGAGTGACCACCGACGATGGCTCTTACGCACGCAAGGGCTTCGTGACCGAATTGCTTAAGGAACTGATCGAGGAAAAAAGAATAGACCTTTGTCTGGCCATCGGGCCCCTGCCCATGATGCGGGCGGTATGTGATATGACCAAAAATTACGGGATCAAGACCATCGTCAGCCTCAACCCCTTGATGGTTGACGGGACGGGCATGTGCGGCTGCTGCCGGGTAACCGTAGGGGGAGAAACCAAGTTCTCCTGTGTTGATGGCCCTGAATTTGACGGCCACCAGGTCGATTTTGCTGAAATGGCCCGCCGTTCCGTAATATACAAAAACCAGGAAAAGGTTTCCCTGGACCTGTATGAGGGAAAAGGTCCCAAATCTCATCAGTGCAGATGCGGGGGTGAAGTGTAGTGGCTGCAGAAAAGCAAGCAAAAAAAGCTATTGTTCCTAAAAAGAATCCCATGCCGGCCCAGGACCCTGTAGTGAGGGCCAAAAACTTTAACGAGGTAGCTTTGGGCTATAGCGATAAAGCCGTTATTGCCGAGGCGAAGCGCTGCATCCAGTGTAAAAACGCCCCCTGCCGGCAGGGCTGCCCGGTGGATATCGACATCCCGGCTTTTATCAAAAAGGTAACGGAAGGCGACTTTGCCGGGGGTATTCAAAAGCTCAAGGAAGCAAACGCCCTGCCGGCCGTCTGCGGGCGGGTTTGTCCCCAGGAAAGCCAGTGTGAAAA
>DNIT01000057.1:333-4165 GCA_003489345.1 Pelotomaculum sp. | reverse complement strand
CTGCCGGAAGAGGTGGTCTGGCGGCAGCCTTTCCCCGGTCCCGGCATGGCGGTACGGGTATTGGGCGAGGTCACCGCTGAGAAGGTGGCGGTGCTGCAGGAAGCCGACGCCATCGTGGAGGAGGAAATCCGCAAAGCCGGCCTCTACCGCCGGATCTGGCAGTCCTTTGCCATCCTGCCGGATATGAGGAGCGTCGGCGTGATGGGGGACGAGCGTACCTATTCCTATACGGTCGCCATCCGCGCCGTTATGAGCAACGACGCCATGACCGCCGACTGGGTGCGCCTGCCCTACGAGGTACTGGAGGCCATCTCCTCTCGCATTGTCGGTGAACTCAAGGAAGTCAACCGGGTGGTCTACGATATTACTTCGAAGCCCCCGGCGACGATTGAGTGGGAGTAAGAACCTGAACTCCGAAAAGCTGCATGAATACTGGACTTTTCGAGATTTTTAGGCTCGGTGATACTGTTTTGATACCATAACCCCAAAACATTTATCGGAGAGCAATTCCATAACAGACATGAAAATGTCCGACGAAACAAGTTAGCTTGTTTCTGTCGGACATTTTTTATTTTTGATTCTGTGAGACTGCAAAAATTGAGGTTATGTCTCGGTTCAATGTATTGGATGTGGCATTGATGAGCAATTCCTCGATAGCTGAAATAGTAGCAAGGCAGCATAAGACAATGGCCATAACATTCAAGCCCCAAAGCCAATACAGCAATGGAAAACAAAACAATGCCAGTCCTGTAATTTTGTTGGCATAAGTGTGGAGGAAAGCAAACGCTCGATACTTGAAAAATCCAATGAGCAGCGAGGATAGGCGAATTATGACAATCAAGGCAATCCAACAGATAACCCAAGCCGGCCATATGAAATACGGAATGATAATTGCCAACAAAACAAAAATGAGTGTGGCATCTGCAACACTATCCAGTAGTGCCCCTAATTTGCTTGTGACATGCATTTTCCTCGCTAAAACGCCATCTAGCATATCACTGATGCCAGCCAGCAAGTATATCAGGATAAAGGCAACAGATAGTGGCTCTATAAACAAAAGAGTCAAAGAAAGAATGATTCTGATTCCAGTAACAATGTTAGGAATCTGCTTCATTGGATTTTTCTTTTTCTGCGCGTCGTGCATCGAGTGCCACCTTAGTGCGTTCGGCTTCTATACGGGGATAGTTGTAACGCCAAGTATCATATTCCTCTTTGCTGATTTCCCCATTTTTCAGCTTTTCGGCTTCCTGCTACCAAGCGCTGAACATATCAAACATGGAAAGGTAGGTAGTTCCTTTTGCCCTATCAAGCGTTAGGCAAGAGCGGGATTCGGCGTAGGGATACCCGCTCTCGTTTTATGACAGCTCGGGAAATGGAATGTGCAGCAGCCGCATGATTTCCTTCTGTGTTTCGTACGCCCGCTCGGCAATGAAATCCATAAACGGTCGGTCATCTTTATGGGCTCGCTCCAGCAGACTGTTATACTCCTGACGCAAAACCGGCGGGATCACAGCCAGCATGTAACCGTCCTGAATGAGAGCCGTGTTCATCAGCAGTCTGGAAATGCGACCATTGCCGTCGATAAAAGGATGAATAAATACGAATCGCTTGTGTAACTGAGCTGCGAACTTGACTGGGTGATATTTGTCCCGCTTCTCTGCGACCCATTGAAATAGTTTTGCCATCTCCTGTCCGATCAGCTTCACGTCGCACACTTTATACTGGGAACCGGTTATGAAGACAGGGCGGTCACGATAGCGGCCGGCTTCTTTAGCATCTATTCCTGTATAAAACATACGGTGCATTGTTAGAGCATCAGCCTCGGTGATACGGCGGCTACCCAGCAGCGTGAACATAAAGTCATACGCCTGCGCATGCCCCAGTGCCTCAAATGTGTCTTTCAGCGGTTTACCGCCAACAGTCAGCCCATCCTCCAGCAGCACCTTTGTCTCGCTAATAGTGAGGGTATTTCCTTCCAGAGCATTGCTCGACCAGGTGAGACCAATACGGTAATAGCCCTTTATTTCATTAAGCAGGTGGCCTTCAAAAGGACGATGCTCATCAAGCGACGCCTTGTAGCGGTCGATTTTATCATATAAAGTCATTGAACGATCCCCCTTTCAGTACGTGACCTTTTCGCCGGAAGGCATAATAAAGGCTCCCTCATATCGGCAACCAGCGGCCTCCGCAATTTGCTTCAATTCGTCGACCGTAAAACTCTCCCGTTTCATTTTTTGGCTGAAAGCTTGCGGACTTTTCCCTGATATTCGTCCGAGTTCGGAAACGCTTATCCCGAGCTTGACACACAGTATTTTAAGCTGTTCGGATACTGACATAGCGCCACTCCTTCCAATATTTTCATTATAAACGAAACAATTTAATAAATCAACATTAGTATTTCTATTTTATTGAAAAACATTAAAAAAAAATTGACTGGTTCTTAAAATAAAGGGATAATACGTATAAAATATACGTACAATTTTATTGATATACGCATAAAATGGGCGTATAATGGAGAATGTAAGGAGGGGAAGACATTGACGATCCGGGAAATCCTGAAGATACTGCATAAAGAGGGATGGTATGAAGTGCCGAGCAGGACCAAAGGCTCGCACATTCAATTGAAGCATCCAACAAAGCCCGGCAAAGTCACTGTCCCAAACCATTCAGGTGATATCCCCACCGGGACATTACGCAGCATAAAAAAGCAGGCGCTAAAATAACCAAGCCCCCTGCCGCGAGAAAGGAGTTTATGCATATGCGCAAGTTGTCATATTTGGCTGTTTTTGAGCCCAGCAAGGACGGATACGGCGTATACTTCCCGGATCTCCCTGGCTGCGTCAGCTTTGGAGCGACCTTTGAAGAGGCGCAGCGGGAGGCGGCCGACGCGCTCGGGCTGCATATTTATGGGATGGAAAAAGATGGAGAGCCGGTTCCGGAACCTTCAAAAGTGCCGGAGATAGACCCCGATACCGCGCCCGGTTATTTGGTTTCTCCCGTTGTTATTTTCCCTGACATGGTGAAAAATGAACTGGACAATAAACGGGTAAAGACCAATATCACCCTGCCGGCATGGCTCAAGGAGGCTGCCGAGCAAAAAGGCGTAAATTATTCGAGGGTGCTCGAGACCGCGCTGCTTGATTATCTTAACATGCCGCCGAGCCCAAAACCACCGGGGCAGAGCAGATAGAGGCCGCATAATTCAGCGTTTGGATTGTGAATAGTCAGGGGCAATACCTTATGTAGTGCTATACTGAACCGAGGGGTAACCGGTACGGGGCACAAGGAAATCAGACATCCATTCACAATTATGTGAGTGGATGTCTGATTTCTTTTCCTGCATCTTTAATGTCCAAAACCTTCTATTTTCCATCCCGTCTGAGGAGATTCATAAACCATGCTACAATCCCAGAACTGCTCTCCGCTGCTGATGAGCCTATCCTCATGGTATTGAATGTCCATCGTGACCCTGAAGATTTTAGTGCTGTTATCCGGCTCGTCAATCAGTTCGGCTTTCAATAGTTTTACGGATTTCAGATTATCAAAGTTTGATGGAGCTCCGACCCCAGAATCCGTCAAAGGCAATCCGACCCCTTCGTTAAATAATTCCTCGTTTGGCATGTTTGAGGTTAAATTCCCTAGCAGCGTTTTTTTCGAGAGACAATATCCAGCAGTCTTAGCGTCTTTTTTATCCAGCGCCACAAAATATTCTTCAATAACCTGTTCCGGCTCTAATTTGGAAAGACTTTCTTCGGTGCTATCCGCTTGAATCATTTCCGCAAGCCATTCGTTGAGCGTTCGGCCTGTCACTTTTTCAAAGCTGTTTCCTTTC
>DNIT01000057.1:0-206 GCA_003489345.1 Pelotomaculum sp. | reverse complement strand
TCAAAGCTGTTTCCTTTCAGACTACAAGCGTTAAAAGCGCTGTGCCTCCCGGCACTGATAAATGCGCCGATTATTTTGTCGCTGTGTTTTACAACAATACCCCTGCAATTCTGTATCGGATAAAACTCCTGCGGCATACTCTCATGAACCTTATATATTTCAACGTCAATGGCGGCGGTATTGGGGTATCCGCTCATGTCCAAGCC
>DNIT01000027.1:11929-13634 GCA_003489345.1 Pelotomaculum sp. | reverse complement strand
TAAAATTACCGCCCCTTATGTTAAGGCAATATTTTTACCCCTATACTAGATTGATCAAACATCTCCAGCTCTATTGTTTACAGTTCTTGCAAATCATATCCTTTTTTCTATGGAATACCCGAGGTCAGGTGATTATGCTAATCGGTTGAATATACTAGCTTCTATAATTATTCTCATTAAGACCGCTGTAACGACAACTTTAACGTCCACCGCCGCCGGAGCCCAGGAAGAGGCGCCGCGCCTGGCCGGTGAGAAGGAAATCACCTTTACATATAAGATCTTCATGAATCATAGGCTTTAAGCATTTCAAGAATCTTACCAGTAGCTCTTATAGGTTGAACCTTTTGGTTTTACACGACGTCATATTTTTAAAGACTGGTTATGGATAATTATTATGGAGAAGAATTGATTGCCATGCGGGCAGATGCAGGCAACTCTAATATGTGTCTGTTCTTTTAAAGAGGGCTGGGAGGTTTTATTATTGATTGTTTTATATTATTTAATAAACCCGTCTATCACAGGTTTTGCATTCTTGTTATGCCTGTTGATTGGTATTTCATCAGAAAGTAGTATAAAACGCAAAATTTTCATCACATTAGCTTGTCTTTTAGCATTGTTATTTATTTACTCATTATTCCAATTTTATTTTATTGAACCACTGATGTATATGTAAAGGGGAGATCAAGCTTTATGTGGAGATGCCATGAAAACGTATCAAGAGAATCGTCTCTCTGGCACTGCCTCTGGCTCTGGACAGGCCCTGCCTGGCAAAAGATTATCGGCTAAAACCTGTGATTTCGACCGGTACGTTATTAAGTGATATTAATTTAAGAAGGGAGGACCGGTTCCAGCCCTTAAACAAACAAGAAGATATGACTTTCGGGAAGGATGGTAGATGTATAAGATTAGCTGGAAAGCCTCTATAGCAACGCCACAACTTTACCAACTGGAAAGGAGTTTCAATGTCATAATGAAAAAGGTTTTTTGGGCAGGAGTCATAATTACGTTGATGCTGTCTGTGTGTGCATCTGCTTTTGCCGCAACCGACAGTCAACCCGCAATCATGCTGGACGGTACTAATATTGAGGCCGTCGCCTCGGTGGACAAGGGAAATGTTTATTTGCCGTTGCGGGCGGTTGGTGAAGCCCTCGGGTATGAAGTACAGTGGTCGGAAAATGACAGTACGATATCCGTCTCTAGACCTGAAAAAGATGTAATAATTGATCTAATTAACTATAAAGTAACCGCAAATGACCATGCTTATTATATGGGAGACTACACCATCATTGAAGACAGGGCCCACCTAGGCACGGATTTCTTCTCTGAGAACTTAGGGCTTAGAGTGGGGTGGGACAGGGAAAACGGCATAATTCATCTTGAAAGTGTTCATGAAAATGCAATTTCTATAAAAACAATTAAAGAAGCTTCTGAGACGGATATAATCAAAACAACTTTACAATATCCGCAGATTGATGATCTGGACGACAAAACCGTGCAGGATCGCATAAACGCAATTTTCAGCCAAAAAGCCGAGGAGGCCAGGAATGAAGGCTTGAAAAACGCAGATGAAATGGAAAAGGCCATGGCATCCGGCTATACAGGCAGCCCAAACAAGTGCGAAACCTATTTTGACTACAGGCTGAAATATAATCAAAATGGATTGCTGAGCGTTGTATTCATGGATTACCAGTACTCCGGCGGAGCA
>DNIT01000027.1:11348-11798 GCA_003489345.1 Pelotomaculum sp. | reverse complement strand
GCACATGGACTGACGGTGCAAAGCTCCCATACCTTCGACCTGAAAACGGGTGAAGAATACAGGCTGAAGGATCTGGTAATAAGCGATGCGGACTATGTTGCTTTTATCAGTGATATCGTCAAGGCTGAGATCGATGCCAGGGTAAAGGAAGGAGTACTGCCCGATTATTCAATTGCACCCTTTGAAGCCATCAAGGAAGACCAGGACTTTTACCTGTCNNGTCGTGGTCTATTTCCAGCAGTATGAATATTTTCCTTATGCCGCCGGCATTCAGGAGTTTCCGGTAGAGTTTTCAGCTCTGAAAGATATACTGAAACCAGAGGTTTTACAATTGACAGACGTGGCTGGCGGTCGGCTGGTAGCAAAAATTGATGCGGGCACATTCTCTATCTCTGTTCCCCGGGACTGGACCGTCGAAATGTTCCCAGGCAGTTCTTTATCCTTTAAGAA
>DNIT01000027.1:5846-11206 GCA_003489345.1 Pelotomaculum sp. | reverse complement strand
ATATCCTTTAAGAAGAACAATGAAGAAATCGGAGCTTGTATGATAATGGACTATGACCCGTCACTGCCTCTCTCCCAGTTTCAGGGGAATCATGTGGAAACGTTGAGCACGAAACAACTGGAAGGTTTCAGTTACCCGACGACAGAAGTCATGCTCCGGCGTACTCAACCCGCGGCGGCAAATGATACTTCCTATGTTGATGAACTGCATATATATTTAATACCTGAAAACAGCAAATTTGCATATGATTTATATTTCGATTCATCCAAGGTAGATGAAAAAACAGTGATGGAAATAGCTGATAGCGTGATCTTAAATGTAACCCATACCCAACGGATACTGGATATTGCCGGGAAATGGGCCGAAGCAGTCAAAAACCGTGATGGCAAAGCACAGTATGATTTGCTGAGCGCGGAACGTCAGTCAGCAGTCTATGACGAATACAATGCGAACCATTGGACGACCGGTACATCTAGTCCATGGGTGGAGAATTATGTGGTGAAAGCAAGCGGGAATGAAGCAATCATTACCTATGATTATGCAACTTCGACAGGTTCAGCCGGTAAATATCAGCAAACGCTTTCATTTATAGTAGAAGACGGAACTTATTATATCGACTATTTTAACAAGCCGGAAAATATAGAGATGGGTATTCAGGCTGGGGATCTTATTGGAACCATTAAGGAAAATCAAACTCAACTCTATGCCGTATCGGTGGATGACGGCATGATTTCCGGCATGACGGTTTCTATAGGAGATAAGAAGAAAAGCTTTCCGTGGGAAACTCTTGATAGTGAAAGCTTTAGGCCAAAACTTTTTTATGCCGATGTGGACAGCGACAATAATGATGAATTAATTATAATACTTTGTACCGGTGAGGGTACTGGTGTTTTGACTGAGGATATCCATGTACTCAAGCCGGATGATTTTTCCGAAATTACGGTTGAAAATCCGTTAGATACACTGAAAAACAGAGTTCATACGCAAATTACTGAAAAGGATGTGCAAATAACCATCGATCAGAAGTCCCCCATTGTTTTTCCGGAATCAGAGGTGATAGACCAAATTGCGATGAAAAATAGCTGGTTTGAGAATCTGGTGACGGGATCCATTGTTGATTATGAAATGGATAACAACCGTATTACGGCGAGAATGGGAGCACAGCTCTCCCCCGCCGGATTTTTGGGGGATTTTGTCTTAGCATTTGAATACACGGAGCATGAGCTAAAAGTAAGCGATATTGTTTTTTCAAGTTATATAAAAGATGCTCCTTCTTCTAAGCGTTGAAACACGAAAAAGGGCCTCTTTGATACCCCTTCTGTCTAAAAAATTATTCATTTTATTTCTCACATAGTCTTCTCATGACAGCGCCTCCTTTCCCATTACGGCAAGGGGGCGCTGCGCTGTTCAATTGAAGCAAACATCATGTGTACGGTTTAAGGGCAGCAATTATGCTGCGATGACATCTAATGTGAAGGTTGCGGATTGAAATATAAGCAGAACAAAAAACATATTTCAATACACAGTTTGCTCTTATTGTCTGTTTCTTAATAAATATAATATCCTAAATCTCTCTAAAAATGTAGAAAAAATAATAAAAATTGCTTGACAAGAAAAATTAACCAAATATATGATTAAGAACAAATAACATTGATTTTTTTGGGAGGTGATTATTCATGGATTGTTGCTTTTATGAGGTGGTATCCGCCATCCGCTTTGAGAAGGACGTGCCCATGCGTGAAGTGCAATCCGGCCTGGCGGGTTTGAGTAGCCAAGCAATGACGTTCGACGAGCAACTCAAAACGATGCACCATCAAAATAGGTATAAACCCTATGTTTTTTGTGCGCCCTATCCTCTGGAGCCGGATCGAATTTACCGTAAGGAGCGAATGTATTGTTTCCACCTGCGGACGAGGGATCTGGGTTTCGCAAGCGCGATGAAAGCCTATCTGCCAAGGGCAAAAGGGATTGCCAAGGTGATATCTATTGAATTACGGAGCTATTTGCAAACCCATATCAACGAGCTGATCAGTCTGACGCCAATCATTTCTACGTTAAACAACCGTTGCTGGATGCCGGAGAACGGTATAGGGTTACTGGCTGACCGAATTCAAATGAATGCGGTAAAAAAGTGTAAGGCCCAGGATGTTTCCTTTGTGGAGCCGGACGAGCTTTTCTTTGAGCGGATTGACTTGCTTAATAGAAAACCAGTCATCGTGAGCTACAAAGGCACTTCGCTCCTGGGGCATAAGGTACGGCTGGCTGTCAAACCTAACGCATGGGCACAGCGGCTTGCCTTTATCGCTTTAAGCGGGGGGGTTTGCGAAAAAAATGCGATTGGTTTTGGATATTGTCTAGCGAAGTAGAGGAGGTGAATGAATGTTACAGGAATTGTTAAATGAGTTTAAAAACCATGAGGCGCAATACCCGGAATTCGATATGGACACCATGGTTTTGGAGCATTATCAGCTCAAGCCCGGGCTGTACCTGCGGTTGAACGAGGATGGCAGCATGGATGAGCTCTATGTGGCGAAGAAATCCAGCTTGCCCGAAAACGATCTGTTGGTTGAGTGGTTCAAAAAGGCGGATTTTTTCAGCAGTATGATAGAAATGAACAAGTCCGTTGATCCGAAAAAGCAAATCCACAGTAATAATCTGTTCAGCCTATTTTGCAAGCATGACACTTTCTTGCAGGAAGGCGCCGTGTATCCAAAATTGCGGGAGCATATCGAACGCTATTTTAATGCTTTACTGGTCACCAAAGATAAAGAGAGTGCCGGGATCCTCGCCGCAGCCGGCTATGAGCCGCTTCAGCCGGAGGCAGTTCAGGCAAGCAAAAAGCGCTTTCTATCCTCATTGGAGGCGGTTGCGGAGCGGATAAAGCAGAATAACATTAAAGACAACTGCTATATCAAGCTGTTTCTGCATGCCGGCGAAGAAGCCTACGCTTATGAGAGCGGTCGCTATCTGTTGCCCAAAATATTCAACAGCAACAGCTATAATGTTACAGTCGACGGTCAGGTGCTGGGGCTGTCCAACACCAACATGGGCATGAACGCCAAAAAGCCCTACCTGGAACACAAGACTGCGGCATTTAAAGTACCTTATCGGATCACAACCAAGGAAGCCGTTTTGCTGCGCAAGCTGTTCCTGTGGCTAAACGGGCAAACAAGGGAGGGGAAGTTCCTCTATGCCGGCTACATCCCCGTAGGGGATCATGCGCCGGAGCTGTTTGCCGTTGCAAGCGAGGTCAATGTGCGCAAGCCCGTAAGCTATCTGCATTTTGACCGGGGCATGGATCTCACCGCCGATGACTATGACTTCCTGCCCAGCTTCAATGACAGGATGGATAGGCCGATCAACTTTGAGAATTATCTGGATGCACCGAAATACCAGGGTGGCAGGCTGGACAAGCTGAGCGCTGTTGAGGCGCACATCAATGAAAACCTGTACGCCTTCCAACTCGTACGCAATTACGATGTGGAGCGTGTCAAGGCGACCGACAAACTGCCGCAGGCCCTTGCCGACCAGATCATGCTGTCAAGAGAGGCCCTGCGGGCCTGGCTGCGCAAGGGGGATACCCTGCCCATCAAAAGCTGTATTGACAAGGTGACGATGAGGGTAATCCTGGCCCGGCTGCAAAATTTGGAGTACGTGCCCGCCCTTGGCCATGCGCTCAACGTCAGATTTTCGTTATTGAACTACTTTCTTGAGGAGGAAAATGATATGGGAGACACCATAAGAGTCGCCTATGAGAACTTAAAAGAAAAAGTGCTCAAGACTAAGGAACCAGTTTCTTGCCAAAGTGGGACGGAGTTTTATTTGGCAGTGGGGCAACTTTTGCGCTACTATTTCAGTTTGAGCCAGGCGCAGATGCTACACTACGACGTGCTGTGGCGGGGCATTGCGGCAGCCAAGGAGTTAAAGGATATCAAGGAGGAATATAGGAAACATTTTCAAAAATATGCCCATGCCATTGACATCAACGATTCTCGCTTTAATAAAATGCTGAGTGTTGCTTCCTCTTATGCACCTGAAAGCCAGGAATTCATCGATCTGGATGCACTGTTTTACGGTTTTGCCGCAAACAATATTATTGAACCTTTATTACCAAAACAAGGAGGAGCCCTAAAATGAAAAAGACTAATAGAGTATACGGTATTCTTGCCATTGGCGCTTATATGGCCAACTTCAACGCCGATCTGTCCGGCTATCCCAAGACGACCGCCAACAATGACATCTTTGGCAGCGACAAAGCGCTGAAATACCCCATGAAGCGCATGTGGCTGCTGCAGGGCGATCCGGTGCTCTACATCAAAAGTATGAAGAGCGGCGAAGGCAGCGAAAAAATGCAGCCGCGGGACTTAAACGAAAGATATACCTATCTTTTCGGCGCTTTGGATGACAAGACCTCCTCCAGCGAGGTTTTGGGCAAGCTGTTTTCCGCCGTTGACGTAATGAATTTCGGCGCTACCTTTGCCGAAAAGAAGCAGAACATCAGCATTACGGGAGCGGTACAGATCAACCAGGGATTCAACCGCTTCCAAAGCACCAAGGTATTAACGCAGGAGATACTTTCTCCTTTTCGCAATTCCAATGAGAAGAGCGAAGGAAAATTAGCTTCCTCCATGGGTACCAAGATCATGACCGACGAGGCGCATTACGTGTACTCCTTCTCGGTCAATCCCGCCAATTATGGGGAGTTCACTGAGCTGGTTGACGGGTTTGATGGCTATACCGTAGAAGCCTACGAAAAATTCAAAAAGGCTGCAAGGGTTGCTACCACGGCTTTCAACACCAATTCCAAAAGCGGCTGCGAAAATGAGCTTTCACTTTTCATCGAGCTAAAGGAGGACAGTAAGCTGTTTTTAGCAAATTTGGACAGGTATGTAAAGGTGCAGAGAAAGGATGAGCAGGTCTTATATGATCTTACCAAACTGGCGAAGGTCCTGGCGCCGCATCAGGACGAAATCCAATCGATCGAGCTTTACAGAAATCCTTTCACTGTCGAAGTTGACTTTGCGGCGCTGCCCTGCACTGTCCAGTCTATTTTTTAAGGGGGGGCCTATGAAAAGCTTGCGCTTCACACTTTCGGGTCCGGCGGCGTGCTTCCGGCAGCCAGACGTAAATGCCAAGGTATATTTCACCTACAACAATATCCACAGGGTTGCTTTGCTGGGCCTGTTGGGCGCGGTGCTCGGCCTGAGCGGCTACCGCAATGCGAAGCTCTACGGCCGGGAGGAACGCGCTTATCCCGAGTTTTACGAGGTGCTCTCCCCGTTGCTGGTGTCAGTTGTTCCCAACGGCAAGAACGGCTACTTTGCCAAGAAACTGCAATATTTCAACAATAGCGTGGGTTA
>DNIT01000027.1:4908-5766 GCA_003489345.1 Pelotomaculum sp. | reverse complement strand
CAACAATAGCGTGGGTTACGCCTCCAAAGAGGAGGGCGGCAATTTGCAGGTGCGGGAGCAATGGCTGGAAAGTCCCAACTGGACGGTTTTCCTTGCTCAGTATGAGCTGGCTGATGATATTTGGCACAAACTCTGCGACTATTTACTGCATGGCAAATGTGTCTACATCCCCTATTTGGGTCGCAACGACTTTCCGGCCCAAATTGACGAGATGCAGATGGTGGATCTTTACTCCTCTCGATCGTCACGTATTCATTCACTGTTTTTGTATGATGGGGATCTCAAGGCCTTGGAGGGTGGCGGCCCTTCGCAATACCTGTTTGTCGAAACGGCTCCGACGGCTTTGGTACCCACGTACAACTTTTACGAATTCGGCCGCTATCTTTTTACCAACTGTACTGTTCCCCAAGAGGCGTTGTCATCCCGGCTTTACACTGACGGCGAGCGACAGTACAGTTTTTATTAGGTTCAGCGGCAAGAGGCCGGAATATTCGGCTTCCTGTTTGCTCCACGAGGAGATATTGATGAAAAAGCTAATCACCCCCGGGCAAATGCAGGACGAGCGCTATCTTGCCCATACCAAGCACATAAACGGTGTCAAGCTGACTGAAACCCTGCTGGCGCATGCCAGGCTGACCCTGTACTATTACGAACGGTATTGCGCAGTTAAGGGCATTGGTAAAATTGTGGAAGAGTTGATTGCGGTGTACGGTTTTCAGGGTGAAGAGGCGGAAAGGGTCTATCTGTTATTTGTCTATGCCATTTATTTACATGACTTTGGAAAAATCAATCCGCGCTATCAATACGATGTATTGAAAAACAGCGCGTTTCGCGGCATGCGGGGGGAAGCCAGGAAAG
>DNIT01000027.1:0-4719 GCA_003489345.1 Pelotomaculum sp. | reverse complement strand
GCCTTTGCCTATTGCATCAGCAAACACCACGGCCAGCTGGGTAATGGGCGTGAGTTTAGTGAACTGGAGAATTTTGATGAGCAGTACTGCCAAAACCGGCTGGACGGCAACATTCTCGATGAAGTGCGCTATTATATGCAAGAGCCAAAAACCATTGCTCAACCGTTTGCCTTTTATATTTTATGCAGGCTGCTCTATGCGCTGATTGTCGGCTGTGATTACTGCGCTACCCAGGAATTTATGACAGGCTGCGCTATGCAGCCTGCCATCGTTGAAAATGGCGGCGAGGAACTGGCGCGTCGCTATTACGAAGGTGAAATCTACCAGGGTATCCGGCAGTATCAAGGAGATCCCGCCGCCTTTAACGGTGATCCCATCAATGCTCTGCGTAATCAGCTGTTTCTAGAGGCTGAGCAAAATCTCCTGGCAAAATCAGAGGCGCATATCTACTACTTGGAAGCGCCGACAGGGGCCGGCAAAACCAACATGGCCATCAATCTCACTTTACGTGCCTTGCAAGTGGACAGCCGCCTCAACAATATTTTTTATGTATTCCCCTTCAACACCCTGGTAGAGCAAACCAAATCAGCGCTGCTTCCTTTTTTTGGCAAAAATTTGGCGGTTATTAATTCCATCACCCCCGTCGTTGTGAGCGATGACGACCAGCAGCCAAACTACGATGCCGCATGGCTGGATCATATTTTCAACAATTATCCCATTGTGCTGACCTCGCATATCAATTTTTTCAACGCCTTATTTGGCTGCGGACGCGATCAATGCTTTCCCCTGCTCAAGCTTTGCAACAGCGTTATCGTGCTCGACGAGATCCAGAGCTACAAAAACAGCATTTGGCGGGAGATCATCAGTTTTTTGCAAAGCTACGCCAAACTGCTCCACATCAAGATCATCATCATGTCGGCCACCCTTCCCCAACTGGATAAACTGCTCAAGACGGTGGACGCGCATTTTGCTGGATTGATTGAAAGTCCTGCGCGATACTACCGCCATCCCCTTTTCCAAGGCCGGGTACGGCTGGATTTTTCCTTGCTGGCAGAGCAAAAGATCACGCTGGAACGGCTCAAGGAAGAGGTTTTGCGTTTTAGGGACCAGCGGGTGCTGGTGGAGTTTATCAAGAAAAAGACGGCCAGGGCGTTTTACCAGCTTTGCAAGGATGATTGCAACGCCGTTTTGCTTACCGGAGACGACAATGCTGCCAGACGGAAGCAGGTCATCAAACGGATACGCAATGGCGAGCGCCTCGTCCTCATTGCCACCCAGGTCATTGAGGCGGGCATTGACATCGACATGGAAATCGGCTTTAAAGATATTTCCCTCCCCGATGCGGAGGAGCAGTTCATGGGGCGGCTCAACCGCTCTTGCCTCAATGCCGGGGGCGCTGTCGCGTACTTTTTTGACTATGATGACGCGGCAGTCATCTACAAAGGTGATGCCAGATTACGCCATTCCATCCAGGAGCCTGCTATAAGGCAATTTCTCAAGGAAAAGAGCTTTGCTGAGATATACGCGCTTGTATTTCAGGAGTTGATTGCCAGGACCAGCAAATCCAACGAGAAAAACCTTGCCAATCTGGACAGGCAATGTGTGGAGCTTAATTTCAAGGAAATTGAGGCGCGTATGCGCTTGATTGAGTCCAACTGGCAGCTTTTTGTGCCCTACACCTTGGATGACATTGACGGCTATCAAGTCTGGGAGGAGTTTAAGGCGCTGGGCAGTAACAAGGAAATGGCCTACACCCGGCGCATGGTGGAATACTCCAGACTGGCTTTGAAAATGTCGTACTTTACCTTTCAGGTATTTAGGGACAAAATTCCTGCCGGCGCCGAGGAATACGGCGGCTATTATTTCATCAGTGGCGGTGAACGCTTCATCGAGGATGGTGTACTGGACAGGGAAGCGCTGGAGAAATATTATGGGGGGATATTTTTGTGATGCTGACTGGGACGGTGGTCAATTATTATACGCACTGCAAACGGCAATGCTGGTTGTTTTATCACAAATTAAACCTGGAAGACAATTCCGAGGATGTACGGATCGGCAGGGTATTGCATGACCTCAAAAGGCAGGACAAAGAAGAAGTGGCGCTGGACGGCATCAAGCTTGATAAACTGACTGCTGAATATGTAACGGAAATCAAGAAGTCCGACGCCGATCTGTCAGCCGCCCTGGCCCAATTAGAGTATTACCTGATTGTCCTATATGAGAAGGGAATCGCCCGAAAAGGGCGGTTGGAATGCCTGGAGAAGAAAAAGCAAAGCAAAAGCACCCATATCTTGACCCTGACGGAGGAAGAAATAAAGAAGCGCAAGGAACAATACCGGCGCATTGAGGAATTCTTAAGCGCCGATGCTCCGCCCGTTCCTGTGCTGAAGCCCATATGCAAAAAATGCGCCTATTACGAATACTGCTTTATATAGGGGGAGTGGCATGAACAGCGATGCCAGATACATCTTTTCCACGGGAGAATTATTTCAAAAGGACTTTTCCATTGTGTTTCGCAAGGAAGACGGCAATTTCTACCTTCCCATCAAAGATACGCGAGAGCTTTACTGTTTCAACGAGGTGACGCTGAGTACAAAACTGTTGCAACTGCTGGCAAAGGCCGGCATTGTCGTGCATTTTTTCGGCTATTATGAAAACTACATTGGAACCTTTTATCCGAAGGAATATTTGTTAAGCGGGCGGCTCACTGTTGCGCAGGCTCTGGCCTACGGGCAAAACAGGCTGGCAATTGTAAGGCCTCTCATTAAGGGAATCGCTAAAAATGTCCATTTTGTCTTGTACCATTACTACCGGCATGGCAAAAGCGGGCTGAAGGAGTTTCTGGACTGGCTCCGCAAGGATGCTCCCAGGTTGGTTGATACTGCCGTTGATATTAAGCAGCTGTTGCGGATAGAGGGGGAGATCTGGGCCCGGTTTTACCAGAGCTTTCGGGTAATCCTGCCCGAGGCCTTTGTCGTACATAAGCGGGTAAAGCGTCCGCCCGACAACCCCATTAATGCGCTGATATCCTTTGGCAACACCCTGCTGTATACGAAAACCATCACGGAAATCTACCATACACATTTGAATCAAACCATTTCTTTTTTACACGAGCCTGCCGAGCGGCGCTTTTCATTAAGTCTCGATCTGTCGGAAATATTCAAACCGATATTGGTCTACAAGACCATCTTTGATTGTGTAAACAACCGCAAAATCACCGTGGAAAAGCATTTTGACAAAAGCCTCAACTACGCCTTGCTCAACGATGCCGGCCGAAAAGCTTTCATCGAGGCTTTCGACGAACGGCTGAATCAAACCTTTGAACACACCACACTAAGAAGGAGGATCAGCTTCAAGCAGGCAATACGCTTGGACGGGTATAAGTTGATTAAGCACATCCTGGAGGGTAAGGAGTTCATCCCATTTTGCATGGAGGACAAGAGATGATCGGCAAACCAAATTACAACTACGTTATCGTTTTCTATGATGTCGGCGAAAAACGGGTAGCAAAAGTGTTTAAAATCTGCAAGCAATATCTCAAGCACTATCAGAAATCTGTTTTTAGAGGACATATCACTCCGGCAAATTACCTTGAGCTAAAGGGAAAATTAAAGAAGGTGATTGAGTCCGACTATGATTTTGTGACCTTTATCCAAACAATTAGCGAGTCATCCTTTCACGAAGAGAGCATCGGCAACACAGGGGTAGACCCGGAAGCGATTATTATTTGATTTTTTCCAACCGTCGTTGTATAGTATTTCCTGTACAGTGCTGTAGGAAAGAGGTTTAGAAGCACTAGGCTGTCATTTTCCCAAGACAGGCAGACGCCTGGAAAAATCGGCGCAAAAGCCTACTATAGCGCCACCAAACGGCTGGGAAAGATGCAGAAAGACCCCTATTTATCTTGGTAAAACCTTCACATATGATGTATTGAAATTTAGTTAGCGGAGGTGATATATGTGATTCACGATAAGTAAAACCTTCACATATGATGTATTGAAATGAGCCAAAGTTTTAGGTGAAGTTCTTAGAGGCAAAGTAAAACCTTCACATATGATGTATTGAAATACAGCAACGATATCCGTTAGTATAATTATTAGTAAGTAAAACCTTCACATATGATGTATTGAAATTGGTATAATAGAATTGAAAAAAGGAGGGATGAAAAGTAAAACCTTCACATATGATGTATTGAAATAACATTAGACCAGCCCCTCCAGGCAGCCGGGACCTAGTAAAACCTTCACATATGATGTATTGAAATAAATCTGGCCCGGGTGGATAAGACTATCGCCTATGTGTAAAACCTTCACATATGATGTATTGAAATATGGTGTTGCGGTAGGAAAAAGCAATGATTGCACATGTAAAACCTTCACACATGATGTATTGAAATCCGTTACCGGGGTGGGCTCCTGGGCATGGGCCGTCGGGTAAAACCTTCACATATGATGTATTGAAATCAAAAAACGGTTGCGATGTAGATAAGATGGTACGCCGCGTAAAACCTTCACATATGATGTATTGAAATCTTATCCCTCCCTATCGGTTGACCTTAACGGTGATAGTAAAACCTTCACATATGATGTATTGAAATATCTCGCACTGACCCACAGTGGTGAAGCCGGCTTCCTGTAAAACCTTCACATATGATGTATTGAAATATGAAAGTTATCGAGCGCGTGGCCGGTGTGGTCGTGTAAAACCTTCACATATGAT
>DNIT01000171.1:2598-5531 GCA_003489345.1 Pelotomaculum sp. | reverse complement strand
AACCTAAAAATAATAGAGAGGAGTGGTACTGGAACTACTTCCTTTTACGCTACTGATCTGCCTGGTTATATCCGTGGTATTTGCTCTGTTCTATTCCCAAAAGCTGACCAGTCCCATAACCCATATTTCCAAGGCAACCGAGCGCATGGAGAAACTGGATAGACAGGCCGTTTGTGAGGTAAATAGTGAAGATGAAATCGGCAAACTGGCTAAAAATGTTAATTCCCTTTATCAAAGCCTTCTCTCCACCATCGACAATTTGCAAAAGGAAATCGACCACGTCAGTGTAGTGGAGCAGTCCAAGGTGGACTTCATGCGGGCTGCTTCCCATGAACTCAAAACACCCGTTACGGCAGTCAGTTTTATGCTGGATAACATGATGATGGACGTCGGAAAATTCACGGATCATGATACCTACCTGCCCAAATGCAAGGAACTTATAGAGCAACTAAGCGAAATGATCAGCGATATTCTCGACACTTCAAAGCTGAGTTTTTCTTCCCAGGATGAGAATGTACAAGCTGTTCCACTGGACGATCTGCTGACGAAAGTGATTGCCCCCTATCTTCTAATTGCCAAGACCAAGGGACTGCTTATAGATGTGAAGCTGCCCGATGCACTTACCGTCAACATACCGCCCGATGCATTTTCTAAAGCTGTTGCCAATGTCCTGTCCAATGCGGTGAATTACACTTCTTCCGGCCGACATATTCGGATATATACCGAAAAGCGCAAGCTCATAATCGAAAACGAATGTACCCCTCTGGCAGCGGAGCATTTGGAGCATATCTTTGAACCTTTTTACCGTCCGGATTTCTCCAGAGCGAGAAACAGCGGCGGGAGTGGATTGGGCTTATATATTACAGCGCAAATTCTAACCGCTTATCATATCCGGTATTCCTTTGTTGCTTTTGAACAGGGAATGCGGTTTACCATTTTCTCTTGAAGATTGAAAAACCCTCCACTATAATACCAAGTCAGTGAGCCTTCGGGAGGTCAGAAGCACACAGGGGGATTAAACTTCTCAAAACCGCTTCGCTTGGTTTGCCAATGGACAGTGTTATCCTTCCCGTTATAGTCATGATTGTAATTGCAGTGATATGTATCAGTATTTCCCTTCGGTTTTTCAAGTGGGAGTAACAGATCATTATGAACCGCCGAGTATAACCAGTAAACCGTTGATAAATCCACTTTTGCTATCAGCCGATAGTCTGGATTTTATTGCCAAATACGAACAGTATTGGTAGGTAACTAAACGCGCGCTTTTAAAGGCCTTCCAATGGCGGTAATGCGATTGGAAGGCCTTTTTCCTTTCCCACATCATCTGCCGAGGAAGGAGCGGTTGCCTTACCGTGGACGGCCTGGCTATAGCAAATGCTTATGCCATTTTTAAATGGATTTTGACGGTCGCTAACAGGTAAGAGGATCTATCCTAAAAAGATGTCATTGACGTTGTGACAAACGGGTGAAACATGGGAGGGATAAAATGCAGAAAAAGAAGGGAAGCTGCTTTATGAACCTATCGGTGCGAAACCTCAATATGTCCTATCCAACAGGGAAAATCGCCTTACGGGATATTTCCCTTGACATAAAAAGCCCCAACCTGATCGGGCTGTTAGGCCCGAATGGTGCAGGAAAATCTACCTTTATAAATCTGCTGACTGCCGGGCTTTTGCCCACAGAGGGTAATATCCTTCTTGACGGTGAACCTCTTGTGCGCAAAAAGAAAAAGTTAAAAAGCAAACTCGGCTATCTTCCGCAGAGCTTTGGCCTATACGACGAGCTGACCGTCTGGCAGTTTCTTGATTACATGGCGGCGCTGAAAGGTATCAGAAACAGCAAACAAGACATTGAACGAGTAATTCAGGAAACCAATCTGACGGATAAGCGCCAAGCGCGAATCCGAACACTGTCCGGCGGCCAGCGTCAGAGAGTCGGTATTGCACAGGCGCTTTTGGGAAAACCGGAGCTGCTTATTTTTGACGAACCTACTGTCGGCCTTGACCCGGAGGAACGGATTAGCTTCCGTAATCTGTTTTCCCAAAATGCACAGGATAAAATTGTCCTGCTTTCCACCCATATCATTGAGGATGTACAATCCGTCTGCAACCGTTTGATTGCCATTAACCAAGGTAAAATACTGTTCGACGGAACACCGGAGCAATTGATTTTGTCGGCGCAGGCACATGTGGGGCTTTTGGAGAATCAGCAGGAAGAACAGGGATTTAAAGTAACGGCACGGATAAATACTGCAAACGGCGTCAATTATCGCATTGTTGCGGAACAGTTGCCACCCTGCGCGCAGGTGGTGGAGCCTACGCTGGAGGACGCCTATATGTACCTGATTGGCAGGGAAGGGGATAAACGATGAGCTTCTTTTCCTACATGAAGGTAGAAATAGGCCGTATCTTCCGGTCAAAATCCGCATGGCTGGTCATGGTGCTTACGCTCCTTTGTCCCCTGGTGGGATACAGCGTTCCTCAAACGGCGGTCACCGCCACTACTGCCAGTCTTGTACTGGCAAATCCGGTGCTGGCAGGAGGGCTTGGCGGCGGTATTCTGTTTGCGCTCCTTGCGCTGTATGAATTGGATCGGGTATACAGGTACCATACCGATGCCCTGACGGAGAGTATTGCTTCTCCGCTGCTGCTGGGCGGTGCCAGGCTGGTATCCCTGCTGGCGGCGGCGCTTGTCACAATCATAGCTGCCGCCGTCCTTTATCTTCCTTATACCGTCTATCGGATGGGCGCGGTGTTTAACTTTTTAGAATATCTGGATTGCTTTTTTATCCTGATGCTGCCCTCTCTTTGGCTGTCGATTTTGGCGGCAACTGCATTTTATCAGATTATCCGCCGGGTGGATTTAAGTTTTGTCCTTTTTGCTGTATTTACATTTTTCAGCTTGAGTGCATGGGCAGAAAGATCGAAGAACAT
>DNIT01000171.1:0-2528 GCA_003489345.1 Pelotomaculum sp. | reverse complement strand
ATGGGCAGAAAGCGAATACATCCTGCGGTGGATTAACCCGCTGGTACCGGGCCTGTCCGACGATTTCAACAACGGGATTGTCTTTCGCACAGCGGCCTATAACCGCCTTTTCTGGTTGAGTATACTGTCGGGGATATGGTTTCTTTCCCTGCTGTGTGTGCGCAACCATGGGAAAGGGCTGCTTGGTTCTTTCGCGCACCATGTCCGCAGGGCTTATCTCCCGGCGCTGTCCTTCGCGTTGATGGGCTTTGGCGTTATTCTTTATCAATCGGAACCGTATATTGATCATTCTCCGGCCAAAATTTACGGTTCGGGTGTTGGCGGCACGCAAACAACTGTGGTTATGGACAGTCCTTATGCCGAGGGAAACCCCAACCTTACACTAATATCCACACAACTGGATACGGATATTGAGGCTTCCCGCTCCCGCCTGAAAAGCACAGCGGTGTATCAACTAAAAAACAGCAGCGGCAAGCCGCAGGAATGTATTTTACAGATGAATCCCGGCTATATCATTGATCGCATTACCGCAAACGGTGAGAAAGTTTCTTTTACAGACAAGAAGAACGACCATGAACAGATGAAAGATATTATAGTTTCTTTACCTGCTGAAAAAGAAATCAGACTGGAAGTCAGGTACAAGGGCTACCCCAAGATATGGTCGGAAACCCGCAAGCAATTATCCGGTTATAAGATTGAAAGGGATTATGTAGAGCTTAACGGTATCCATCTTCGCCCAGTTATCAATGCGTCAGCCGAAGGTGCCGGAGTTACCGGAGAAATTACGCTTCCGGCAGAGCTCCTGCTGATTTCATCCGGCCAACCGGCACAGGTTATTCATGAGAACGAAGGCGGTACCAAAACATGGCGTATTGACGACCCCGGCGGCTCCGTCAGCTTGTTTGCAGGCGATTATATCAAAAGGGAACTGTCCGGCGGCGGAACGCCCATCTATTTTTATTACAGCGCCAAACATGCGAAACAGATGGAAAAGCTGGGGATTCAGCAAATTTTGGAGGACACCATTACCTATTGCACAAAGCGATTCGGCCCCTTGAGCCACACGGAGGCTGAACCTTTAAGCATTTTAGAAACGGCGGGGCATATGTTCGGCGGGGGCAGCTCCGGCAACCTGAACATCATAAACGAATCTCATTTCAGCGAGGATGGATATATCAACTCCCATAGCGGGGCAACCATCGCTGACAGTATCTCTACGGAAATCATCCAGACCTGGTGGCTGCAAGGGGCTATGGTGATGGATGCTGAAAATTCAGATTGGACGAATGGCGGCCTGTCCGTCTACGCCGCCTATCGGATAGCAAAGGAAATGTACGGTGAAGATTACGCCAGAGAGCATCATGTGGAAGAATGGAAAAAGGCGTGGAACAGCATGAACCATAATTTCTATGTTCGGCATCCTGAATATGCGGATATCCTCCCGGAGAAGTACATTGCCGATTTACAGGTGGAGTTTTCGACTATCAGAACCCATGCGGGGATGGCGCTGAAAATCTATAGGGCAGCCCAACTCATCGGTGGGGATAAAATGGATGCTGTTCTGACCGGGTTGTATCAAAACGGAGGCACAGAGCATCCGCCCTTTATCACCTGGCATGATTTTTTGAACGCCTGCGGCTTAACAGAGGAGGAATTGAACATTGATGAAGCTATTTAAGTATGAGTTGCACCGTATTCTATGCAACAAGTTTTTTGCGGGCTTGCTCGTTATCACCTTTTTGTACAGCTATCAGGTAATGGCAGGTGAAATTGTCCTGGGAACGGCCAATACGGCCCCGTTTTCCGAATGGAGCTTTGGCATGTATCTTTCAAGAATGCTGCCGATTTTACTGATTACCCTGCTGTTCTTCGTATCCTTTTTCTACTCCAGACAGGAACAGGAGGTGCGCCGCATTACCGATACTACGCCTATGGATCAGAAACAGCTTGGGTTGTTACGCTGCAGCGCAATGATGGTAGGGTTTGTTTGCATCTCCGTTGTTTCGGTTGGCGTAGGCCTGTGGTTTTATGCAGTGAACTTTCAATATACGGATTTCAGCCATTTTCTGCTGCCGGGGCTTCTGACGCTGATTCCCGCTATGCTGTTTTTCCTCGGTATCGGCATTATGATAGGAAAAATACATCCTGCGTTGATCTATGCGCTGATGCCGCTCGTTTTTTTGCTTGGGTATCTCCCCATACCGAATGCTTTTGACTTATTTGGAAGCAGCTTTTTTCAGAAGATGCCTTTGTCCCTGCCAATCGGAACAGGGGGTGAACCGGCCTTCACAGTGCCGTTTTCCGTGTGGATTGGCAAGGCCATATATACAGCCTTGGGCTTATTTTTGATTATTTTAGGTTTAACCCGCAAGTCGGGTAACCGCAGCATCTATAAAGCAAAGGCAGGAATATAGAATATACAATACCATTCTAAGGGGTATGCGAAACTGCCTGAAGGCTTCCAAGTCCCAATATATTCATATCTGTTCCCATAGATGCGATATCCAGAACGGCATTCGTTCTTTTTT
>DNIT01000185.1 GCA_003489345.1 Pelotomaculum sp. | reverse complement strand
CGGATTTCGATAGAGTGATAACCAAGCTGCCTCAGTAGAGACATTGCTTCAGAATAGTGAGATAGGAATTTACTTTTTCCATTTCATTAATAATACAGTATAATCAACCCGCGGGCTGGAAGTTCCCGTGACCCAATCGAAGATCACGCAAGCCGTCATAGGATTCTTTTTGCTGCTCGGAACTAAGCAGTATACTGCGCCCGGCCGTCGCGGTTTTTCACCGCTTCCGCCCACTGACAGCCAGATTGTATGTTTCGTCGTAGGTCCACGTCTTGCCGTAATCGTCGCTGGTAAGATAATATGTGACGATCTCGTCGCCCCGGTCGTCGTTGTGAACATGGTACTCAATAGGATAAACGCCGTTTGCGCCGGAAAACACCGGAGAAAGAGGGATGGTTAATTTTCAATAATTTCCCGCAATGAATTCCACCGCAGCCTCATTTGCCGGAATACGGATTAAAATATACGGATGTGTGAGCACCTGTGCCGCCGGCTGGCCGGATTGCGGGCCGTCCACCTGATAATAAACGGTTATCTTGTCCGAGCTGCCGGTGATGCCGGTAATTCCCACATTGTAGCCTGCTGTTGGCTTTTCTCCCGCGGCAACAAGCAAATAACTCCATTCACCCATGGTCTTCGAGTCGGTAAAAGGCTGCAAAACGTTGGCATCCACCCAATCCCTTATTTCTTGCGGCAGGTTTTGGTCCTCCCGGGACATGATTTTAAAAGGCGCCGACCATCCATAGCGGCTGCCTGGCCTGTAATAAGGTGACTCCATATCCTTTAGCAGACTTTTTGCCTTTTCCAATACGTCACTATCAGGGTAATCCGCAAATATTTTTTGCACATAAGCGGCGTCGCCGGTATATGCGCCAAGGGCCAGCAGCGCGTCGTCGGCCATGGAGCTTTCCGGGTATTCCCGGACAAACTGCTGGTAGGTGGAAGTGATTCCTTTTACAAGCTCCGGCAAATTAAAGGCGAATAAAGCGTCATCCCCCCACTCGTCCAGGCCGATATAGCATAGACCGGTGGAATAGAGAGCCCTGGCCTTCAACTCCGGCGTAGAGGACGGCTCCCGGTAAACCTGCTGGAAATACGGCAGGCTGTGGTTATAGTTGATCACCTCCCGGGCAAAGGCCGCCATTTCCGCGGGCGCATGCCCGTGGCCCGTAGCGTTAATGTTTCCTAACCAGTTGTAATACTGCCGGTTTCCGGCCCATAAGTGGTTATAGTAGAGCATCTCGTTATGAAAGATGGATGCCGCCAGACTGTATAAATCAGCCGGATCTTTTGATTCTTCCCACTGTGCCTGCAAACCGGCAAGCTCCTTTACCGCGGCCAGCTGCTTTTCTACTTCGCCGCGAAAATCGTATTGATGATCGACGTTCAGTCGGCTAAAAGGCAAACTATACCGGCCGCTTGCCGGATCTTCCGGCTGTTTTAATAATTCCTCCAGCATCAGGGCGGCGCTTGCATATTGATCACGCCGTATTTCCCCTACAGCCAGGGCATAGTTGACCAAAGTGTCCAGCGGTGGCGCCAGGGTCTCCGAAGACAGCGCCTTTAACTGATCATAATTCATCCTCACATCCAGAATATAAACCAGCCTGCCGTCCGCCGCATAGCGCATGTCTCCATCCGGTAAAAAACGCGCCTCCTGCATCATGCTGACGGCATCGGCAAAACGGCCCCTAATCTCGTAACAACGGGCCAGCCGGTAAGCGGCATCGTCCGCGGCCGGGTGGCGGGAGTAATCGGCCAGGAATTTTTCCCAGCCCGGAATCTCCCGGTCAGGCTCGTATTCCTCATCCCCGTAAGGAGGGGTCCAGGCAGCGGTAAACTGTTCCTCCGGACGGTCAATTTCAAAATAAGGTTTTCCCCGCAGTTCTTCATAGGCCTTGATTCCCCGGCTCAGATAGCTCTGGGGATATTTTTGGGAGATATCCTTCAACAGCTGCCAGTCCGAATTAATTTGAAAAACTTGATCCTCTTGCTCCAGGGCAGCCAACCCGTTTTGGTCGGTATCATGGACAAATTGCTGCAAAGCTTTTTCCTGACCCAGATCAAGGTATAAGGCGGCAAGGGCTGCCTGGCGGCAATAGGGCGACACATCCGTTCCGGCTACTTTCCACATCCAGTCAATTAATTTATTCTGCTCAAGTTCTTCTTCCCGCCGGCGCATGCTGTCGGCCATGCTGCGGATCAAGCCGGCTCTATCCTGGTCGGAAGCAATGCCGAAATAGAAGCCGTCGATCGCCTCCAGGGCTCTGGTTTCTCCCAACCGGTAAAGGGTAACCAGTTGGTTGTAACGGTAAACGGAATCCGGTTCTTTCTCCTGCGCTCGCCACAGCCAGTCTATGATTGCCGAACGGTTCACTCCACTGTTTTGCTTCTGGGCAACAACACCAACCGCATTAACAAAGCTCGCCCAGGCCGCCGGGTTGTTTAGTTTGACGTACGTTTCATCCAGCCACTGCACCGCATCGGCCGGATCGGTAATAATTCTCGGCCATATCTGTTCCATAAATTGCAGGTATCCTCCGGAAAAATAACCGTCTTGCAGGGAGACCAGGGCACTGGTCAAATCAGCCGGACTGTTGATCCGGGCAAGCAAGACAGAAACCAAATACCGGCTGATATTATCCTGGTCGTAAGTATGAATATCTTTGGCTAGCTGAGATACCTGCTCGTCTGTCATCAGTTTCACCAGGGTATCCACAACGTTCCAGGCGTCCATTCTACTCTCTTCTTTCAAGCCATCCAGTAAAATCTCCGCTGCGCCGGCGTCCGGTCCGGGCAGGGAGTTGAATTTGTTCACCACCGCCCCGAAGTCCTGCTCAACGGCGGCCTTCTCTATCTTCACTTCTAAATCAGCCGGCGGCTCACCGGTTGCCGAAGCTCCGGCTCCAGTTGCCGAAACAAACAGCAATACAACTGCGGACGCGGCAATCGTGACAAATTTCTTCATGCCCATCACCTCATGTGATATCAATTTTTATATCCCACAGCTTAATCCGGGTCCCTTTCCCAATAAATGCTCAGCCATTCAGGATAGTAATTGCCATAAAAACCATGGTCGCCGGTCAGACCACTGATTAATTCTAGGTCCTGGCCGCCGGTCAGGGGCTTCAGACAAAGGGAGCCGCTGTCATAACGATTCAGCCGCAAGTACGCCAGGGTTTCCCCGTTTGGGGAAAGCTTTGGCGCGTAGTCGGCAGTGTCCGCCGGGCCGGAGGTAAGGCTTTTTACTTCGCCGCCGTCCGCCCTCAGCCAGATTCGTTGCCCCGGCACCAGTACGTCCGGAAAATTGTCGCCTCCCGTCCATGTACCTCCTTCTTTGCCTCGGTTGAATAGCAAGCTATAAGGCTTATTCGACGACCACACCGGCTGGGTGTCTACCTGGCCGGCGCTCCCACAATCAGTGATTTTTCCACCGGACTGCAGGTCTGCCAGGTACAGGCGCTTGTTTACCGTGGCATCACGGCCGCAGCCAACGATATAGGCCAGCCGGGTGCTATCGGGGGACCAAGCCAGCCACCGGGCATATCCAAGACCGCTGCCTAAATCCAGCGGCTGTCCGGATTGCTGTAAATCCAGCACCTGGATGGACACGCCATCCGCCGCCATGGAACCTGAACTGGGTTCCAGGTAATAAGCAAGATAGCGCCCATCCGGCGACCACTGCAAGCCGGTGGCTGACCGGGTATAAAAATACTCCTCCGTAGCATTGGGTTCACCGTGTGTAAGCAGGTTCACGCTTTTTCCTTTTAAGTCAATGCGGTTGATCAGCAGCGGACATTCCTTATTCCGGGGCAAAGAGACAGCGATGCTCTGCCCGTCAGGCACCCAGGCAAAGTCAGCAACATCGCTTTCATCAGGCAAAAGTACTGTTATCATTGCTTCTCCGGTGGTACCGCTATCACCGTCATCAAGGACGGCAAGCTTCAGGTTGCCGTCCGGCGCATTTTTTTGATCAGGGGCCTGCGTACCGTAGGCAATGGCATCCTCCAGCGGAGACCAAGCCGGCGTACCAGTCACCGGTCTCCGGTCAACCTGGCAAGCACCTGTGCTGCCGTCGGCTTTAACCACCCAGAGATAGGGAGGCGTGCTCCACAAGTCTGGTGCATCCCTGTGCAGGTACATCAGCCACCAGCCATCGGGAGACCAGCCCACAATCTCCGCTATTCCTTCATTGGTGATCTGCACCGGCGCCGAACCGGCACTGGCGCCGTCCACTATCCACAAATGACCGTTATTGGTTAAGGCCACCCTGGCTGGAAATGAAGCATGACATACCCTTTCCGGCCCCTCGGGCGGCGCGCTGATGATTCTTGCCTTTTGTTCTATATTACTCCATGCAACTGTGGCCCCCAGGGATTCGGCCAGAAACCGCAGGGGCGCCAACAGCCTGTTTTCTTCCACCCGAACCGGAACATCCAAACGAACCGGTTCGCCGCTTAGCAGGGCTACATTGCTGCCGTTAACCAGCTTGACGACCCTGCTCCCGCAGACTATTGTCGCCGTTTCAGTTGCCGGATCCCAGTCCACCTGCGCCCGGAGTGACTCCGCCAGTTTGCGCACGGATACCATAACCCGGTCACCCTGGATTACCGGAGGCACTTCCAGATCCAATTTTTTTCCATCGACACTGACAAGTATTGCTGCCTGTCCGGCAAATGCCGGCACAGCAGGAGCGCTCCCCGCCAACAATAAAAATAATAACATTGAGACACAAAATTTTAAAGACTTCATGGCGTTCCTCCCGCACTTAAACAAAAACAACTTAACCTCACATATGAAGCCATCATATTCTTACTCTCCCGTCAACAGAAAGATATCCAGCAACGGCAACATACTTGGTAATTTATACTTTCCGGTTGGGTCCTGAGCAAAAATAAAAAGTTGACCCAGGTGGACACCTTCATCGATTTTGGCCGCTCTTTCCCCATCTGCGTCATCATCCAGGCCGGCAACGTCATAGGAA
>DNIT01000219.1:13016-20544 GCA_003489345.1 Pelotomaculum sp. | reverse complement strand
AAGGCTTCCTACTGCAAAAATAACAGCTCCCACCAGTGCTCCCGAGAGAATTTTGTCCAGCCGCGAAAAGTTGCCCCATTTAGTTGCCTCTAGGTTTAAAGAAACCTTAAAGCGTTTTTCAAAAGAAAGTTTATTTCTTCTGTAAATTGCAAGAACGGACAGCAGGATCGTGAAAATCAAAAGCGTCAACAATATGGGATAAAGCCTTACCCCCCATGGAGCATAGTTAAGGATAAGACCTAGAAGCGGTATCACGGCTATACTGAGACTAAAGCTCAAGGCAACCCGTTCCATGCAGTCAAGATCGTCTCTGGCTGGAAACAAGGCTGCTATTAGGGTATACCCGGGGAAAAACAGTACAAAAGACAATCCAAGAACAACCCAAACAATACCCCCCATATCCAAAACAATAAATAGCGCCAGGATAACAGAAAGAAATAGTATAAAAGGAAACTCGTTTTTTACCTCTATTCGCAAAAATAATTCAACCCCTTTATTGTGACTAAAGCGAAAAGATGGCAGTAGATTTTAAGTTAGCAATATTAAAGCCGATTGTCTATATTTATTGTCTAAAAATAGCGGAATCACGTCTAGCTATTACAAAATCTTGCCTGGATTTAGCATGAACTAAAAATGAAGAAGGGTTCCCTTAGAACCCTTCTCTTTACCCTTTTTAAATTTGGTATTTCTTCTGGATGGACATAAGCAGCGTCTTACACGCCCTGGGCAATAAGGAATTTAATCTGTCAAAGCTTTAACTGCATTCAAGCGACCACTTCCAAAATAAGACTTTTCCTTACCGCTTACTGGTTCGATGCTCTTTTTATAGAGCATTTTTGCTACCTTGCCAGGCCCAATTTGACCATATTTGTCAATAATTAAGGCAGCAACAGCCGCAACTTTAGGCACTGCCATAGATGTACCTAAGTTATAGGAATAATCTCCATGATTATCCGTACTTAAACAAAACTCACTTTTATAAAGCTCCTTCTCATAGTATTCATCAAGCTTGCCATTCTGTTGGTACTCAAGAAACCTGGATATATTACCACCCGGGGCAGCTAGATCAATAAAGCCTGGTCCAAAATTAGAGTATAAAGCTAATGTATCGTCAGGCCCTGTTGCGGATACTGTCACTACACCAGGAACCGTTCCGGGCACTTCAAATCCTGCCCCCACAAAATTTAAACCATAGCCACCATATATGGAGTTCAGGTAGTCAGTCACATTTCCTTTCGCTGTTAAATTCATACCTTCATTACCAGCTGCTACGACTACCAAACTACCTTTATTTATTGCATACCGGATAGCTTTTTTATAAGCTAAGAAATCAGCAATATCATTTCCTAATGCAACCTTCTTTCCGGTTAAAGGGTCGATGCAAAAGGCTTGACCTATTAGATCAAAACCACCTTGGCTCAGTGAAATAACATCGACCCCATCATTTGCTGCAGCCACAATAGCGGCAGCAATCCAGGCTGTCTCAGCCATGGCTTCTCCAAATACACGATAAGCACGGATTCCTGTGTCCGGTGCTACACCTAACATCTTCCCATGTGCTGCAATGGTTCCAGCGATGTGGCTGCCATGGCCCATTCTATCATCATATTCACCGGTATTACCTGTTTCATATGGCTCCGTATTCCTGTAGCCACCTGCGGGGACAAAGTTCTTTGAGCCCGGTAACAGGTTTGCAACCAAATCAGGGTGTTCACGAGCAATGCCACTGTCAATAATCCCTACTACAACATTATGGGAACCGGTTCCCAAATGATAACTTGCACCATTTTGAGTAACAAGTTTAACATCCCATTCAAGCTCCCATAAGGAAGACTGATCTGTATCTAGAGTTAAATCACTTTTCAATCCGTTTGTTTTAACTTCAGGCATGGACCAAGAAACTGAAGGGGTAACTAAGTTTACTGAAGAAAAGCTCTTTATCTCTGAAAACATTTCACTATTTCCTTTTACCTGTGCAAATCCTATTTCAGGAACAGTATATGTAATTTCCCCTCCATAAGATGCCAGTTTTGCGCTAAAATCACTAGGAATCTTATTTTTATTAAATAGTACAGAAAAGTAGCAAGTACTTTTTTGAACCGCAGCTTGAGACATATTAGGTAAAAAAATCATTCCAAATACAAAAGCCACCAACACAAACAAGGTAGTTATACTTTTCACTCAATATCCTCCTTTGCTTTTATTAACTGGTTTGATATCATTAATTCAACAAAGAATTTTTAAACCTACTTAAAATGAGAAATTTTGAGGTGTGAAAAGTTGATTTGGCCCAGCGAATTTAGTTAAAATGGATCTTAATCCTGTTCCGTCGGTTTCATAATCACCGCCCCGTCCTGGGCGGTTCGGTATCCAGAGTTACAATAAACTCTTAGTATTATTCATTACCCCAGCGTTGAAATAACTTATTTTCTATACCCAACAGTTCAAGTGCACGCCCGGCAGAATGGTTGACGATATCCTGGACAGTTTCCGGACGATTATAGTGGGCAGGAAAGGGCGGCATGATCACGACTCCGATACGGGCCAGTTTCAGCATATTTTCCAGGTGAATTGGGCTCAGGGGGGTTTCTCTCGGCAGTAATACCAGCTTGCGGTTTTCTTTGATAGTAACATCCGCTGCTCGGGCAATCAGGTTATCCGAATAACCTGATGCAATAGCTGCAAGGGTTTTCATGCTGCAGGGGGCAATAATCATACCCTGGTGGTTAAAGGAACCGCTAGAGACAGCTGCGGCCATATCATCGTCCTGATAGCAACAGTGAGCCAAATCCGTTACCTGCTCTGGTGTATAGTCAGTTTCGATTTTAATGGTATGTCTGGACCAGCGGCTTAGAATGAGATGCCCTTCAATTTGATACAACTTTAAATACTTTAGAATGGTTATCCCGTAAATAGCCCCAGAGGCCCCGGAAATTCCAACTACTACCCGCAAAATAATACTCTCCTTTTAATCGATTAAATACTACTGAGAGTAATTTTCCACAAGAAAATCTCCATCTCTTTCGTTATAAAAAATAATCAAGTACCGAATATAAAGTTTCGAACCATTACTAAGATCGAGATTAAAACTCGAACTCCACATCTGAAAACCTTTCTCTTATCTCGTCAATAACCCTTTTCTCTTCCTCGATACCGTTTGCTATAAAGGTTACTGAGAAGCGGACATAACTGCCGGCGTCATCCCAAGGGACGGTTGAGATAAGTTTTTCGGTGATAAGGTACTGCGAAAAGTCTTCGGCGTTATCGAACCTTCTGCCACCCTTTATACCTTTGGGTGCTTTTACATAAAGATAAAATGATCCTTTTGGCTTTCTAGCATTAAATCCAACTCCATTCAATGCTGATACCAACATATTATGCCTTCTGGAGTACTTCTCGCTGATTTTTTCTGTAATCTCGGGGTGCTCCAAGGCGTAAATCCCAGCTTTCTGTATAGCGGCGAACTGGCCGGAGTCGTTGTTGTCCTTTACGGCGCCAAATCCTTTTATAATCAACTCGTTCCCGGCGACCGCCGCCAGCCTCCAGCCGGTCATGTTGAACGCCTTGGACAAGGAGAATAGTTCAACCCCTACATCCCTGGCCCCTTCAACCGACAGGAAAGACAGAGGTTTCTCCCCGTCGAACGTCAACCCGGCGTAAGCGGCGTCATGAACTACTATGATGTTTTTTTCCTTGGCAAACCGCACTACCTTTCCGAAAAACTCTCTGGTTGCGCTTGCCCCGGTAGGATTGTTGGGATAATTCAGGTACAACAGTTTGGCCCTTCTACAGGTTTCCTCATCGAGAGACTCTATATCGGGTAGAAACTCGTTCTCCGGCGTTATCGGAAGGTTGACCACCTGGCCGCCAAACCACCTGGTCAGAGTTCCCAGCACCGGGTAATTAGGCACCGGCATTATAGTAATGTCACCGTGGTTTATAAACACTGCCGGGAGCATCGCCAGCACCGGTTTTGAACCGATACCGTGTATTATTTCCGTTTCGGGATTCAAACCTTTTACGCCGTAGACCTTCTCGATGTATTTGGCCGCCGCTACTTTAAACTCCTGGAGACCATTATCGGAATATCCCCGGTTCTCAGGCCTTGCGGCCTCTTCCGCCAACTTGTCCACGATTCCCATATCAGCCATTTCATCGGGTTCCCCTACTCCCAAATCGATTATTTCCACACCCGGATGAGCTTTTCTGGCTGCATCTTTAGCACGTTTAATCTTTTCGAACTTGTAAATAACCGTATCCTTACCGAAGTTCGAGCCCCCGATCCTTTCAGCAAACATTTCCTGAATAAAACTTTCCGACACGACTTATCCCCCTTTTATCGACATATATTTGAATTGTGAGTACCATCTATTTTTCAATCAGGCAATATCAATCTCCTTGTAATAAAAGTCTTTTTGGCTTGCGGGCTCTTTTATGGTAATCGTCGTTTATAGTTATACCAATTAACCCCGCTAGCAGAGGAAATAGTACCAATAGATGTATAATCGTGTTAATCCCCCAGTATTCAACCAGTAATCCTATCAAACCCACTCCCAGTCCCCCAAGGCCGATTGTAAAGCCCAGCATTAAACCAGAGGCCATTGCCTTATTTTCTTTTAATATGTCCTGGGCTAATACAACGGTCACTGAAAAAGAAGACAGGAGAAACGTACCAGCCAGAATTACTAAAAAATAACTTAAAGCTCCGCTGCTGTTCAAGTACAGGTATAACAGTGGGGTAGCCAGAATTAATGAGTCAACAATTACCGGCTTGCGCCCAATAATATCAGAAATATATCCGCCAATCAATCCTCCCACAGCACCGGCAAAAAGCATCAGAGACAAGTAATGACTTCCGGCAATCAAAGATATATTTTGTTGCTGATAATAAAGGGGAAGGAACGCCACCAGTCCAAAGTAGCAAAATGAGCGGAAAGCGACCATTACAATGATCCTTATCAATTGCGGCCCAGCCTTTTGTAATATCGGCCAAGCAGGAGGCGCTGCCGCTGCCTTTTGGCTAACCGGCGCTCTGGGAGTAGCAAACAGGAGAAGGATTGCCGCCATTATTCCCGGTATTATAAAGACTATCGTCGAATTCATACCGTATTTTTGGACAACCGGAACAATTAAAATCGGTGTAAAAGCATAGCCTATATTTCCGGCAGCCGTAAAGATGGCCTGGCAAAATCCCTTGCGTTCTCCGCTATAACTGCTGACCAATACTGCTGCACTGGGGTGAAAAGCAGCCGTTCCCAGACCGGAAATAATTACTGTCATTAATAAAAGCGGGTAGCTTTTAATCACCCCCACTAACGAAAGTAGCGCCCCCATCCAAAAAGTACCGATATAGACCAGCCAGCCCTTATTCTTTTTATCAACCAGGTATCCGGTAAAGGGCTGGATCATTGATGAAGTAATCGTAAACATCGATATCAAAAACGCCCCACGGCTTACCATACAACCCGAGGCTACCAAGAAGGGTAAGAGAGTTTGCAGGTAGTTACCGTACCAGTCATTAACCATGTGAGCCAGGGACAAAACTAATACCTTAGACCGAGAATACTCTTTTTTAGCCGGTTTAAATAATGACTCATTCAATAGTCTCAACCTCTTAACTTCATACTGCCGCTCCAGCTTGACTCCATAAGTTAATCATGGAGGTGTTGGTGACGGTGGGTATCAGCGTGAATGTGCTGCTCGGTAAATCCATCGTCAATGAGATTAACCCGTATAAGCAGGCTTTTTTTGTTCATTATTCTTTCTCTGGAGTCAAGAGCCACCAATTGGTGATCTTCACCTATAATCGCCACCCGGTCGGCAACTTTTTCTATTATTTCGAGATTATGCGTTGACATGATAATAGTCTTCTTAGCCTCGTTTAACTGCTGTATTAGGTTAATCAACCAGCGCTGGGTGCGTGGGTCCAGCCCATCAGTTGGTTCATCAAGCAGCAAAACATCAGGATTGATAGACAATACCGACGCCAGGGCAACCTTTTTCTTTTCCCCTCCGCTTAATTTAAATGGCGGCCTGTTTCTAAGGTGCTCCAGCCCTAGCAAGGTGATTATTTCTTCTACCCGCTGTTTTACCTCCACCGCGGTTAATCCCATCTGTACCGGCCCAAAGGCTATTTCTTCCACTACTGTTGGATTGAACAACTGTGCATCAGAATTTTGAAATACAAAGCCTACCTTCCGGCGAAAAGCGTATGCAAAATCCTCGCGATTAAGATTTTTCTCATTTATGTTCTCGCCAAAAGCGTAAAGCATCCCTTGGCTTGGGAATATCAACCCATTCATCAATTTTAATAGGGTAGATTTTCCACTTCCATTTGCCCCCATCAGGATTAGTCTTTCTCCCTGGTGGACATTCAGGCTGATATTTATTAGCGCCTCTTCACCGCTGGGATAACTGTAACCAAGATTTTGCAGTTGATAGATGATTTTCTCAGACAATGATCCGGTCCCCCCACAAAAAGATTAAGCCACTTAGAATCATAAATAACGCCCACAGCCAATCCAGCGCCATTATGCGAAAACTGACCAAGACTCGGGGTTGCCCGGTATAGCCCCGGGAAATCATAGCTGTATGCACCTCTTCACCCAGGTTAACAGCCTTGCTCAGCAGAGCGCCAATAGTCCTGGATATGAAACGCTGCTGTTCCCTGGTATTGGAAGTACCTAACGTACGACTTTTTCTTGCCAAAAATATCTCACTTGCGGACTGCGTAAAAATGTAAATATAGTGGTAAGTCATTTCCAGCACAGTTATAAATATCTGAGGTATTCGCAGTATTTCCACGGCTTTTAGAATATAGTGCCAGTGAGTGGTAAGGGTAAGCAAAAACGCTAGAGATACACAAGTACTCACTCTCAGTATGACCGTCAAAGCCCCCATAACCCCCTGATGAGTGATAGCCAGATTAGAAGGCAGAACCCAAGGACCCAGGTTGAGTTGACGGTCAAAACTCATAAGGATAATAATCGGGTCACCCGGTCGTACGAAATTAAAAATAGAAGGTAAAACCACAAGCCCTGTAAATAGAGGAACAACAATCCAGATCCTTTTTAAAAAAGATCTCAAATCAATAGCAGAAAAGTAAGCCAGACCTAAAATCCAAAAGTTCATTGCCAGCAGTATAACTATACTATGCAGGAAAGAAGCAACCCCAACAAGCAGGAAGATGGAAATAACCTTGACACCTGGGTTAATACTCTGCAGCAACCCTTTTCGTTTGGCTATAGCTTCTGCAAATATCTCTTCCCGCACAATCACCGCCAAGTCGTTAATGTTTTTATCAAGATAGCCCCGACTGCGTATTCTAGGCCAGATTTTTCGCCTTGCAGCTATTTCTGGCGGAGGAAACCGCGCCGACGGTTGCAACATCCACTCCGGCACCTTAGCTTTTTCATTCACTTTATGTCCAGTCCTCCACTTTCAAGCTTCCGTTTGTTGCTCATTGCTAATCTGCCGAACATGTAAGTGATTACAACAATTAGGACTACACCCAAAACCGCTGCCAGGA
>DNIT01000219.1:11254-12979 GCA_003489345.1 Pelotomaculum sp. | reverse complement strand
AAGCTCCCGTTTGTTACTCATTGCTAATTTGCCGAACATGTAAGTGATTACAGCAATTAGGACTACACCCACAACCGCTGCCAGGACATACCCAACCGATGACTGCCAGAATCCACCGGCCATTCCCGCGAAACCATAATCTGGAGCCAAAGCATGCCAGTTTTCAGCAAATCTCGCCATTCCCTCCGGTATATATCCTATTCTTGACGCCATTTCATCCAATCCCCATTCTCCCCAGGCGACACCATTGGCAAGCAGTCCCAACGGTGAGAGCAGAATCATAGCTGCCACTCCCCACCAGAGCTTGCGGTAATTCACTGGGGAGTTGGCATGTCCGGTAATCTCCAGTAGAGAAGGATTATTGGCATGTAAGAACCGAACGGCAAAAGCCGTTACCACTCCCTCAAGCGGACCGGCGACAATCAGGTGGGCAAATGCCATCATTGCAATCGCCATGCCCAGAGGGTAGGGAGAATACAAAGGGGTGCCGTCTGCAGCATGAAACAACAGGGGTTGCACCCCAAACTCAATAGCAGTAAACAGGGCGGCCAGGTTGATACCGATAAAACCTCCCATCAAACTGCCTATAAAACGGCGCTTGGATGAGATTGCGGAGTTGCCGGCGATAAAGCGATAGGCATAAAAGCTGGACATGGGAAGTATAAAAGCCATATTGAAACAGTTTGCAGCTAAAGCCCAGATACCTCCATCTCCAAAGAACAGCGCCTGGATAGTCAGGGCGATAGTAATACAAATACATGCAGCCCAAGGCCCCAATATAATAGATAAAATGGCCCCTCCCACCGCATGAGCGGTAGTGCCGTCAGGAACGGGAATATTGAACATCATAATAACAAAGGAGAATGCTGCCCCAATCACCATTAAAGGCACATACCTAGTATTTAACGCTTCCTTAACTTTCCGCGAAGCTTTGTACCAGATCGGAAGCATTGCTGTACCCATTACCAGGCAGGTTTGAGGACTTAAATATCCATCCGGTATATGCATAGTGTCAACCTCCTATAAAATACTGTAATTAACAGTTGCTGCAGCTAATACTTTTGTTTATTGCCTGGGTAAATTAAATGTAATTTCTCAGAAACTCCCATTTAGCTCTAATTTGTTCAACTATAGGCCAATTGCTGACAGTTATCGGGTATAAATCTTTCCATTCGAAAGGCTTGGTTGCTTCCACTATCGCCCGGGAACTCAAATAGCGGCCGTTTTTTTTATCTGCTGGATCCATTCTCGGATCAAGGGGGGAGCCCCAAGCCCTTTTAATGATATCAACCGATGAGGCTGGATCAGAACGAGTAAGCACCGCCCAGACCACGTCCGACAAATTGGTAACGTCTATGTCCTCATCCACTACCACCACATAGCGTCCCAGCAGGGCGCCAATCTGGCAGGAGGCCGCGACATGCCCAGCCTGTGAGGCGTGCCCAGCGTACTGCTGCTTAATACTCACTACTATCAGCATGCGGCCGCCACCGATCTCATGCCCCCAACATCCCTGCACCCCAGGTATACCGCTTCGCCGTAGGCTGTCCTCCAGCAGGGCAGACCTAAACACCGCCTTAAAAAAAGCAGTCTCATCAGGTGGTTTGCTGTGCGGGCACCCTAGAAGTATCGGACTATTACGGTGGTATATCGCCTGCACATCAACTACCGGCGACATCGTTTCAAGCCCGTAGTATCCGGTCCATTCCCCGAAAGGCCCTTCCT
>DNIT01000219.1:1857-11152 GCA_003489345.1 Pelotomaculum sp. | reverse complement strand
TCTATTGCAATTTCTGCCTCTGCAGGGATGGGTAGTCCGGTTATAGGCCCCCGCACCACATCGTAGGGTCTTCCTCGTAGGCCTCCCGCCCAGGCCAGCTCACTAACCCTCGCCGGAAGGTCATTGCACGACGCCATAAATAACAAGGGATCGCCGCCGACCACCAAAGCTACCGGGAAGCGTTCATTTCTGCTGTGGTATTCCTTCATGTGCATCCCGCCGTGATGACCTGCTACGATATGCACAGCCGCTTGACGGCTGTTAACCACCATCACCCGGTAAGTACCCATATTGACCCAGGAACCGTCGTAGCTGCTGGTTATAAAATTACAGCCAGTGCCAATATACCGCCCGGCGTCCTCCGGATGCCATTTGGGAACCGGAAACTCAAGGAGATCTATTTCATCCCCCCGGTGCGTGTTTTCGAATATCGGCCCGGTGGCCACTTCCCGGGGTTGCAGACGCTCCATATTGTTTATACGGACACTCAGCTCCCGACTCAAGGCAAGCTTGTCCGCCGACCCAATGATACCCGCGGTATACGCCAGACGATTAACCGAGTTCAAAGGATTACCTAATATCCGGTAGCCGACCGGATAGTCACAAATGCAGTCAAAAAGCACCGCCGGGGATTCCGGTTTTTTTTGCATTATTTCGTTAATAGCGCCAACTTCATTTCGCCAGTCAGCCCCGGTAACGTCAATAATCTCTCCTTTATCCCGCATTGCCGCTATCCATTCTCGCAGGCTGTCATACTCCCTGCTTATCTGATCCATTTTGTACTCCCCCCTCATGTTTAACCTGCTGACAGGCGCATCCTAATCGCGGCAGGGTACAAATTCAACCACCATATCGCCTGTATCATTAGGTATACGCTGGTATGCTTACGCACAATATCCTTACTCGCCTGGGGAAAACCGCTTCTGCGACGTGTGCCACGAGTTTCTTTCCTAATGTAAAGACGCCCGTATCATCACTTTTAGAAATAGAGGGAGTCGGTCGAGATCCTGTAGTTCTGATTTGTGAAACCCTAAACCGGAGTTTTGTTCACAAAACGGAGATAGCATTATCAGGAACTTCAACCGACCCCGTATTTCATCACTTTAGATTGATACTGTATATATATTCCATTTGTTAATTACCTGCATTGGCCGGTTTACTGTTAGATACCGATCCCCGTTGTCTTGATTAAACCATAGGCAACAAAAGCACCTATCAACATGGCCACCGCCAGGAGGGGATACATCTTAGCCAACAAGCCGCTAAACCTTGGACCGTCCGTGACATCCATCGCCAGATAGACATAGTATGGCGGCATCTGATAGGGGAACATAATCAGTTTGTCCCCCAGTACGGAGAGAAACCCCAAAAAGGCCAGTACTACCGCTAATTCCATGTGCATAGTCTCAAGTCCCCAGGTAACCAGCAGAGGTACCGCCAGGGTGAGATTATTAGGCGCCGGCAGCAGGAAGTGGGCGATCAACCCGATAACGATTGAGCCTATTCCAATACCAACCAGACCCCAATTAGACAGAGGGGTGAGTATGGGCCCGATTAAAACGGAGGAGAGCAGCTTGATCATTTCTGTGGCGTCAAGAATACCGGCTACACCCACAACCGCACCGATTAAAAGGACGATGTCCCAGTTAATCTCACGCAAGGCCTTACTTGGGAGCACCCCAATTTTAGGAAGAAACAACAGCCCCATTACTATCAATGAAGCAAAGCCCGGTGAAAGTTTAATATGCTCACCGATTACCCACAGGAAAATTGCCAACAGAAACAATATAAGGACTTTCCACTCATCGGCTTTCATCGGTCCCAAGGCAGCATACGCCTCTTTGGTGGCTTTGCTGTCCTTTACCCGTTCCAGGTATTCGGGTTCCGGCGAACCGACTATCATCCACGAGCCGAATACGGCCACGGCAGCGAAGATTAACGACGGGATCACCATGATCATAAACCAGTTTCCCCAGCTGACCGACTTGCCGGTCAGCTCAGTATAGAGAGCGAGCATGACAGCGTTACCGGCGCCCCCGGTCAGGAACATGGTGCCAACGAAGGCATTGGTCGCGGTACAAAAATTATAGGTTAACAAACGGCTGAATTTGCTTTCTACAGGCCGTCCCATGGTGTCCATGATAGCGTTGAGCACCGGCGCCAGGATACCGCTCCGGGCGGAGCTTGAAGGTACTGCCATGAGGCATGCGTTTGCTGCATAGCCTGCGATAATTAATCCCCAAAAACTATTAAGGCGGGAAAGCAGCCAATATGTCATGCGCTTGGAAAGCCCGGTTTGCTGCATCGCCGCCCCAATAGCGAAAGCCCCCATCATTAGCCAGGCAAGATGGTTAGTGAAACCTTTGAATGCAACATCAGGCTTAACCAGTTGGAAAGCCACCACCAGGGTTAAAAACAACATTGAAGCCACGCCCACCGGAATAGCTTCTGTGGCCCATACCGTAATGATAGGAACCAATAAGCCCAATACTTTCCAGCCGTTAGGATTTACACCCGCCGGAGCCGGAACAATAAACATTATCACACCTATGATCAGACCCGCGAGTAACAAATAATACGTCTTATTACTCGCTTTGTGTTCGTCACTGCTCATTGGTGCCCCCTCCCTTCACTAAGCCTTGCGGTAACCATGTAGGGGCCACTGAAAGTGGTTTTGAGTTGGCCCCTACATTGTTACTCAAGTTTGGTTACTTTGGTTTACTTTCTCCCCATTAAAACATCAAACTCTGGAGCATTCTCAACCTGGGTCAACCAATCGTAACCAAGGTCCTTAAGAGTCCGGCAGGTACTGGAGAGAATTCTGCATTTATTGGTGCTGCTTGCATTAAAGTGCTGGTGCTGAACCAGGGGCGGGATGTAAACGAAGTAGCCGGCTTTCCAGGGGAGTCTGAGTTCTTGCGGCTTCCACTGCCAGTAATACTTGTCACTTATGATTGGATCCGGATCCCAATGCAGATCGTATCCTTCTCCCTCAAGGATGAAAACCATTTCTTCACTTGCATGATAATGCTTGCCGGAACGGCCTCCGGGAGCAATTTCCTGGATGTACATGTTTACCGCGTATTCGCGCATACCCAGTTGTTCGTTAATCAGGTGTCTGAGCAGACCCTGCGGGGACAATTCCCAGGGCTGGTCTTCTGCCTTTAAAACCTTAATCGCTGCGGCGTCCTGAGCACGAAACTGTGCAGCCTTTTCCAGCCACACCTGATAGTGTGCAGCGGTCTTGTTGCTGACATTGTTTTTTAAAGCCTCCTGATAAGGAGCTAATTCAATCATTATTATCACCCCTGTTAAATTATATTTTAGAGTTCATCATTCGCTGGTGGAATAAACTCGGCGCCCTCTGCCGGTGCAGTCGGCGGCATTTCTACGTTTTTCTGCCACAAGAGGTTGAAGAATATATAGGTAGGCTTCGCCTTCACCACCAGCATCTTACAGGGTTTGGTCTTGCTGGCATTCAAGTGCTGGTGGACACACCCGTTATGCACAATAGCCGCATCCCCAGCCGACCAGGGATACTTGATGGTGTCGTGAATTTCGTAACCTTCTCCATCCAGGATGTAAAACACGGCGCTGTTCTGATGACCATGCTGCTGCGTTTTTCCACCAGGAGCCAGGTACTCGATATGGGATTCGAGGGACTGCATTATTCCGTCATCCGGCTGCATAATGTCCTTGTTCCACATCTGCGGACCGCCAGTATACTTGCGGCTCCTAAGGTCAATAACCCGCGGCTTCCCGTAAAGCTCGTCCCTCAATTCTCCCATTCCATATAGGCCTTTAACTGCTCGTACCCATGAACGTTCTTTGATGAAAACATCTGGCGCTGTTGCTTGACTCACTAAAATTCCCTCCGTTTCGTTCTAAAATTGCCTGACAGTTCCTTTATCCAGAGTATTTTAACGTTATCCCCCCTTTTTTTCAAATTTGTTCAGGCACAATCTGAGTATATAAAATTATCCTGCTGCTCCATACTGGTCATACGGTCAAGTGTGCTTAACCAATAGGACCATTACAATGTCCTGTTGGGCATAACCTCTCGACTGTCAGGATGGTTGTGCCTTTGGAGCATTTGATTAGCCATCATTACCCGTGGATAGGGAACTGGGTGTACCTTTGTCTTATTTTTGTATCCATCCGGCCACTTGTGATAGGTATTAAATATACCTATAATTTATTAATAAATTGTCGGTAATTTGGGTTTTATGTTCAAATAGTCAGGTTTTTGCTTTGGTTGTCCTTTGATTTTATAAATTTAATATAGGGGGATAAAATAAGGGGGGCAAAGTCATGAAAATAATGGCAGAGTTTAATTCCAAAGCAGTCCGTCTAGCAAATATGCCGATACGATGGTTTTCTGTCCGTGACAAAAAAAGGGATGAAGGGCTGAGCAGCAGTGAGGATAAGCCAAGGTGGATCAATTTTTTGCTGCTACTTGGGGCTTTAATCGGAGCACTGTTTTTTATTTTACCACCCCCGGTCGGAGTCAGTATCAACGGTTGGCGTGTACTGGGTTTACTGATCCCAATTATTATTGTATGGGCAACCGAGGCGCTGCCCGTAGGTGTATCGTCTATGCTTTTTCTCTCATTAACAGTAGCCTTTCACCTGGTCGGCATCGAAGTGGCGTTTAAGGGGTTTACTTCACACCTGCCGTGGTTGATGGCGGGCGCATTTGCCATTGGCGTTGCCATGCAGCAGACCGGGCTTTCCAAGCGCATGGCATATTACCTGCTTTCCCGTCTGAACAATTTTTGGGGATTAATACTGGGGACTTACTTAGTCAACATATGCCTGATGTCTGTACCTTCCAGCTCAGCTCGCAGTGGGATCCTCGCCCCGATACTGAAATCAATCACCACTACTGTAAGTGATAATCCCAAAAGCAACTTTAGTAGATGGTTAACCTACCTGTTCTGCACCGCGACCGACGCCTTTGTTGGTCAGATGTTCTTAACTGGTGGAGCCAGTAACGCGATTCTCATTGGACTCTATTCAGAATTATCGGGTCATAGTTTAAACTGGGGTCAATGGATAGTGATTATGGCAATTCCGGCGATTATTTTTTCTCTTTTCGCTACTTTCGGTTCTCTGCTGTTTGGGCGGCCGGAGCCGGAGTTGATAGCTAAAGTGAATAACAGTAAAGCTACCAATATAAATTACACGGCACTGGGTCCGATGACTGCTGGTGAGTGGCGGGTTCTGTTTATATTTTTATTTGCCATCTTCCTCTGGATAATCGGCAGTAAAATCCGACTTGAACCAGGTATTACAGCATTGATAATTATGAGCATCATATTCCTCCCACGGATAGGGGTACTAAAGATTGAAGCGCTGCAGAGTTTTAATTGGAATATTGTTTTGTTAATCGGTGCAGTAATGGGGGTAGGGGGGATTCTTAAAGAAACCGGGATGATAGATGTACTGTCAAAGGCGCTGATCGATCCCATCCTGGGCCCCCTTTCCACTTTTGGTCTGTTAGGCATTGCCATAGGGGTAATAATAATTGGCTTTATTACCCATTTTCTTCTGCCATCTCCCAACAACCTCAGTATGTCGCTGCCGCTGTTGTTTACCTGGGGACTAACCACCGCCCACCTGCCGATGCCAGCCATCCTGGCCTTTTTGGGGATGCTCACCTTCCTAACTGATAAAATAGTGCTATTCCCTTATCAGATACCTCCCTACTACGTCTTTTTATCTGTAGAAGTAACCGACCGGCCTAGGTTCACCAAACTTTTGTTGAAGATGTATCCCATTATGGTTATAGCCGCCATAATTGGAACTTTTGTCGCCTATGCATTATTGAATATCACCAAATACTGATCTCACTCCGCCTCGTAGATGTAAAAACCCACCAGGTTCAACTTCGCTGGTGGGTTTTTACCTTGTTATAGAAATATTTTGAACCCCGGGTTAAACGTTTTTTCCCCTCATAAACGATATCGCCCGGCCGGCAACTTCAGCACGGCTGTGAACTCCCATTTTTTCCATAATCCCGCTCATTGTTTTTTTAACCGTACTTACTGATATATATAAATTGTGAGCGATTTCCAGGTTGGTTTGGCCTTGCACTACCAGTTCCACTACCTCAATTTCTCTTTTGGTAAGGTTATAAGGGCGCTTGATACCCCCAGGAATCTGATGCAGGCCTGTAAACACCTGATTAGCAATTTCCTTGCATACATAAGTTTCGCCTTTTATAATCGTGTTGATACACTCCAAAAATTCTTGTGGGTTTATCTTCTTAATCAGATAACCCTCAACCCCAATCTGACTCGCCTCCATAATATCAACTAAATCTTCGGAAACGGTTAAAATGATTATCCGGGCATTTGCATCGTCCTTTTTTATCCTTCTGGCAACTTCCAGGCCATTCATACCTTTGCCAAGTCCGATATCCAGTATAGTTATATCGGGCTTAAACTTTTTCCAGCTTTCAATCGCTTCCAAACCGTTATCAGCCTCGCCGACAATCTCCATATCTCGCAGTCCGCTCAAAAAGTTCTTCATTCCGGTTCGAAAAAGCGCATGATCGTCAACTAACATAACCCGCATTTTACTTACCCCCGCCTCCATGAAGTTTTTTATTATTCTCAACTTGTCAACCATTAAAACATCAAGAAAGAAGCAACCTATCAAGAAACCGTAAGGCGAGTAATGGCAGGAAACATACTATCTTTATACTTTGACCTGTGATTTAATTTAGTAAACTCAACGACTATTAAAATATGGAGAATCACTACCTGCTGATCCCCATTTCCTCTAGGACAAGGCTGAAAAACCATATGGTTGCATACGCCATTTCATACTTATATTGCCATGCGCATTTTTTCACAAACAATTTTTCCGTATGGCATTTAGTTTTTTATCCAACGCTAATGATTATTATTTATATTAAGAGGGAAGCTGGCCTCGATACAGGTTCCAGTACCAGGAGAGGTGTCTATGGTAAATTTTCCTCCAACTGACTCGGTGCGATCACGCATTATGATTAATCCAAAGTGTTGTCCATCATTGGCAAACAGGGGTACATTCGATTTTATACCACACCCGTTATCAGATACAATGACCTTGAGGTTTTTATTTTTCACCGAGATTTTTATATCAACCTTTGTAGCACAGGCATGCTTCCATACGTTGTATAGCGCCTCCTGAATAATGCGCCATAACTGAACTTCAATCTCCTTGGACAGTTCTATTTTAGTACGCGGTAATTTACTGCGTACTTCAAGACTAGTTCGGGACTTGAAATTAGACAAATAAACCTTTAGCGTTGCTAAAAACCCTCTATCGTCGACTTTGTCATCCCTGTTACCGATAAAGCTTCTAAGATTATAAACGCCTAAGTCTTGAATAATTGCTCGCACCTCTTCGTAAGCCCCATTCACCATTTTACTAATTTTATCAAGTCTTGCCCTAACCGAATCACCCCCCTCCCCATCAGCCACTTCTTTGGCCATGCTTACCTCCAGTATAATGTTGGCAAGTGTCTGAGCCAGTGAATCGTGAAACTCCTGCGCCAACCTGCTTCTCTCCAAAAGGGTGGTTCTGATTTGATGAGAAATAAACATATCGTAATTAGCAATAGCAACTCCGATCAACCAGCCCATTTGCTGCAAGAACTCAATTTCCCAGGATTCCAGCTCAAACCTTTCGGAGAAACCGATAACAATCCGCCCCAGGCTTTGATTCCCCAGGGTAATTGGAACCGTAATAATTTTATAATCGTAAAACATCTCGGCATTGTTGCCTTTAATAGTCCCCAGAGGTAATATTTTATAAGGATCGGTTTGTCCCTCGGTCTTAGACATTATAATCTTCTCATTCCCGACCCAGTCTCCCTCACAAATGATGCATCGCTCATGGTAATCCCCATGGAGGCAGATTAAAAAAGTCCCTATATCAAGAAAGGACTTAATCTCTTCACTTACTATCTCTCCAATCCGCTTGAGGTCCATCTGACCATAAATGTCTCCCCCTAACCGGTATAGAACCTCCAGAGCTCTCGCGCGTCTTCTTGTTTCGGTTAGAATATGCACCAGCCTGACTTCTTCAGTAACCTCGTCAGCAATCATTCTAACTGCCTGTATATATGCAGGAGTAAATTTTCTTTTCTCTTTCCACAATAAAAACAACACTCCGGTAAGTTTACTACTGTCCAATAAGGGCATTCCTAACCCGGATCGATAACCCTCTGCCACTGTAACCCTTCGTCTAAAACGGGTATCTTCTTCGATATTCTCGCTGATCCTTAACTCGCGGGCTTCGGCAACCTTGCCCACGAAACCATGTCCGGTTCTTACGTATTGACATAAATCCATAAACCGCTGGGTAATTCCTACCCCGGCTATCATTTCAAAAATATCCCCATTGCCGCTCCTTAAATAAAGACAGCAGGCATCCGCGTCGGTTCTGGGAAGTAAATTGTTAAGGTATTTCCCTACCATGTCGCTAACCATTGTGTCTTCCCCCAACTTAGGTTTTCAATAGATTAAGATCTTTTTTTCAACTTTATATCTTATTACTTCTTTTTTTCGACATTCTATCTCTAAATCCTCTAACCGGAAATTTAATATAAGTAAGCATTTTAGTTTTAAACCGTTTGACAATATAAACTTTAATTGTTGTTTTTAGTCGAGGCAAAAATCACATCTAACATTTTTATCAAAGTTAAAAGTAGGGCTTAATAAGCTGGCAAACTAACCTGCGGGGTAAACTAGTGCATTCACAAATAACAAGACGGCGCAAGTTTCGTTACTCCCCCCTCATTGTAACCTCTTTCACCAAATCATTTGTTGAGATATCGCTTATTTCGTCAATGGGTCAAATGGATAAAATAAGTAACCATTAGGCTTTTTTCTATAAACCACCAGTTTAATGTTAATGAAAATCACAGTGTAGTAAGATAAAAGCACACAATTTAGAGAAAACCACCATAAATCATTTATGCTTTTACCTCCCGCTTTCTCCTGAAGCAGGAAAAAGTAGATATGTTTTTACAGGACTTTTATACTAACACTACGAAAGGTGGTTAAAATGATGAGTTACGACCAGGAGGCTTGGGAAAAAACAGTAGCGTTTCACGGCCATCATTGCCCTGGTATAGCCCAGGGGTTTCGGGCAAGTCAACTAGCGCTGAACGTCCTCCAGGTTAAACGGGCTGAGGACGAAGAACTGGTTGCCATCGTGGAGTGCGATGCCTGCGGTGTGGACGCGGTACAAGCGCTGACCGGCTGCACCCTGGGAAAGGGTAACCTTATCTTCCGCGATT
>DNIT01000219.1:555-1685 GCA_003489345.1 Pelotomaculum sp. | reverse complement strand
ACCCTGAGTTCTTGCGGTTAAGGAGCAAGGTGGAAGAGGAGGTTGCTACCCCAATAGAGGCAGAGCAGTACCGGAAGATGCTAAATGAGAAGATTGAGAAACTGCTCTCCCAGCCAGAGGAAGAGATTCTTGAATGGCGTATCGTAGACATTGAAATACCGGAAAAAGCCCGACTTTTTAATTCTATCCAGTGTACCCTTTGCGGCGAAAAAACCTCTGAGGGCCATGCGCGGATAAAGGATGGGAAACCAGTTTGCCGCCCCTGTGCGGGTGAATATACCAGGGGCTGGTAGTCAGAGAGTAGCCCGATGAGGTGTTAATCGGAAACCATGAAGGTGTTTTATCCTAAAGTAGACATAAACATTACTAGATTGGAGAGGATTATAGTGGTAGATACCTGTGAAGATTTTGTAGCGGTAAATACGGAAACGTTAGTTGGATTGCTATTTTACAAAGGTGTATTTGGAACTACTCCCGATTTAATTGCTGCGCCGAAAGACGTTATAGAGGACATATTGCATAAGTATGTACCAGAAGATAAGGTTAAAACCGTTTCCATATTACCACTTAAGTCTCAAGCAGTTCAGACCTTTTTAGAGGAGAGCCAATTCGGCAAACTTCATGTTAAAAGCTGCGAGGAATACGAAAGACTATAGTGTTAATTTTCCGTATCTCTAGCGGATACTGCTATGTTAGCATTTTCGCCAATCTACCCATGTCCTGCAACCAGTGAACTGAAGGAGGTTAGCATTTTTATAATCATGGAAGCTTTAGCTGCTCTTTTTCCCCGTCTTAACCTCAATCCTGTTCCCGTCCGTTTCCATAATCCCCGCTCCATCCTGGTCGGTACGGTAAATGGTGGTGCCTTCCTGGTACAACAGGTCCACGGTGGATGGCGCAGGGTGGCCGAAGGTGTTGTGGGCTCCTACGGTTATAACGGCTATGGACGGGTTTACCTTGTCCACCAGTTCAGGAAGCAGGGAGCGGCTGCCGTGATGGGGCAGTTTGAATACATCCGACTCCAGTTCTTCACCACTGAGGAACATTTTCTGCTGGGCTTCCAATTCTATATCACCGGTAAAAATAAACGAGCTGTGACCGTAGGTCAATCTTAAAACCAGGGAGGCGTT
>DNIT01000219.1:0-341 GCA_003489345.1 Pelotomaculum sp. | reverse complement strand
AGCCGCAATATGTCGCCTGCCCCGGCCGCCTGTACCCGGACTCCGCCTGCGCTCATCTTTTTCAGTAATGCGGTGTAGGCGGGCGGTACCTCCTCGCCTGTTTTCTTTGTGCCGTTAGCAACGCCGCCGGCCGGTTGGTCAATTAACGCGGGCACACCCCCGCCCCCTGCAGGCGACACCACCGCCAGGTCCACCGGAAAGTTGTCAACCAGATAGGCCGCTCCCCCGCAGTGGTCCTCATGGGGGTGGGTCAGCACGAGCGCATCAAGCCGGTTCACCCCTATCTTCCTCAAGTAGGGCGCCACCACCTGGTCACCCGTGCCGGTACCGGTCTGGAATTC
>DNIT01000090.1:541-2592 GCA_003489345.1 Pelotomaculum sp. | reverse complement strand
CTATCGGCCAACCGGGAAGGTATGAGGCTTTCTCGATAAAACGGACACTCCAGAGTTAGGTTTTTGGCATTATTCACAGTTTTTCAAATCCAACAGGTTATGCCGCCAGGCCTGCTAAATATCTTTGTTTAAAATCAACAGGGGTGAGATACCCCAGGGCCTGGTGCCTTCTCTTGCGATTGTAATAAATTTCAATGTACCAAAAGATATCCCGACGTGCCTCTTCACGGGTTTTGTAATTATTGTGATAGAGCATTTCGCACTTAATTGTGCTGAAAAAGGTCTCTGCACAGGCGTTATCATAACAATTGCCCTTACGGCTCATGCTGCAGATCATATTGTTCTTCTTGAGATATTTCCGGTAGTCTTTACTGCAATATTGAACGCCGCGATCAGAATGATGAATAAGTCCCTTGGGCGGTCTATGCCGTTTAATTGCGTTTCTAAGAGCCGTCAGGCAAAGTTCAGTTTTCATGTGATTGGCTGTAGCCCAGCCTACTATTTCTTTTGTGCATATATCTTTAACGGTGGCCAGGTATAGCCAGCCCTCTTTCGTGGATATGTAGCTGATGTCAGTAACCCAGACCGCTGCCGGCTTATCTATTTTAAAGTTCTGGTTTAAAAGGTTCTCCGCCACAGGAAGATTATGTTTTGAATTGGTAGTCACCTTGAATTTTCTCTTGCGCTTGGAGTATAGGTGGTTCTTCTTCTGTAGCCTGTACAATCGGTTACGGCTGCAATTGGGATATTGCTCTCGAACATCGGCTAGAATTTTATCCAGGCCGCATATCCCGCGGTTTGCTTCATAACTTTGCTTGGCTAGTTTAAGTATTTTTCGGTTCTCAATCTCTCTTTGGCTGGGAGGCCGGTCTAACCAGTCGTAGTAGCCGCTCCGTGATACTTCTAAAACAACGCATATCTTCTCAACCGGAAACACGGAGCTGTGTTCCCTTATGAATTCATAGATTACTTCCGGTCGTGGTTCGCGAAGAATGCGGCGGCTTTTTTTAATATATCAACGGTCTCCTCAAGATCCTTAGTTTTGCGCTTTTCGGCCCTAAGCTGAGCTTCGAGTTCAATGATTCTGGTTTTATCAGGAATTTGGCGTTTTTTATCTTCACCCAGCCAGTTGCGCAGCGTCTGAGGATTGATCCCCAGGTCTTTGGCTACCTTATTGACTGATCTGCCGCCCTCCTTAACGAGGCGCATTGCATCGGCTCTGAATTCATCGTCGTAGCGGTTACCCTTGTTCTCCATTTTCGAATCCCTCCACAGTTGTTATTGTACCTAACTCAACTGTGTCCGTCGATTCGGGTATAACTCAATCTGACGGAGCGAGGGTATCCTAAATTCAATAAGGAGAAAAAACTGTGAATATTAATGAATTAAGATATACCGATATAACTTATGAGGAATACACGAAAATAAAGATGGAATACTACAAACACCTTTTATCGATGCCTTTCGGACCAAGAAGCTGCATATTAAAATATTTTGGAGATTCTTTTTTTCACGATGCTAAATTATTAAACTTGCAGATTAATCCCCATAAAAGAACTGCTAAATTTGAATTGAGCAGTGAAAATGTTCTTGAGGATATAAATTTCTATAGAGAACAACATGATCTTACAAGGATTCATAGCAAAGAGTTCTGGCGTAATCCTATAATCTTTCAGGTAGTTTTTTCAAATGTTCAACATTTTACGTCAGATATTAGTATAAGTGACGGTTTAATAGTAATTGATACGGAGATTGCATCGTATGACAGCCAAATTGGTTATGAAATACTATTTTATTTTGAAAACAAAGAAAAACTTAAACTATTTTGTAAAGGCGCTAATCTTACGATAGATTCTGGGATGGTTGGATATTATACAAACGGGTTAAAAGAAATACCGTATTGTTCAAATTGTAAGTCAAAGTTTATTACTACGAAGAAATTAACTGAGTTATTAAAAGATATTGAAAATTGACGTGTCTAGGGGACGGGGTTGCCGTCACATTTGATATAACGTCCAATCATTCGGCTTTGTCATGCACCGGGGCGCGTC
>DNIT01000090.1:242-412 GCA_003489345.1 Pelotomaculum sp. | reverse complement strand
CACTGCTCCGCGCGCGCCGACACTGCCCCTAGTCCGCTACAGGCACAGGCTCCGGGCTGATATCCCTAACCCCATAACCTGATCGCATAAAACCGGAGTGCCTTCCGGGGGCTTAACGCTCCTGCGCTCTCGCGCATCCGCGCTTATCCTTCAGGCCCTCCTTAATCTTC
>DNIT01000090.1:0-223 GCA_003489345.1 Pelotomaculum sp. | reverse complement strand
ACCCCCATCATGCCCTCGATGGAAGCTTTACTTATGTCAGTATATACTTACGGCGAAATTCAAACTGGCGGCCGTCTTATCCCTTTGGCTCCCAGCGGATAACACGGCCTGGGCGAATGACTAGATCACACCGAAGGCCCAAGGAACCTGCTCCGCTGCCGCTTCGCACGTTCCTTCTAAAGGCAAAGCTTAAATGATACCGGGCGGCATGCCTGCCGCCCAG
>DNIT01000043.1:6857-12696 GCA_003489345.1 Pelotomaculum sp. | reverse complement strand
ATTCTGTTGGCCCGGCTGCCGCCGCCGGGGTTTTTACCTTGAATAAGGTCAAGGCCGCCCCTCTGCTGGTGACCATGCGGAACCTGTCTGCGGGTACCGCCCAGGCCGTGGTTGTCAACAGCGGCAACGCCAACGCCTGCAACGGCGAACAGGGCTTGCGCGACGCCCAGGCTATGGCGGCCGCGACGGCAGAGGTCCTGGGCATACCGGCGGAGGCCGTTTTGGTGGCCTCAACCGGGGTCATCGGCCGCAAAATGCCGATGGAAAAAATTCTGCTGGGTATCCGCGCGGCGGCCGGCCAGGTTGCGCCGGGAAACGGTTCTCTGGCAGCCCAGGCCATCATGACCACCGACACCTTTCCCAAGGAAGCCGCGGTCCGGTTGGAATTGGGCGGCAAGCAGGTCACCATTGGGGCTATGGCCAAGGGATCCGGGATGATTCACCCGAATATGGCGACGATGCTATGCTTTATCGCCACCGACGCCGCGGTAGCGCCCGGAGGCCTCAAACAAGCATTGCAATATGCCGCGGACCGGAGCTTCAACCTGGTCACCGTGGACGGGGATACCAGCACCAATGACATGGCGGTGATCCTGGCCAACGGCACGGCCGGCAACGGGGTAATCCGGGAAGAGGACGGTGACTACGTCAACTTCCGGGAGGCTCTTACCGAAGTATGCGCCAGCCTGGCCAGGGACATAGCCAGGGACGGTGAGGGGGCGACCAAGCTGATCATTGTTGAGGTTTTAGGCGCCGCCGCTGAAAAGGACGCCCGCCAGGCGGCCAAGGCGGTGGCCGGTTCAAGCCTGGTCAAGGCGGCGGTCTTCGGGCGGGACGCCAACTGGGGGAGGATCCTCTGCGCCGCAGGTTACTCGGGGGCCGATTTTGACCCGGAAAAGGTTGATATCTTTCTGGGGGATGAGCAGGTGGCAAGAGACGGCGGCTCTATTGACTTCAGTGAAGAGCGCGCCCTGGAAATACTTAAAAAGGATACGGTCAAAATCACTTTGAACCTGAACTCCGGCGCCTGCGGCGCCACCGCCTGGGGCTGCGACCTTTCCTACGATTACATTAAAATCAACGCAGACTATAGGACGTAGCATGGATCTTAGAGTCGAGTCGCGGGACGTGGGGGAATGAACCCATAGGATTGCAAATATCCCTTCGTCCCACTAAACCGGCAGAAATCTCTTAAACTGCTACGCCGTTCTTCAGTGGAAAATGATCCATATTAAAAATGAAGCAGATCTGCACTAAAATGCAGTGAGAATTCATTTTGGTACATTAGATGTTGATGCAAAATTAAAAGAATAAAGGGATGGAGACATGAGAGCCGGGAATTGACCCCATAGGAATGCAGAATATACACACGTCCCACGTCTCACTTCTCACGTCTCAATGGGGGGGTAAATCGTGACTACTGCCCAGGATAGAGCTAAAATACTGGTGGAGGCCTTGCCCTACATCAAGAAATTTTATGGTAAAACCATTGTCATCAAATACGGTGGTCACGCTATGCTGTCCCAGGACCTTAAGGAAGCAGTATTTACCGACATGGTACTGATGAAGTATGTGGGTATGCATCCGGTAATAGTACACGGAGGCGGACCCGACATCACCGCCATGCTCCAGAGGATTGGGAAAAAGTCCCATTTTGTAGGGGGCTTAAGGGTGACCGACAAGGAAACCATGGAGATTGTGGAGATGGTCCTGATCGGTAAAATCAACAGAGAAATTGTAGCCCAGATTAACCGCATCGGAGGCCGGGCCGTGGGCCTGTCCGGCCAGGACGACGGGCTTTTTGAAGCAGTTAAAAAGTACCGTCTCGTACGTACTTCCGAAGGCGCCGAAGAGCTGGCCGACATCGGTTTTGTGGGAGACATCAGCAAGGTTAATCCCGAAATTGTAACGGCGATTATCGAGAGGGGCTGTATACCGGTGGTATCGCCTGTGGCTGTGGGAGCAGGGGGGGAAAGCTACAATATCAACGCCGACTACGCCGCCGGCAAGTTGGCTGCCGCGCTCGGCTCCGATAAATTGATTATACTTACCGATGTGGAGGGGATCATGGCCGACCGCAGTGATCCCGGCTCGCTCATTTCATCCATACGTGCCGATGAAATTGCCCTGCTCATTGAAAAGGGCGTCATCGACGGAGGCATGATCCCCAAAGTTGAATGCTGCCTGGACGCCCTGGCCGGCGGAGTGCGGACCACGCACATCCTGGACGGCAGAGTTCCTCACTCAATCCTGTTAGAAGTTTTTACGGACAAAGGTATTGGGACCATGGTGGAGAAATAAATATGGGATGTGGGACGTGAGGATGCTTACGGAGTTTTATTTGCATATAGTACGTTGGGTTTTGAGTCGTAAGGCGTAGGGCGTAAAAACATCTTGTTTGATTTGATATGGAGAGTGTAGGATCTACCTGCGCGCTGAAAATTACGATTGAATTTGAATAACAGGAACTTAGAAGTAGCAAGCTGAAATAACAATAAGCATCTTGTCGTGGGACCGAAAAGGAATGCCGTATATACCTACGACCCACGTCCCACGACGCACGACTAACAACTGGGGGTTGTTTTATGAACACAAGGGAAATTATTGAACTCAGCGAAAAATATCTGATGAAAAATGTCGGGCGTATGGCCCTGGCTCCGGTGCGGGGTGAAGGAGCGCGCCTGTGGGATGCGGACGGTTTGGAATACCTGGATTTCGTCAGCGGTATTGCCGTAAACGTACTGGGCCACTGCCCGCAGCCCGTGGCTGACGCGATCAGTTGGCAGTCTCACCAGTTGATGCACTGCTCCAACCTCTACTACATAGAGCCGCAGGCTCTGCTGGCCAAGCTGCTGGTGGAAAATTCCGACCTGGACAAGGCTTTCTTCTGCAACAGCGGCGCCGAGGCCAATGAGGCCGCCATCAAGCTGGCCCGCAAATACGCCAGACTGAACGGCGGCGAAGAGAAGTTTGAGATCATTACAGCTTTAGATTCCTTCCACGGCAGGACCCTGGCGACAGTTACCGCGACGGGGCAGCCGAAATACCAAAAGGGTTTTGAGCCCCTGCCGGGTGGGTTTAAATATGTGCCCTTTAACGACCTGGGCGCACTGGAGGAGGCCATAGGCCCCTCAACCTGCGCGGTTATGCTGGAGCCGATTCAGGGCGAGGGCGGGGTCAATGTGCCTGCGCCTGAATACCTGGAAGGAGTTGCCGGGCTCTGTCAGCAACACGGGGCGCTGTTGATTTTTGATGAGGTCCAGTGCGGTCTGGGCCGGACCGGCAGTTTTTTTGCCTATGAGCATTATGGGGTGGCGCCGGATATTCTCACCCTGGCCAAGGCTCTGGGCGGAGGTTTTCCGATTGGCGCCACGCTGGCTAAAGAAAAGGTTGCCGCCGCCTTTCAACCAGGCGACCACGCCTCCACTTTCGGCGGCAACCCGCTGGCCTGTGTCGCGGCCCTGGCGGCCATGCAGGAGCTGTTTTACGGCGGGGTCCTGGAAAACGCCGTTTCCGTCGGAGAGTACTTTTATGAACAGCTAAAAGGCCTGGCCGCCAAATACGATTACGTAAAGGATGTCAGGGGCATGGGCCTGCTGCTCGGGATGGAATTGTCGGTCAAGGGTAAGCCGCTGGTAGAAGGCTGCCATACAAGAGGACTTTTGATTAACTGTGTGAATGATTACGTTCTCCGCTTTATTCCTCCCCTGATCATTAATACATCGGATGTGGACCTGGCGGTCGGCATTCTCGATGAGGTAATGGCCGAATTAAAAACCGAATAAAGGAAGCAGGGGGACGGTTCTTTTGCTTCCTTGACAATAACTGTACAGCTGTTCCGCTCATCGAATCTAAAAAAACAGGCGCGAATTCACAAAAACGCAGCATTGACTGCCACAAGTGCGGCGCCGGCGCGCCGGGTGCGATTGAAATCGCGCTTGCATCGGCTGGTGTTTTCAATGATGCGTGGCGCTGCCGGCGGCATGGAGCGGTCGGCAAAATAAGAAATCGGCGTCCGATAACAATAAGGAACAACAAAGCGATCTGATTCGTACATACCTGACGGATTCATTGTCCTGCATTTCGATGCTGCGTCCGGCGCTTACCTGCGCAGGGATGTCTCTTGAAACCATGCGATACGTTTAGGTGACTCAAGAAAGAAGGTGTTTTGATTGCTGTCGGTAGGAAAGAATATGAAAGGCCGGGATTTTTTGAACCTGCATGATTATACGCCGGAGGAGATAGGCGCTTTACTCGAGCTGGCTGAAGAGCTAAAGGAAAAGCAAAAGAGCAATGTGCCTCACCCGTACTTGCAGGGGAAAACCCTGGGGATGATTTTTCAAAAATCCTCCACTCGTACCCGGGTTTCCTTTGAAGTGGCCATGTACCAGTTGGGAGGGTACCCCCTATTTTTAAACGCCGGCGATCTGCAGTTGAACCGGGGCGAATCCATCGCCGATACCGCCCGGACACTATCCCGCTACCTGGATGGAATCATGATTCGCACCTATTCTCATGCGGACGTGGAGGAACTGGCCAGGTATGCCGCCATACCTGTGATTAACGGTCTCACCGACCTGAACCATCCCTGTCAGATCATGGCTGACCTGATGACCGTCAAGGAGCATAAAGGACAACTGGCCGGGCTCAAACTGGCCTATGTGGGGGATGGGAACAATATCTGCCACTCTTTGCTTCTTGGCTGCGCCAAGGTTGGTATGAGTATCGGCGCAGCTTCTCCCAAAGATTACCAACCGCTGGAGCAAATAGTAAACCAGGCCAGACAGGACGCCCTGTCCACGGGGGCCTCGATTAAAATAACCACTGACCCGGTGGAAGCGGTGTCCGGAGCGGACGTGGTGGTAACCGATGTTTGGGCCAGCATGGGGCAAGAGGTTGAAAAGGCCGAACGCGTTAGAGCCTTGGCGCCCTATCAGGTCAACCGGAAGCTGGTGGCGCACGCTAAACCCGACTATATTTTCCTCCATTGCCTGCCGGCCCACCGGGGCGAAGAGGTTGTGGAGGAAGTTATTGACGGATCTCACTCGGTCGTCTGGGACGAGGCCGAAAACCGCCTGCATGTCCAGAAAGCGGTGCTGGCAGCCTTGCTGTAAAGACATTCCCATCAGTTGAAGATAACCTAGACGTACATGCCTAATACGGGCACCGGCAGAAGATGAAAAGAATCGATGCAGGGGCGATTTCAATCGCAAAACGGTACGCCAGCGCCGTAACTGGGTTTCCGGTGTAACTTCTTGTACGAATGAACTCGCACCTGCCTTGAGGTCGGTCTACAAGTTCTTTTCAAGATAGACCAATATACTTCTATCAATGTATATTCTTATTTCGTGTTCATCAGTGTTGCTGGCGCGGTATCATCATATTAATAAATTTTTAGAAGGATAAGGAGATGTTTGCATGCCAAAAGTAGTGCTGGCCTATTCGGGAGGCCTGGATACGTCCATCATCATACCGTGGTTAAAGGAGAACTACGGCTACGAGGTTATTGCCATGGCTGCCGACCTCGGCCAGGGGGAAGAGCTTGCCCCATTGCGCGAGAAAGCCATTAAAACCGGAGCCGGTAAGATATACATCGAGGATGTGCAGCGGGAGTTTGTCGAGGATTATATCTACCCCACCTTAAAGGCGGGCGCGATATATGAGGGCAAATACCTGCTGGGGACCTCCATGGCCCGGCCGCTGATAGCCAAAAAACTCGTTGAAATCGCCAGGAAGGAGGGAGCCGAGGCCATAGCCCACGGTGCTACCGGCAAGGGCAACGATCAGGTCCGTTTCGAATTGGGCATTAAGGCTTTAAATCCTCATATTCAGATTATTG
>DNIT01000043.1:0-6828 GCA_003489345.1 Pelotomaculum sp. | reverse complement strand
TGCACCGGAAAGGGCAACGACCAGGTCCGCTTCGAGCTGGCGGTGAAGGCGTTGGCTCCGGATTTGAAGGTGATCGCGCCCTGGCGGGAATGGGATATCCGTTCCAGGGAAGACGCTGTCGACTATGCCGAAGCCAGGGGCATCCCGGTTCCGGTCACCAAAGCCCGTCCCTACAGCATGGACCGCAACCTGTGGCACTTAAGTCACGAGGGAGCGGACCTGGAGGATCCCTGGAATGAGCCGCAGGAAGATATGCTGGTTCTGATTACACCGCCCCGGCAAGCTCCGGATCAACCGGCCTACGTCACGCTCGATTTTGAGCGGGGGATTCCCGTCAAATTAGACGGGGAGGCTCTCGATCCCGTAGCCTTGATTCGGAAGCTGAACGCAGTTGCCGGAGCCAACGGCGTAGGTATCGTCGACATGGTGGAAAATCGTCTGGTGGGGATGAAGTCGCGCGGTATTTATGAAACCCCGGCCGGTACGGTGCTTTTCGCCGCCCACCGCGAAATAGAGCTTTTAACCCTGGACCGGGCGACCCTGCACTTTAAGGAAAGTGTCGCTTTACGTTACGCCGAGCTGGTTTACGACGGGGTATGGTTCGCCCCCCTCAGGGAAGCCCTGGATGCCTTTGTGGACAGCACCCAGCGGACGGTCACCGGCACCGTGGTGATGAAGCTGTATAAAGGGAACTGTTCACCGGCCGGCGCCAAGTCCCCCTATTCCCTATACGATCAGGAACTCTCCACCTTCAGCCGCGACGAAATTTACAACCAGCGGGATGCGGAAGGCTTCATCAACCTGTTCGGCCTGCCCTTGAAGGTCCGCGCCATGATGGAGCAGAAGGCGGGCTTAAGGTAGGCTAAATAAAAACTATCCATTTAACAGTTGGCGCCGCCCAAAACGGCGCCAACTGTTAATTTCTTGTTGCAGGTAGTTGCCCACGCCGCTATGGCGGCGATACAGGTCGGATTTGTAACATTTGTGCGAATGAATTCGCACCATTGCCATGGTTGTCTCCCAAACTGCCGCTCATATAATATAATTAATTTCTGTACCTTTAAAGGAGGTGGATTTTGGTATAATATTATAGGAGGCAATGTAGTGGCAAAGAGGTAATCTAATTGAGGAAGCTGACTGTGACCTTCGTATGTGAAAACAGGCATGATGTGGAAAGCGTTACGGTAGACCTGACGCGCCGGGGCGATTTGACCAACGATGAGATTTGGGAACTGCAGACCAGGGGCTGCCAATGTAAGAAATGCGGCAGTAAAAATTTTGTCTACCACATCAGGTACAAATAAAAAGTATTGACTTTCCAATTTTTAGGTGTTATGATGGATGCACTCCATTGAAGCGTTCCATATATTTGCGGCAGGAAGGAGGAAAGTGATGACAGCTGAGTTAATCAACGAAATCCTGGCCGGTATCGGCCTGGAGCGGTTGGAGAAAGATGCCCGGCAGGACAATGCCGGCCGTGAAACCACAGTAAGCCAAAAATAAGAGGAGGTAGGTGGAAAAAAGCCTTCCTCCTTCTTATTTTTGTTTATAGTTGCATAAAAACCAGAACATGTTAAAATTAGATAAAAACTTACATTGGGGTGAAAAGAATGGAGGAACAGGAGAGAATTGAAAGCCAGGAACCAATGGAAGAACATCCTTACCGCAACAACAAAGGCTTAAAGATATTTATTCTCGTGCTTACCATAGCTGTTTTTGTCATTCCGGTCCTTGTAGTGTTAAACATGATCAAAGGCAGACCCCCTTTTGTGTTTTTTTAAAAGGAGCTAGTATATGACCAAACTTTGGGGAGGACGTTTCCAGAAGGAGACCGACCACTTGGTGGAGGATTTTCACTCATCTATTTCCTTTGACAAAAGACTTTATAAATATGATATCAAAGGCAGCGTAGCCCACGCCCGGATGCTCGGTAGGTGCGGCATCATTACCGAAGAGGAGGCCGGGGCGATTGTGCGCGGGCTGGAAGAGGTGCTGGCCGAGATAGAAGCTGGAAAGGTGGAGTTGTCGGTTGAGGCCGAGGATATCCACATGAACGTTGAGCAGCTCTTGACGGCCAAAATCGGCGATCTTGGCAAAAAGCTGCATACCGCCCGCAGCAGAAACGACCAGGTGGCGCTGGACATCCGGATGTATCTCAAGGACGAAATCGACCAGGTTAGCGGGTTGTTGCACCGGCTGCAGGAAGCCCTGCTGGACCTGGCTGAAAGGCACCTGGACACCTTAATGCCGGGCTACACCCACCTGCAGCGCGCCCAGCCCGTTACCCTGGCCCATCACCTCCTGGCCTACTGCCAGATGTTTGGCCGGGACGAGGACCGTTTGGCTGACTGCCGCCGCAGAGCCGACGTCATGCCCCTAGGCGCCGGAGCCTTAGCCGGGACCACCTTTCCGCTGGACCGGCACTACGTGGCCCAGCAGCTCGGCTTTATGGCCGTCACCCAGAACAGCCTGGACGCCGTCAGCGACCGTGACTTCGCGGTAGAGTTTACCGCAGCCGCGTCCCTGGTGATGGTCCACCTGAGCCGTTTTTGTGAGGAGATCATCCTCTGGTCCTCTGCTGAATTCGCCTTTATTGAACTGGACGACGCGTTCAGCACCGGCAGTAGCATGATGCCCCAGAAAAAGAACCCGGATGTGGCGGAACTGATCCGGGGCAAGTCCGGCCGGGTGTTCGGGGACCTGCAGGCTTTGCTGACCATGCTGAAAGGGCTGCCCCTGGCCTACAACAAAGATATGCAGGAGGATAAAGAAGCGCTGTTCGACGCGGTGGACACCGTCAAAAAATGTCTCCTGGTTTTCAGGCCCATGCTTGAAACCATGCGGGTCAAAGATGATACGATGCAAGCCGCGGCAAGCAAGGGTTTTACCAATGCCACCGACCTGGCCGATTACCTGGTGCGCCGGGGATTGCCTTTCCGGGAAGCCCACGAGGTTGCGGGCAAACTGGTGTTGCACTGTTTGCAGCAAAAAATTACCCTTGAGCAGCTAAGCCTTGATGATTACAGTAAATTTTCCGCTCTGGTGGAAGAAGGCGTATATGACGCCATCAGCCTCAAAAGGTGCGTGGATGCCCGGCGGGTGCCGGGCGGTCCCGCTTTGGAAGCCGTGCGGGAAGCAATAGCCAAAGCCAGGCAGCGATTGTCCGCTGAATAAATAGAACGAACTTCCAGAATGCGATAAAGCCGCTGTTTGAAGCGGCTTTATCCTTGCCGGGAAAGTATGCTTTTTTTAACTGCGGATGGGCCACAGTTTGCCGGCGAATTGCGTTCGATTTAAAAGAGTGTATCATTGATTTCCGGGGGTAAACCTACCCCGCCTTGAAAAAAAGATTTCAGAAACAGTGCCCTACCTTTTTCACCTGTCCCATTCTTGTTTCCAGGCAGGGGCAGATGTTTTCCGGAATATTATCGAAGCGACACGGACAATAGAAGTCTCCATAGGTTTCCTTTTTCTGCAGCAGCCCCTCTACAATTAGTTCCCTATCCTCACTGAATACATATCCCCTTAACCTGGCGAACTCTTCGATCCGATCGTTTATTTCCTCGTCCGGAGGCTGCGGGAATTTCTCCACCTGGATTTCCGGATCCAGGGCTGCTACCTGGAGTTTGGCTCCACACACCGGGCAGATCAATATTTCATCGGCTGATAGTGGTTCTTTATGGCTGAAAGTAATCCGGCATACGGGACAGTAGATTTTACTTGCCATTGCGTAGCGCCTCCAAAAAATCGTCCGGCTTGTATCCCACTATGACGGTTCCGTTGATAATTGTGATGGGGAAGGCCCTTTCTCCGACCAACCTGTCCACTTCCGCCAGGGCCTGATCCAATTGATCACCGGTGGCAGTGTCCACATCAACGTGCTCGAAGGGGATGCTGTTGTCGTTAAAAAATTTTTTCGTCTTTTTACACCAGGGGCAGGTGCTTAACGCGTAAAGCTTAGTCAAGTCATAACACCTCCTTCCAGATAGCTGATCATTAGCTTTGATTATATCAAACAAAGGTTTCTAAAATATTAAATAAGTATTAAAACTCTTTTTCCCCCGCTGCTGATATTATTTGTCCGGCTTCATAAAGGCCTCAAGTTCGGCCATTTCCTCCAGAACAAGATCTTCCACCCCGGCCAGGGATTCCAGGTGGTGCCTGAGTTCATGCCGGATTGTTTCCTGCAGTTCAGCCAGCCATTCCGCGCGGCCGGCCTCTTTGAGCAGGCCGGCAAAGGAACCGTAATAGAGGATGACGGAGCATCCTATGATATCGTCTTCCACGTACTCGCCCATGACATAAAACTCTCCGTCTTTTTTTACCTCGGGCAGCAGCAGAAACCCTCCATTAAGTTGGGTACAGAACTTTTCGGGAATCTGGTCGATCAAATCCGTGGCATGGGATTCGAACTCGGCGAAGGTTAAGACCGCGGCTTCCCCGGAATCCGCCTGCCGGTCTGCATGGTTCGTTTTTCTACCCACCTGCGCACCTCCACTGCAGATCATTACCCTGTAGGTTGCATGGACCGTTCTCGAAATATCCGCAAAGTTATTTCGCAGTCGGACACGGGTCTAATATGCGGCATAGCATTCATCTTCTTTGGAACTTAGCCTGATCTTATTATAATTATGCGAAACCCGCAAGGAGAACGAAATGTATTCATTACTCCGGCAAAAAAATAAATAAGAGAACCACTCCGGGGAGCGGTTCTCAGGCGGCTTACTTTTCTTCTTCTTTCTTTTCTTTTTCCACGTAAGGGACCCCCGGATATATGCCCGGGAATAGACCGGGCGCATTGATGGGCGGCGAGATGGGTACCGACGGGGGTAACGTACCTATGGGTGGAAGAATGCCGGGGATCGGGCCTATGCCAACGCCGGGACAGGGAGCGCCGGGGAGCGGGCCTACGCCAACGCCGGGACAGGGAACGCCGGGGAGCGGGCCTACGCCAACGCCGGGACAAGGAACGCCGGGGAGCGGGCCTACGCCAACACCGGGACAGGGAACGCCGGGGAGCGGGCCTACACCAACACCGGGACAAGGGATGCCGGGGATGCCGGGTCCCATGCCCATATCAGGGCAGGTTCCGCCAGGCCCCATACCCATACCGGGTCCCATGCTGGGGCAGGGCGTGCCGGGGGATACCGGCATACACCTATCACTGTAGGCACAAAGTATATTGTGGTAAGACATAGCTTCTTGCAGTTCACCGCTGATAAAGTGCAGCAGCTTTTTTCTGACCGGCTCGTTTGGAGCTAACATGGCCAGTTGCGCCGCCATACAGATTTGCCGAAGTTCTATGTTTAGCAATTGACCTATCTGAGCCATGAACAGGTTATCCTGCATGATTTTTCAAACCTCCTGTCTATTTTTTGTCAGTTTGTTCTCCTTCTCCATAAAAAAGCGGCGGGCCGCCGGGGGGATCTACCATGTGACCCGGACCGCCCATTCCCGGAACGATAGGGGCAACGCCAAACTCTCCTGCCAGCTCACATAATTTTTGCACCTGCATGGCTGTTTCCACAGCCGCTTGTGCAAACATTTGCCTGAGACAGGAACTTGGCGCAGTCTGGGCAAGCTGGGTATAGATGGGGATCTCCATTTGCTCACTCTGTATAAGCCTGCTTAGAATTTCACAGGGGTCAGGTGGACACATCATATCGTCCATCATGCCGCCGATCATGCCTCCAACAAGACCTTCTTTACTGGCATCCATAGGAATTCCTCCCAATATTGATTTGCTATATATACTATATATATGAATAAAGGATAAATGTGGTTACCTTCTCCTCTAAAAGCTAAATTTTACAAACGCTATGTTTACAGGGTATGCGCCGTTAAAGAAAAAGTCCTTGACACATATTTGGGTTTTATGTATACTGGATAACAAATTCAATTTGGTAAAGGCTGTGAAGGGGACTAAAGCTTAGGACCAAGGCGGCAGAGAGCCGGGGTAGCTGCAAACCGGCGCCTATGTATAAGCCTTAACATCACCCTGGAGCCGTCGGCTGAAAGAATTTAGTAAGCCGGACCGGGCCGGCGCCCGTTAAAATGCCGTGCTTTTTAGGCACATCAAGAGGCCTTTGCCGTTGGCGGGGGCAAGCAGGGTGGTACCGCGCGGGTTTCTAACCCCTCGTCCCTGGCAGTATACAACAAGCTGCCGGGAGAGGGTTTTTTTTATTTCTTTACGAATCTTAATATAAGAGAAAAAAGCTATCGTATTCAAACATAAATAATTCGATATGGGAGAGTGGATACCATGATAATTTACCTTAACGGCGAGTTTGTACCTGAGGAGCGGGCTGTAGTCTCGGTTTTTGACCACGGTCTTTTATATGGGGACGGGGTATTTGAAGGAATCCGCGCCTACCATGGCCGGGTCTTTAAACTGGGTGATCACCTGGACCGGCTTTACGACGGGGCCAAGGCTATCGCTCTGGAAATACCTGTGGCCAGGGAGGAAATGCAGGAGATCGTGCTTGAGACTCTGCGGCGCAACGATTTGCGTGACGCCTATATCCGCCTGGTGGTGACCAGGGGTGTGGGCGACCTGGGTCTCGATCCCCGCAAATGTCCCAAAGCCTTTGTTTTCTGTATAACTGCTTCTATTACACTGTATCCCGAAGAGCTATACGAAAAAGGGCTGTCGGTGATCACTGTGGCAACCCGCCGCAATATCCCTACCGCCTGTATTCCCCGCGTCAAATCCTTAAACTACCTGAACAACATCTACGCCAAGATAGAAGCTGCCCGGTCCGGCGCGCCTGAGGCCATTATGCTGAACCAGGAGGGTTACGTGGCCGAAGCGACGGGAGATAATATTTT
>DNIT01000179.1:11398-13602 GCA_003489345.1 Pelotomaculum sp. | reverse complement strand
TAATAATTTGTTTTCAGGATAGAAATATTGCGAACTAACTTTGCCCAAGGTTGAACGCATAGTATCATGTCAAATTCCATTTTGAAAAATCCTCTCTAACTTAAGTATGACATATATTCAAATGCTGTTATTCCATATATGCTTTTAAAATGCTTATTTAAATGTGATAAATCAACGAAACCACATTCAGCTACTGCTGAATAAACATCTTTGTTTTTTTCTATTAACCGCTTTGCAAGTTCTACCTTGCAGTTTAGAAAGTATTGATATGGCGAAATCCCAGTATTGGTTTTAAAAATTCTGATAAACTTAAATTTTGAAATATCAAGTTCTCTACAAATGTCATCAAGCCTTAGTGTATTTTCCAGGCTGCAATAAATCATATCCTTTGCTTTTCTGGTTAAATCATTATCCTTCCTGAAACTCATAAAAAGATTGGGCTGGGTAAAGCTATCGGCAAGAGATAAAAGCAATTCACTGCATAATGCTTCATCTTTTCCACTTAATATTGCATAAGAAAGGTTTAGTATTCTTTGCTGAAGCCTGTAATTATACACAATTGGAAAAGAAAATCGGACAAGGTCACTTTTTTCAAGAATCTCTAAAAACAGTTTCGGTTCAATATAAACCATAACATAATCAACACCTGTCTCATCATGTGCCATCCCGTCATGTGGCTGTTCCGGGTTAAAAAGCATCACACCGTTTTGATACGATGATTGTAGGCTGCCGTCTAAGTTATACTCCTGAATACCTCGCAGTGTTACACCTAATGCATACTCCTCGTGTGAGTGCTTCTTATATCTAAAATCAATAAAGCTTGCTGCCAACGCAGTAACACCAGCTGATTTTTTATATATAAATCTATCCATATGTCTCACCTCTTAATTAGCTCAACTACCCCAGATGCCACTATCGCAGAATAAACTAAAAATAATGACATAACGATATTAACAGTCTTCTGATATTTCTGCAAAAATTCTTTGATCATTACACCGAAGAGAATCCATGTGACAAACGCGCAAAACCCTATAATTGTTATAGCTGCAGCAAATACTGCAAGTGCAGACGGAGCAGTATAATATGGCATAACAAAGCTTGGAATTACTGTCATTGTAAACAATACGACTTTTGGATTTACAAACTGCATAAGGAAGCCAGAAATAAAAGTTGCAGTTTGTGTCTCGGTTGACTCTGATACATTCATTTTGTATATTTGATAAGCAAGATAGAGCATATATAAGCCTCCGATTATCTGCATAGCAATCAAAATCTTTGGTATTACTTCTATAAGTACACTATTCAACGCAGCAGAAATACCAAGTAATAGACCAAAAGCGATAGTTGCTCCATATACATATTCCATTGCTTTTTTTGTCCCCAAATTATGTACTGTGGACAATATAGCAATATTTGCAGGTCCAGGTGTAAATGTAACAATAACGCAGTATAATAAAAAAGATGTAATATTCATGAAGCATCCTACTTTGAAAGTATTTTCATAAATTATACATCTTAAAATTTATGGCATATAGTATATTATTGCAGAGTTATAGGCCTGTATTATAAAATCACGTATTTATAAATAATCTTCCCTTATCGGTGTAAAGACATCTATTACCTCTCCTCCCTCAATTACTTCAAATGAGTGGGGAGCATTTTCGGGTATAGAATAACTATCACCGGGATTTAGTTCTACATCAATTGTCTCTGTTTTTAAACGATACTTACCGGAGATTACATACCCACTTTGTTCATTCGGGTGAGCATGAGTTGATGCATAATCTCCTTTTACGTAATTCATTTTTGCCACCATTGATTTCTCACCAACAGCCAAGACATCAAGCGATACGCCTTTGAATGTTCTCTTTTTTGCTTGCTCTTTTTTAGTTATCATATATTTCTTTGTATGATGTATTTAACATCAATACCTTCCTCCTTTTAAAGGTATTTTCATAAATCATACATTTTAAAATTCAAAGCATATAGTATATTATTGCAGGTTACAGGTTTGTACTAAAAAATAATTTTTAGCAATATCATACTGATATGCAATATCAATTATCAGCTGCATTTTACCATATAAATATAAAGAAGCCAACCACAACAGTAATCGGCTTCTTTCGACAAGCTCTATGGCGGAGAGTGAGGGATTCGAACCCTCGATACAGGTTATGCCCGTATACTCGCTTAGCAGGCGAGCG
>DNIT01000179.1:7954-11151 GCA_003489345.1 Pelotomaculum sp. | reverse complement strand
TCAACCGCTCGGACACCCCTCCCCGGCAGCCCAACGGCCTCCGTTTTACGTATGATTTTAGGGCAAGATTAAGTTTAACATAGAACAAATGCTGTGTCAATAAAGCCTGCCGGTCTCTGGTGCCGGTGAAATCTCTAATTCAGCCAATTCAACCAATCCGGGTCATACCGCCCATGTAGGGCCGCAGCGCCTCAGGGATGATAACCGTCCCGTCCGCCTCCTGGTAATTTTCCAAAATGGCTGCCACCGTACGGCCGACAGCCAGTCCGGAGCCGTTTAAAGTATGCGCCAGTTCAACCTTGCCTTTGGTATTCCGGAAACGGATGCCGGCCCGGCGGGCCTGGAAGTCCTCAAAATTACTGCAGGAGGAAATTTCCTTGTATGCCTGGTAACTGGGCAGCCAGACCTCGATATCGTAGGTTTTCGCAGATGAAAAACCCATATCTCCGGTGCACAACAAGATAACCCGGTAAGGAAGGCCCAGGCGCTGTAAAACTTCCTCAGCGTTTTGAGTAAGTTTTTCCAGTTCGTTGTAGGAGTCTTCCGGCCTGCAGAACTTGACCAATTCCACCTTGTTGAACTGGTGCAGCCGGATCAACCCGCGGGTATCACGGCCAGCGGCGCCTGCCTCCGCCCGGAAACAGGCGCTGTATGCGCAGTGCAGGATGGGCAGTTTCTCGCCGTCCAGAATCTCATTGCGGTACAGGTTGGTGACCGGTACCTCAGCGGTCGGGATCAAGTAGTAGTCGGAGCCTTCAATTTTAAACATGTCCTCGGCAAACTTGGGCAGTTGTCCCGTTCCCACCATACTGTCGCGGTTCACGATAAATGGCGGAAATATTTCTTCGTAATGGTGTTCGGCGGTATGCAGGTCCAGCATCAAGTTGAACACTGCCCGCTCCAGTCTGGCCCCCAATCCCTTATAAAAGACAAACCGGGCGCCGGTAACCTTGCTTCCCCGCTCGAAATCGATGATATCCAGCGTTTCTCCCAAATCCCAGTGCGGTTTGGGCTGAAACCCAAAACTACGGGGCTCACCCCAGGTACGCACAACCGGGTTGTCGGCCTCGCTGGTTCCGGTGGGAACCGACTTATGCGGTATATTGGGAATATCCAAAAGGATGTTTTGCAGTCCTTCTTCCAGGGCTTTAACCTCTTCATCCTTCTCTTTTATCTCTCTGGAAAGCTCCCGCATTTCCAGGACCATATCCGGCGCATTTTGGCCCGTTTTTTTTAGCTTCCCAATTTCCTCTGAGACGGTGTTGCGCCGGTTTTTCATTTGCTCGACCATAAAAAGCTTCTCGCGGCGTTGCTCATCAAGTTTTAAAAACACATCAAGAGTCACCGCGGAGCCACGCCTGACCAGTGCCTCCTGCACAATTTGCGGGTTATTGCGAACAAATCTCATGTCAAGCATTAAGATTACCCCCATTGAGAGTTAACAAAATATGCCTGTTCAATATCACAATATTATACTATAACGGTTGTCTTTTGTAAAACCAACGTGCCCAACAAACAGTAGTCTCAAAAAATACTTTGTCTAGGGTTGTCTATTAGATAACGAGATTTATCATATTTGCACAGGAACATAAGCCTGTTTACTACCTGTTCAGGGAATAGCATCTTTTTTTGGAAGGCTCGTATTTAAGATAGACCAGTATTTATGAATTGCGGCTGACAACTTTATGTATTATAATAAGTTGTAGGTTAATATTGGGATCCTATATACAGCAGTATAACAAGCATGTTTTATTAAGCGTTTAAGCTTCTAGTTTTTTCATTCTTAAGCTATACGTGACTCTATATTTTACTTTGCTGGAGGTGGTAGTTGTACTTAACAACCTAATTTTCACCTGTTTTCTTACTTGCAAAATTAGGTTTTAGGAGGGGATTACAACAGAAAAGATTATATTGCAAGACCTTGTAAAAGTTTTTGGGGAACATCCGGAGAAAGCCCTTTCTTTATTGCATGAAGGGTTCGGTAAAGAAGAGATTCTGGCAAAAACCGGCCAGACCGTTGGAGTTAATAAAGTCAGTTTTACTGTACAAGAGGGCGAAACATTTGTTCTAATGGGACTTTCAGGAAGTGGAAAATCTACTGTCTTGCGCTGTATCAACCGCTTAATTAGGCCTACAGAGGGAAAAGTTCTTATTGATGGAGAGAATATTACTACTATTGCTGCAACGCGTTTATGTGAAATTAGAAGAAAAAAGCTCGGTATGGTCTTCCAGCGCTTTGCTTTATTTCCGCACCGCACGGTGCTGGATAATGTTGCTTACGGACTGGAAATCCAGGGGATAAATAAAGAGCTTAGATACAGCAAGGCTAGGGAATTATTAGAAGTCATTGACTTGAAAAACTGGGCAAACGCTTATCCGGGTCAATTAAGCGGCGGCATGCAACAGCGTGTGGGACTTGCCCGTGCCCTGGTTTCTGATCCTGATATTCTTCTTATGGATGAAGCTTTCAGCGCGCTTGACCCGTTAATCAGGCGTGAAATGCAAAACGAGCTGCTCTCTTTACAAAGCAAATTAAACAAAACAATTATTTTTGTCACCCATGACCTCGACGAGGCTTTAAAGATCGGTGACCGGATTGCACTCATGAAGGACGGCTCGATTATACAAATCGGCACGCCCGAAGAAATTCTCACAAAACCGGCAGATGAGTATGTCGAAAGGTTCATCGAAGGGGTGGACAGGACAAAAGTTTTAACAGCAGAAGGAATCATGAAGGACGCAGAAACCATATCGCTTAAGGACGGTCCGCGTGTCGCCCTGCGCAAGATGCGGGAAATGGGTATCTCCAGTATTTTTGTGCTGAACCGGGAACGCAAACTGGTTGGACTGGTCACAGCAGACACCGCCTGGCAGGCAAAAGAAGACAAAGACACCGAGCTTTCCAAAATAATGCTAACAGATTTCCCGACCGCGGCTCCAGATACACCACTGATTGAACTTATTCCTCTGCTGGCGGAGACAAAATTTCCCGTGGCCATAGTCAATGAGGAAGAAAAATTATTAGGAATCGTGGTGCGAGGAACCCTTTTAGCCGCTTTAGCCAATTGACAATTAAAAAACTATTTTCATAACTTTGAAGGAGGATTTACGATGCGAATCACCCGTAACAAGCTTTTTATTCTATTGGTACTGGTCATGTCCCTATCGCTGATGTTGTTGGGCTGCAACAGCAATAC
>DNIT01000179.1:1819-7876 GCA_003489345.1 Pelotomaculum sp. | reverse complement strand
AGCAATACAGGAGGACAGAGCGCATCCGACGCCAAGGAGACCCCCATCCGTATCGGCGTCAACAACTGGGCCGAAAATGTTGCCGCAGCCAACATGTGGAAGCTTATTCTTGAAGAGAAAGGATACAAGGTCGAACTGGTCAATGGTGAAAAGGCGCCGATTTATACCGGTGTATCCAGCGGCGACCTGCAACTTGGCCTTGAAGTCTGGCTTCCCACAACCGATGAAGCTTATTTTAACAAGTATAAGGACAACCTTGAGCAATACGGTCCCTGGTATGAAGGCACACGCCTCGGACTGGTGGTTCCCGCCTATGTCAATATCAACAGCATTGAGGAGCTAAATGCAAATAAGGAAAAATTCCTGGTTAACGGTTCTCCTTCTATTGTGGGCATTGACGCAGGCGCCAGCCTGATGAAGCTTACAGCAGAAGCCATAGAAAAATACAATCTTGATTATAAACTGATGAACGGGACCGAAGCCGCGATGATGGCCGCTTTGAAAAAATCATACGACAAGCAGGAACCCATCGTGGTAACGCATTGGAACCCCCATTGGGCCTTTGCTGAATATGATCTGAAATATCTTAATGATCCCCAGAATGTTTATGGCAGCAGCGAAAATATCTACATCATGGCTACCAAGGGTTTCGGTGATAAATACCCAACGGTTGCCAAATGGCTTAATCAGTGGCAAATGGACGACCAGAGCCTCGGCAGCCTGATGGCAATCATCAAAGATTCAGGTGATCCGGTAAAGGGTGCCGGCGACTGGCTTGAAGAGAACCGCAACCTGGTGGACCAGTGGCTGGAATAACCGTGCAGGGGCGGAGCCGTTATGGTGTGGCTCCGCCGCTTCATTATCTTATATTTCCATTATGGTTGGTTTCTATTAACCGGTTTGCTCCGGAAAGGGGGTTAAATGTTGGATATCACTCCATTTGAGATTCCCCTGGCTAAATGGGTTGAAACGCTCGTTGCATACTTGTCGGATAACTTCGGTGCTTTTTTTGACGCAATCGCCGCTTTTATTCTATATCTGTATAACCTGGTGGAGCTGCTGTTTCAAACACCCCCGTCCTGGCTTATGCTCCTGATTTTTATTATACTGGCATGGCGTCTCAGCGGTTGGAAATTTGCTGTCTTTACAGCGGCAGGTTTATGGCTGCTTGATAACCTCGGTCTCTGGCAGCATACCATGAGCACGATGAGCCTCGTCCTGTCGGCAGTGGTTATTGCGGTAGTCATCGGTCTGCCGACCGGAATCGCTTCAGCACGTTATCAGTTCCTTTCCCAGGCGCTGCGGCCGGTCCTTGATTTTATGCAGACATTACCGGCCTTCGTCTACTTGATCCCGGCAATTATTTTTTTCGGTCTCGGCACTGTTCCAGCCATTATGTCCACCATCATTTTTGCCATGCCGCCGGTTATCCGCTTTACGGAGCTGGGCATCCGTCAGGTACCGGAAGATGTGATTGAAGCAGCCCTGGCCTTTGGCAGCACTTCGAACCAATTGTTATTTAAAGTACAGCTTCCTATGTCGATGCCCACCATTATGGCGGGTATCAATCAAACCATCATGCTTTCCCTTTCCATGGTGGTTATCGCCTCCATGATCGGCGCCGGCGGCCTGGGTGACGACGTGCTTCGCGCCATCACGCAGCTTGAAGTTGGTCTTGGTTTTGAGGGAGGCATCGGTATCGTAATCCTGGCAATCATCCTCGACCGTCTCACCCGCGCCCTTGTCAAAGGCGGGGAGCAAATTAACAGCGGTTCCCTCTCCCGATAAACCCCTAACGTAATCATTGAGGCGCCCGCCCGGGGCGCCTCAATGATTACTGCCGGAATTTTAGATGCTTACGTTTCTAACACTCAGCACTCCGTCGATTTTGGCGATTTCAGGCATTGTTTCCTCAGGAACCGGCGCATCCACATTCAGAAGCATCACTGCTTTCCCGCCGATTATTTTCCGGCCGACCTGCATTCCGGAAATATTGATATCGTGAGCGCCAATCAGGTTGCACACCGGACCGATAATCCTCGGCTTGTCAATGTGGGGAACATAAAGCATGTGGCCTTCCGGTATGGCATCGACATGATAACCGTCAATTGAGACAATACGGGGGTCGACCTTGCCGAAATTGGTCCCGGCCACCGAAATTTCTTCCCTGTCAGAAACAGCTTTAACGGTAATCAGGTTGGCATAGTCGCCTTCCCCCACGGCTTGCTGCTGGACAACGTTAATGCCACGGTTTCTGGCCAGGACGGGAGCATTGACAAAGTTCACCTTCACCTGGAGAATCGTGTCCAGGAAGCCCTTGATTAAAGTAGTTGTCAGGGGGGCAACTTCCTGGTTGGCCAGCTCACCGTTGTAGGTTACCTCAACCTTGCTGACGCGCCCATCAATCAACTGGGCGCAAAACTTCCCCATTTTCTCGGCCAGGTTGAGGTAGGGCTTGACTGTGGCCATCACCTTGGGACTCATGGACGGGATATTGACAGCATTTTTAACAAACTCTCCATGCAACGCTGCAATTAGCTCTTGAGATACATCACAGGCCACACATAGTTGGGCCTCCGAAGTGGAAGCGCCCAGGTGCGGCGTGGCAATGAAGTTGTTGAACGCAAAAAGGGGGCTATCGGTATTTGGTTCCTTCTCAAACACATCAAAGGCGGCGCCGGCTACTTTCCCTGTTTGCATGGCTTCATAAAGCGCCTGCTCATCAACTACGCCGCCCCTGGCACAGTTGATAATACGTACACCCGGCTTCATCAGGCTAAAGGCCTTTGCCCCTAAAATGTATTTAGAATCTTTGGTTAAGGGAATATGACAGGTAATGAAATCCGCCATCATGAGGATATCCTCCAGTGGCAGCAGCTGAGCGCCGAGCATTTGGGCCCTTTCTTCAGTAAGATACGGATCATAGGCTACAACTTTCATTTCCAGGCCTTGGGCCCGTTTGGCCACAGCCGTCCCGATCCGGCCCAGGCCGATTATGCTCAGCACCTTATCCCGCAGTTCAACTCCCATGAAAGATTTTTTATCCCATTTGCCGGAACGAAGGGTACTGCTGGCCTGGGGAATGTTGCGCGCCAGAGACATCATCATCGCTATGGTATGCTCCGCCGCGGCAATGGTGTTGCCGTCGGGGGCGTTGACTACCAATACACCCTTGTCCGTGGCGGCCGCCACATCAATATTGTCCACTCCTACACCGGCCCGGCCGACAACCTTAAGTTTGGAAGCTTGCTCCAAAACCCGGGCCGTCACCTTGGTGGCGCTCCTGACAATCATCCCGTCATACTCTGCAATGATATCGACCAGTTCGTCCTCGGTGAGCTTGCTGCGGACATCCACTTCAATATCGGATTCCGCTCTCAGCGCGGCTAAGCCTTCTTCTTCAACCCCGTCAAGCACCAGTACCTTCATTGCTATACCCTCCCTAAAAATACTTCCTGCGCAGCCGCTATCCCCGCTCCCAGCTGTACGGGCCAACCGGCCTCTGCCAGCCCCATTTCCAGTGCGCTGATAGCAATAACTACGTCCATCTTATCGGCAAAGCCCATGTGGGCGATACGTATGATTTTGCCTTTTACCTCGCCCTGTCCGCCTGCAAAAATCACCCCATATTTATTTTTAATAATTTTTCTGAGGTCGTCGGCGGCAATTCCCTCCGGTCCCCATACCGCGGTCAGGGCATTGGAGGCGTAGCGTTCTTCCGCCAGGAGCCGTAACCCCAGGGCCTTGACGGCGGCACGCGTGGCGCGGGCCAGCAGGGTATGGCGCGTATAGACATTGTCCAGCCCTTCCGCTTCCATCATTTCCAGTGCCGCTTCCAGCCCATAGAACAGAGTCACATTGGGGGTGTAAGCGGTATTCCACTTATCCAGGGCTTTTTTGAAGGCCGGGATACTGAAGTAAAACCGGGGCGCTTTATTGTTGTTGACCACGCTCCAGGCCTTGTCGCTGACGCTGACCATGGCCAGTCCCGGCGGCAGCATGAATGCCTTTTGAGATGCCGTGCAAAGCATGTCAATGCCCCACTCGTCCACCTTGATCTCGATGGCTCCAACCCCGCTGACTCCGTCCACCAGGAGTAATGCGGGTGTCCTGGCTACCAGGGCGCCGATGCCGGCGATATCGTTGCATACACCAGTGGAGGTCTCGTTCTGGGTCGCCAGCACCACTTTTACATCAGGATTCTGACGCAGCTTTTCTTCGACTACCGAGAGGTCCACATCTTTGCCGTAGCCAAAATTAACCTCTAGCAACTCGGCGCCATAAGCCCTGGCAATATTGGCAAAGCGTTCCCCGAAATTGCCGGTGATCAAGGCCAGGACCTTGTCTTTGGCGCTTACTGTATTGGCGATGGCTGTTTCCAGCGCACCTGTCCCGGAATTGGTTATTACAAAAATATCATTTTGGGTCTGAAAAACCCTCTTCAGCTTTTCAACAATCCGCTTGTGCATCCGGGCAAATTCATCGGTACGGTGCCCGCCTACCGGCCTGGACATGGCGGCATACACGGACGGGGGAACAGGCGTAGGACCCGGCATCATCAGGTATTGTTTGTCTTGCACTTGTAAAAAACTCTCCCTTCTTAGCCAAAACAAAATTTTACAGTATACATTGCGTTCACAAAATAATGAACCTCTCGTCCCCTTAAATTCATAGGGACGAGAGGCTTCTCCCGCGGTGCCACCCTTTTTGACCGGAAGATTCCGGTCCTCTTGCGCATGTTCTAACGGGAACTACCGTGCCTGCCTACTTCTGCTTTCAGCAAGCCCCCTCCAGGGAGCCAATTTCATCTGCGCCGCTCCTGCCGGTTTCCAGCCACCACCGGCTCTCTGAGAGGATTTACGACGGATTACTCTACCCTTTCACCGGGTTTATAGTTTGGAACAATCCCCTATAATTAAATAAACTTGTTTAAAATATTACTACACATGACGGCAATATGCAATAGGGATACAAAATAACAATATATTCTCAATATTTACATGCATGATCCTACCTTATGATATGCAATTTTCCAGAAAATAACGGTGCACCCGCAAATCGCCGGTCAATTCCGGGTGAAAAGCAGCGGCTAAAAACCTTCCCTGGCGGGCAAAAATAATTTTTCCCCCGAAGCTGGTCAGCGCTTCAACGCTTTTTTCGACGCTTAGGATATACGGAGCCCGGATAAAGACCGCGCGGAAAGGTTCCTCTCCCAAAACCGGGACGTCAAGCTCTGCTTCAAAGCTGTCCACCTGCCGGCCGAAAGCGTTGCGCTCCACGGTAATATCCATCAGACCCAGGCGGGGCTGAGTTGAGCCCGCTATCCCTTTAGCCAGAAGGATCATTCCGGCGCAAGTGCCGAATACCGGCATCCCCTGCTTCCCCAATTCTTTGATCGGTTCAAGAAGGTTAAATTCCATCAGCAGCTTGCCCATGGTGGTACTCTCCCCACCGGGGATTACCAGAGCCGAGATTTTAGCAAGCTGTTCCGGCTTCCTGATCTGCTCTGTTTCCACGCCGCACGCGGCAAGCGCCTTCTGGTGCTCCCTGAAGGCCCCCTGGAGGGCCAGAACCCCTACTCTCATTTTACAACTTCCTTTCCAGAATAAAGGCCCTTTATCTCACCTTAAATATTCTCTTAAATATTCTTATATATTAATGTCAGAGTGTCTCAGAAGCGCCTCATATTTATAGTATTATTTCCATTTAGAAAGCCACGCCTATTATATTGCATTTCTACGGGTTCATGTGTATGGATCTGGGTATAGCTTTGCCTGCGGTACTCTTGTATTTAAAAATCTGACGTCCGGCATCCAACGACTGACGACCGAATTTACCAGCCGCGGTCCTGCATCCGTTCCGCAGGGGCAATATTTGCGATCTCCAGCCCCGGCATGGCCTCGCCGAGATCCCTTGAAACTTCCGCCAGGATCTGCGGGTCGTTGTAATGGGTGGTAGCCGCCACAATCGCTTTAGCCCGGGCGGCAGGGTCTTTGGATTTAAAGATGCCTGAGCCGACAAAAATACCGTCACAGCCCAGCTGCATCATCAGCGCGG
>DNIT01000179.1:1449-1715 GCA_003489345.1 Pelotomaculum sp. | reverse complement strand
ATCAGCGCGGCGTCCGCCGGAGTAGCAATACCACCTGCCGCAAAGTTCACTACCGGCAGGCGCCCGGCTTTAGCCACCTGCGCCAGCAAGTCGTAAGGCGCCCCAAGGTCCTTGGCGGCGGTCATTAACTCTTCTTGAGGCAAGTTCTGTATTCTGCGAATTTCTCCCATGACCATCCGCATATGCCGGACGGCTTCGACCACGTTGCCCGTGCCAGGTTCACCTTTGGTCCGGATCATAGCTGCGCCTTCGCCGATGCGCCGCAG
>DNIT01000179.1:1049-1241 GCA_003489345.1 Pelotomaculum sp. | reverse complement strand
ACTTCGCTCTCATCAATATAATCAACCCCAAGCGACTCGAGGATTTGCGCCTCCACAAAGTGCCCGATGCGGGCCTTCGCCATTACCGGAATAGTCACAGCATCCATAATACGCAGGATTATTGTTGGATCAGCCATACGCGCCACGCCTCCGGCCGCCCTGATATCGGCCGGTACCCTCTCCAGCGCCATT
>DNIT01000179.1:371-969 GCA_003489345.1 Pelotomaculum sp. | reverse complement strand
CTCTCCAGCGCCATTACAGCGCAGGCGCCCGCCTCTTCCGCAATTTTGGCCTGCTCGGGTGTTGTCACATCCATGATTACCCCGCCCTTGAGCATCTCAGCCAAACCTTTCTTCACCGTCCAGGTTCCTTTTTCCGCCATCAAAACTGCCTCCAATCGAGCACCTTATTAACTATCAAACTATTTTACATTAATACGAAATCAAATACAAGATCGCTGTCTGCGCAACCCAAAAGCAAAATAAAAAAATCCGCCAGGGCTGTTCTTTATCCCGGCGATTCTGATCCTGCTCCGGTTATTCGGGATCGAGGATGTTATCTGGACCCAGCGGTTGGCAGATTTATTGACTGTTGCTTTAACCGCAGTTTTTTCACTTGGGTTGAGGAAAAACTGAAGGCTTTGAAGGCAGAAAACTACTCCGGCGATAGAAACAAAGGAATACACAGGAGCTTAGGCGACAATTCTTAATGAGTTTTTCTCGAAGATTACCATAACGATTTTGGTTGCCAATCCTATCCGGTCCGGTCTTCGAAATAGATTTCTAGTTGGGAGTGGATCCGGCCCCGCCCTGCCTCCGGTCGGTCCATTTCTTGTTTATG
>DNIT01000179.1:0-301 GCA_003489345.1 Pelotomaculum sp. | reverse complement strand
TTTATGTCGTTAATTTTTACCAAACCAAAGGAATCAAGCGATACCGTGTTTTAATAAAATAATCCGTGTACCCCGGTAGGTCTCGTAATAGCACGTCTTCTTCTTTTCTTATCCTAAAGATAATCGTTGGTATGAAAAGGAACGAGAATATTAATGCCCAATAAGAACCAAGGGCTAGAGGAGTAAACAACTGCATTATTAACAACCCCGTATACATCGGATGACGAACAATAGCGTAGGGGCCGGTTGTAATAACTTGTTGCTCTTTCTCCACCTGTATGATAGTCGAAGCATAACTATT
>DNIT01000015.1:8427-8738 GCA_003489345.1 Pelotomaculum sp. | reverse complement strand
ACAGCCAGATTATTACAGACGAACTTATTTTTAGACATTTGTGGATTGGAATGCAGTATTTCATAGGACAGGATGTCCAGCATGCGACCAGGGGCATTACTAATGATACCCTGCGAGATATGTTTACTGACTTTGTGAACGATGAATTAAAGAGCTTTGGCAATATAACGAAATACGGAAAGCTAAAGGGGTGGTTTGAGTCACCACCGATATTTCAAATAAGTTAAAGAATACTGAGACGCTTATAAGCGTCTTTTATTTTGACCGTTACATCTGGTATTGGTAAATATTTCATTTTCTTCATCGTTGCT
>DNIT01000015.1:4830-8337 GCA_003489345.1 Pelotomaculum sp. | reverse complement strand
GCCTGCCAGATGGAATAACTATATATGCACGGATAAAACAGTATCCATTGTAAGTCGGCAACGTCAGAGGAATTCTGAAGCTGCTCTCTTATTTAGCCATTTTCTTTAGTCTAACAATCTTTGGAAAAAGCCTGTTTCTATCTCAAATACTATCGGAGCAGAATACAACTTACTCCGTCTGATCGATAATAGGCTGTCCCGCCAGCCCATATAGCATTAAATCACATAATTCTTTCAGTAAATCCTTGTTGCTGTTCTTCAGTATTTCGGACTGCTGAAATACATCTTGATACATTTTCAGATATATCGTAGCCGCTTCAATAGAAATATCTTTGCGTATATACCCTTCCCTGCGGCCTTTTTCGATGAATTGGCCTACGATATAGGAATATCTGTGTTTATAAAAATCATCCGCCAGCTTCTTGATCTCCGGATCGGTATGAAACAATACTCTTAGAGTATCCAGATTGATGTGATCAATGAAATCATAATTCATTGATACGGCACGCTTCACCAATTCAGGAAAAGGCAGATCGGTTTCCCATAGTTCTTTTCTTGCTTGCCAGCCGCTTTCCAGGAGGTTTATGGTTGTATCCTTCATCAGACCTTCCTTGCTCCCGAAATAATTATAAATACTGGCCGTTGCAACTCCTGCCTTTTGAGCGATCTCATTGATACTGGTTTTATCTGTACCGTACGCACAAAAAAGCTCTAAAGCGGCAGTGCGTATTTTATCTTTTTTTAACTCTGTCCTGCGTTCATATCCGTTCATGTATTTTCACCCCAGCTTAATCATACTAAAAGTTTTATAATGAATCAATATAAAATATATAAAACTTGTTGACGAAAGCTCCAGCTTGGATATATTATAGATATATTATAATAATTCATTATAAAACATATGAATTTGGAGGGCTGTACATGAATGTAATTCATATTCAAAAGCTGACCAAGTCCTTTGGTACGACCCAGGCCTTAAAAGGAATTGATCTCACGGTAAAGCAAGGGGAAGTACACGGGTTTATTGGCCCCAACGGCGCTGGAAAGTCTACGACTATTCGCATCCTGCTGGGGATTTTGCGGAAAACGTCGGGAGAAATTTCACTGCTTGGCGGAGATCCCTGGCAAGATGCTGTAGAACTGCATCGCCGGCTTCTTTATGTCCCCGGTGATGTTACCCTGTGGCCCGATCTATCCGGAGGTGAAATCATTGACCTTCTTGGGCGGCTGCATGGAGGGCTTAACGTTTCTCGCAAGAAACAACTGCTGGAACGCTTTCAGCTTGATCCAACCAAAAAGAGCGGAACCTATTCCAAAGGAAACCGGCAGAAGGTAGCTTTGGTGGCAGCTTTTTCCTGTGAAGCGGAATTGTATCTTTTGGATGAGCCTACCTCGGGGCTTGACCCCTTGATGGAAATGCTCTTCCAGGAATACGTGGCAGAAGTAAAAAAAGCCGGCAAGACCGTGCTTCTGTCAAGCCACATCCTGTCGGAGGTGGAGACTCTTTGCGACCGGGTAAGCATTATCCGGCAAGGGCAGATCGTAGAATCGGGAACTTTGTCCCAACTTCGGCATCTTACCCGTACCACCGTTAACGTGGAGACCGGCAGCGCTGCTATCGAATTAGAAAAAATGTCTGGAGTCCATGATGTGTCACAAGACGGCTTGAAGTACCGTTTTTCTGTAGACTCCGATGCCTTGACGGAGGTGATGGAGGCGCTGCTGCCGCTGGGGATCAAATCTTTGACGGCTGAACCGCCCAGCTTGGAGGATCTGTTTATACGCCATTATGGCGACGATATTCGTGAAAAAGGAGAAATTTAGAGATGAAAACCAGTGATTTTGCGGGCACCGGAACACTTTTCAGGCTGTTTCTGCGCCGGGATCGGTTCTTGCTGCCTCTCTGGATATTCCTTCCTGTAATTCTGGGTCTGGTAACGGCAGCTACTTTTAGCGCCATGGCCAGTCAGGGGCTGCAGAGCGTTCTGACTGAATTTGATAAAGATCCATTGATTTCTGCGCTTCTTGGTCCGGTCATGTCCTTTGACCTTTCAGGCGCTATCGTATGGCGAGGCACTTCCCAACTCGCCCTTGTCTTGGGGATCGGCAGCCTGTTTACCTTGATCCGGCACACCCGTGCCGATGAAGAGACCGGCCGCAGCGAGTTGATTCGTGCCTATGTAGTAGGCCCTTATGCCAGTCTGACTGCTGCGTTGCTTTTGGCCGGTATTGGAAACCTGGCGGCAGGCGTGCTGATCGCCTTGAGCATCATTGCCCTTGGGGGCGCGGCAGGCGGTTCCTTTTTGTTTGGCGCGACCATGTCGGCCGTTGGGTGTTTTTTTGCCGGAATAGGCGCTTTAGGCGTTCAGCTCCGGGAAAACAGCGGAACTGCGCGAGGCATTGGCGTCGCAGCCCTGGGCTTGGGAATCGCGATGGCGATTTTGAATAACTTCGGAGGCGGCGATACCTTATTAAGATGGATTACACCCATGGCATGGCAGCGGGTGACCCAACCATTTGCCGGCAATCATGGCTGGAGCCTGGTGTATTTTGCTGCCTTTGCGGCTGTACCCGCCGTTATTGCCTATGTACTTTCGGCTCGCAGGGATCTGGGGGCAGGTGTTCTTTTGGCCCGTTCCGGGCCTCCGGAAGCAGCTCCCCATCTTTCCAGTCCTTTGGCGTTGGCTTGGAGGCTGCAGAAGAAAAGTTTTATCGGCTGGCTGGTGGGGACAGGATTGTATATTGTTGTGTTTGCGGCCATCTCGCCCGGTTTATCCAATGCCGGTGGAATGAGTGATTGGCTGTCGAACCTGGGCGGCACAAGTTGGTCTGACGAGGTGGGTTTGGGCTATGTCTTTATTAGTATCAGCTTCTATCTGATAGCGCTTTTTGTGGCTGTCTATGCCATGACCGCTGTATTGCGTCTGCAAAAAGAAGAAAGTGAAGGCCGGGCAGAAATGCTGCTGGATAAAAAGGTCAGTCGGGTTCGCTGGATGAGCAGCCATTTAACTGTAGCCTCTTTATGTTCTGCTGCCTTGCTGGTAGCCCTGGGCATTGCCGGGGGGCTGGTTTATGGACTTGCAACCGGCGATCTAAGCCATGAATTTTGGCATATTTTTGGCATGAGTGTTGCAAAAATCCCGCCCGTATGGATACTATTGGGTGTAACAGCTTTATTGTATGGCTTATGGCCTCGCATAACAGCACTGGGATGGGTGGTTTGGTTTTCCTTTAGTATTTTGGAGCTTGCCTGGGAAGCGCAGCTCATTGATTGGTCCCTGATGCGTATTTCTCCCTTCTCTTATGTGCACTATACCATTAATATTACAAATCTGCCGCTGCTTCCGTTGTTCTGGCTGCTTTGCCTTTCAGCTGTACTGACAGGGCTCGGATTGTTTGGGTTTAGGAATAGAGATGTTTTGACAAAAGCATAAACGGTTTAAGTAGTTAATTTTGGATAACAATCCTACGTTAGATATGAACCTGTTTTTAGGCGTACGCCACCGG
>DNIT01000015.1:0-4679 GCA_003489345.1 Pelotomaculum sp. | reverse complement strand
CAAAAGAGGCTTCAAGCAAGTATGCTTTAGGTCTTTTTTTGTGAGAAGAGGTAATTATTCTGTCAAACAGTTCCTTTGAAGGATTTAGTCATGTTAATATTAAACTTATTCACCCAATGACAAGCTAGAAAACAACAAGTTGTCACGATAAGTCTCTGCAAAGCAAAAAAATCCTCAATGTCAGAGCAATGGTTTACTGGAAGGGGGGTAGTTAATGAAAATTGGAACCCGGATCATGAAAACAGGAATTGCAGTAATTATTACAATGTATTTATGTGAAATACTTAAATTAGAGCCAGCAATTTTTGGAGCAGTATCAGCAGTAATCAACATGCAGCCATCCATTTATTTAACCCTGAGAACAGCAAAAGAGCAGATGGTTATACATATTTTAGGAGTTGGTTTTGGGGTTGTATTTGGATACTTGCTTGGCGGTGGTCCGCTTGTTATGGGAGTGGTGACGGTCTGTATAATAGTTTTGTATACGAGATTGAAACTGCAAAGCGGAATATTAATGGGAATCGTTGCGGCTATATTTGTCTTGAGCTCTCCGGCGCATAACTTTCTTGAGCATGCTCTGCTCAGGTCCGCTGTTATTTTTATCGGGCTTATTGTTTCTTCGTTGATTAATATTGTAATATTGCCGCCCAGATATGGCCACATGTTTGTTCAGAAGCTACGTGAATGTAATGAGAAATCAGTTAAATATTTTAGCCGGGCTGTCCAAGATTTTGTAAGACTCGACAATGAAGAGATACCATTTCCCAGTGAAAAGAAGGAAGAACTGTTGCGTTTAAATAAAGAATGTTGGGTTCTTGCAGAATACTACCGGCGTGAGAAGAAAAGCACTGGAGATGGCTATGATTTAGTGAATTTAAACGATTGGTTCATTATGGCGGAAAGGTTCTTAAACTATAGCACCGCTCTCATGGACAAAGCCAACCAAATCTATGAAATATTGCCGGTTAGGCTTGATAGGCGCATAAAGGCCGGTAGGCCGCCTATTAGCGGCGAATTTCATGATTTGTTGGATTTGTTGAATCTTGGCTCTGTAACAATAGAAAGGGTGAATGCAAAGCTGCGTGGCCTAATTTGTGATAAAATTTCTGTAGAGCAGGAAGAAATCAGCGAGGAACTTTGGGAAAAATATAAAGATGCAATTGAAGAATGGCAGCCAAGACTGACCAGCAGCTATTTCATACACGGCTTGATCGATATTTCTGTGGTAGCAATGGAAATCAGGTGGTTGGCAAGGGAAGGGAAAAAATTGTTGCAAGCAAGCCGGTTATTCTAAAGATCTGCTAGCTCATACCCCGGCGCCCTGCCGGCCTTTTGCCGCGAGATATTGAAGAAGCTGGGGTAATTACGATAGATTGATATTGAATTATATAGCAAATAAATAATAGCCGGTTGGGGTTGATGTTCACCTTAGTTGGCTATTTTTCATTATGGAATGGGTTAAGTTTTTCTGAGGATAATTTTCGGGTTGTGGAGGAAAATTATTACACGCTGGCGAAAATATCACTTAATAGTGGTGATATCAACGTTGTCACCTTTGGAGGTTACGCACATGGGAAAACATGCAGTTATCGTGGTTATGCTTGCACTGACTGTCGCCTTATTTCCAATCGCCCCCCCGTCCTTTGCCGCTATTGATTTGAGCAAAGCGAACTATAACCTGGATGTGGTTGTAAACGGCAACCAGGTTGATTTCCCGGATCAGAAGCCGTTCATTGATGAAGCTGTTGGAAGCACGTATGTTCCCCTGAGGTTTGTTACCCAGGCTCTCGACTGCGAAATAAAATGGGACGAGGAAACGCAAACAATAGTGATAACTAAGGGCGTATTGTCCATAAATCTCATTGTTGGTTATAACGTTGCTTTTATTGAGAACGATGGTGTTGAAAGAGCTGTTCTCATAGCTCCGCCTGAACTTGTCAACGAGAGGACCATGGTGCCGCTCAGGTTTATCAGCGAAGTCCTTGGCGCAGAGGTTAATTACATTCCCGCTGGAGAAGGAAATACGAGTAGGATTGACGTAAAGGAACAGCCTGCCAGTTCTGTTGAAGAAGATGTCAGAATAGTAACCATTGAAACATCAAAAGGGAATATTATTGTTGAGATATACCCAAAACTGATGCCCATCACCGCGGGCAACTTTGAAAAACTGGTTGAAAAAAGCTTTTATAATGGGCTGGCTTTCCATCGTGTGGAGGACTGGGTAATTCAAGGGGGAGACCCCCAGGGAAATGGCACGGGCGGCCCCGGCTGGTCAATTCCACTTGAGATCTCTCTTCATTTGCAGAATACCCGCGGGGCACTGGCAATGGCCCGCAGCAGTGATCCCAATTCCGCCGGCTCGCAGTTTTACATCCTAAAAAAAGACGCGTCCTGGTTGGATACCCAGTACGCGGTATTTGGCAAGGTTATTGAAGGTATGGACGTTGTAGATAAGATTTCTGTTGGAGATAAGATGTTGTCTGTAAAATAACGCTTGTATAGTAAAGCCTCACCTAAGTTACGGGTGAGGCTTTACTATCATTTCCTGATTTTCTTTTGCATTTTTGTGACTTAAGCATCTCCGCCGCCATCTGGCGAAGTTTAAGCTTATGAACTTTACCGCTGGTTGTATAAGGAAAAGACAAATTAGTATGAAGTAAAAAAACATAGGGGAGATAATTATGAAAACAGCAATAAAATTTTTGTTCTCATTAATCTGTATTGCTTTCGTTTCAGGAGTTTCAGCCTCACCATTGGCTGCAAATAAACCAAGCTACACAGTTACCATACCCTGCCAGTTTGATGGATCTGCTGGAGAATTTTACAATGGTCTAGCTGTAATAGAAAATGGCGGTAAATCCGGTTTGATTGATAAAGCCGGAAATGTAATCGTCCCCTTTGTATATGACAGTATTTATAGTAACAATTCTTCAAGCGATAGAGAAATTCCGGTTAATGATTTCATCGTTGTAAAGAATGGAAAACGGGGAGTTCTTGATAAGTCCGGAAAAATTGTGATCCCATGTAATTATGATTCTATTAGAAATACTGGCACAGGGATTGCTATTGTTGGCATAGGGGAACCTAGACCCCCAGGAGGCGGGACAATTCGCGGTCTTTGGGGTCTTATTGACCTCCAAACAGGCAATGAAATTTTACCGGTCAAGTATAGAGAGATTTCACCATCCGATGATTTTTTATTGTACACCGTTTATACGGAAAATGGGGCAGGTGTAATTGACAAGGCAGGAAATTTTATAATACCAATCGGCACATATGATTTTATCGCTAATTTCAACTCGGGATTTACTAAAGTAAGTAAAAATGGAAGATGGGGTTTAATAAACAGAACCGGTAGTATTGTCGTTCCCCTTACATATAACGAAATTGATCCAAGAAACGATATGGACCAATTTTCGAATAGTGTGGTAACTGCGGTGAAAAACGATAAATACGGTGTTTTAAACATCTCCGGGGAGATAGTTATTCCGTTCAACTTTGATTACGGCAGGGTTTATGCAAACGGTATAATAGAAATGCAAGACTATAAAGAGGATGTTAAAATGACGATATTTGAAAGCACCGGCAAAGTCATCGCTCCTGCAGGACAATATGACTATATTCATGATGTATCAGGTGATTTGATTTATGTGGAGTATGGGGAAAAGGTTGGTGCAATTGATATAACAGGCAAAGAAATCGTTCCGTTCATATACACAGGAGTTCGGGAAACAAAAAACGGATTAGCAACTGTTATTAGCGACGATAAGTCAGCTGTAATTAATCAAAGTGGCAAGGTCATACTGCCGCTTGATAGCTATGGTAATATAGTATTACATGATGACGGATATATCCATGTAATGTCAATGAATAACAAATGGTTACTTAATGATTACAGCGGGAATACTGTTTTTGCTGGTGAATATGATTTTATCAGTAATATGAGTAACGGTTATATGGTGGTAAACAATCAAGAAGGATATGCAATAATCAATAAAGATGGTGATATTATTGTCCCATTTGGGGAATTTAACTCAATCGATTTCAGAATCAGCGAGAATATGGTGGCTGTCCATAAGGATGGACTAGTTGGTTATATAACTTTGCCGGATATCACACCTCCGGATGATTGGGCAAAACCAGAAATTGACCGTGCTATTGCCGAAGGACTTATTCCGGAAGATATGTGTAGAAAATATCAGGACAATATCACAAGGGCTGATTTCTGTCGACTTGCTATTAACCTTATTGAAAAGATAACCGGTATGAAGATTGATGCATTTATGGGTACGCGAGGTATGGCCGGTCGAGTATCTGACCCGATAGCTTTCACCGATACCGATGATCCAGCTATTATGACAGCAAGCCGCCTTGGCATTGTAAACGGTGTCGGCAATAATAAATTTGACCCAACCGGTACAATAAAAAGACAAGATGCCGCTGTCATGCTTTATCAAATGGCAAAATTACTTGATTATACCGAGCCGAACGGAACACCTGAAGTATTTGCCGACAGAGATAATTTTTCTAGTTATGCAGTTGATGCAATTGATTTTGTTTCTGCAATTGCTGACAAGGAAAAAAACAATAAGGTTATGGGGAGTGTAGACAATAATAATTTCTCACCTCTCGACACTTTTACAAGAGAGCAAGCATATATATCAATACTGCGGTTCTAT
>DNIT01000151.1:3280-12299 GCA_003489345.1 Pelotomaculum sp. | reverse complement strand
GATTTTAAAAAAGCCCTTCATAACAAAGGGCGTTCATCTTCTTCCAGCAGGGTTTCCAGTTGTTTGGCCCAGCGTCTGTACTTTTGCAGCGCCTTTTGTTCGGCCTGCAAGGGGTCCATTGAACCAACTTCTATGAAATAATCAACCTGCAGCAGCCAATCGTCCATGATCTCCTGAAAGAGTTTTTTTATTTCAACTTTAACCTCATTATTCATCTTCGTTGCTCACCATGTCCAAAGGTTATTTTATAATCATCCGGGATCTTCTTATTCATATTTATAGTTGTCACCATCAGACAGTATTCCCCCGCAAGGAAAAATTGATCCGTTTCACAGGCCATCGCCTTGACCGGTAGAAAAAAAAACCGATTCACCCCTTGAATGGACTAAAACGGAAAGATGGCAGTAATTTTAAGTTAGCAATAGTAAAGCTGATTGTCTATATTGATTGTCTAAAAACAGTAGAACCGTGTCTAACTGTTACAAAATCCTGTTCGGATTTTCCATCTGCTAAAAGTAAGCGTTTTGAACAGTATTGCGTTCCGGCATTAGGCAAACCCCAGCTTAATAAAGACAAAGTATACATACAGGGTAGCCACCCCCAGGGAGATCAGAGTCACCGGAACGCTCACTTTTAGAAAATCCACAAAAGAAATGGGGGCCCCCTCCCGAACCGCTATGTTGGCTACAATCAGATTCGCCGAAGAAGCAACCAAAGTACCGTTGCCGCCCAGGCAAGCCCCCAAAGCCAGAGACCACCAAAGGGTGGAGAGTTCCACCGGCGGCAAAGCCATTTGGGCGCCTATATCTTGAATCATGGGGATCAGGGTGGCCACCAATGGAATATTGTCAACAAAAGCAGAAGCAAATCCGGCTCCCCATAACACGACCAGGGACGTTAGTGTCATGTCGCCGCCGGTAACTTCGATCATCCAGGTTGCGGCTTGTTTGATAATGCCCACTTCAACCAGACCTCCTACCAGGACGAACAAACCGACAAAGAAAAAAATGGTTATCCATTCCACCGAATGAAACACTTCTTCCAAATCGCTTTCTTTGATTCCGATGATCATCAGCAGGGTGGCGCCGGTCAAAGCCACCACCGCCGGTTCCATATGCAGAAACTGATGCAAGACAAAGCCCACTAAGGTAAGGCCAAAAACAAACAGAGATTTTTTAGCCAATGCCGTATCCCGAATATAGTCTTTCGGATCGATGTCCATAAGTCCCTGTTGATATTTTTCATCTACGTGAAGATGCTTTTTAAAATACAATTTTAAATAAGCGATGATGACAACCAGAATGACAATAATAACCGGCGTGATATGAATGAGGAAATCATTAAAGGAAATGCCTGCCGCTACGCCGATCATAATGTTCGGCGGATCCCCCACCAGGGTAGCCGCTCCGCCAATATTGCATGCCAGAATTTCCGCAATGAGAAACGGTATGGGATTCATATGCAGAACCCGGGTAATGGCAATGGTGACGGGAGTAATCAATAAAACCATGGTCACGATATCGATAAAAGCTGAGCCGGCTGCCGTCAGCAAAGCAAGCCTTACCATGATTTTCATGGGATCCCCATGGGCGCTTTGCGCTGTTTTGATCGCGATATATTGAAAAACGCCGCTTTTGTTGGCTATACCCACCAGAATCATCATGCCGAGGAGCAGAAAAATGGTCGCCCAATGAATATGCTCCGTATAGGCCACATGCAAATCCATAATGCCAAATATAACCATCAGGAGTGCTCCGGCCATGGCAATGATGGATCGATTGATTTTTTCTGAAATAATCAGGGCATAACTCATAAGGAAAATGACTGCGGCTACAATAATTTGCCAGTTGGTTACGTTCTGTTCTATAGTCGTCATGTTACGGCCCCCTTCATAAAGTTCATAAATTCTTTGTCGCGCAGGCGGAACAAGGGAGGGAATCAAAACCGACCGGCATACGCTATCCGCTTGGTGGAATGGTCAAGCGGCTTGCCGAATCCCAGCTGCAAGTTGCAGAAGAAAAGACGAGGGTTGTGAAATTTAAAAACCGGCATAATGCCGGCATCTTAATCAATAGCCTTTGCTGATGCCAACCACCTGATCCAGGGAAATGACAAAAGCGATTCCCTTATTTGGTTCGTCCAAACGCGCTTCCTTCACAATGGCATCCAGCACTGTCTGGGCTTTATCTTTCTCAATCAAAGTCAACACAATTTCTTTTTCCGGTTCGATGCTGATTCCCAATAATAATCGAACAGCGGTGCCGCGACCGAAAAAGATGGTCCCCCCTTCGGCTCCGGCCCGATGGGAAACATCCACAACTTTTTCCGCTTTCCCTTTGTTTACAATGGTTACAATCAGTTTGTACTCTTCCAGTCCCATTGCCAAACCTCCTTCATATATAGATCAGTATAAGCCATATGCGCTACTCAATATACTTTATTTTATTATAAAAAAGCAATTGGCAAGAACGAAAAAATATCGTCCCCATTGTCAAACCTATGACGGCAACCCCTTTAGTTTGCGTTCATACTGTTTTGCCTTTTTTGGAGTTCTATGAGGCCGAGCACTTTTAACGCTTGATACTCTTCTGGGGTTAAACGTGCCATTAAGGTAGATTTTATTTGGTCCTTTTCTGCGGCGGTAACGCCCCCGTCAGCCATCTTAATAAAACCGTTCAGTTCGGACATTGAAAATTTGGTCAATAAAAATTTCAAAGCTTCTTCTTTTGTAGTAAAAACAAGCTGGCTGTTTGTGTCGGTTGGGGGAAGGTTGTTCGCATCGGGAATATTGGGAACAGCATCGGGCACAGCACCGGTATGGGGCTGTGCCTTCCTCAAATTTTGCAGGGCTCCGGCTCCCAGTTGCGCCTCAATGGTTTTTTGAACCTTGGGATCTTCAATCAATTGATCTATCTCATCCTTCGACAACACCTGATTGGCTATCTTGTCAATTACTGCTTCCGAGCCATATTTAAGGCCAAGCTTATATCCCCCTGCAATCACAATAAGAATGATAATGAACGCAAACAAGAACTTTTTCATAACATTCATCCCCCCGGTTTCTATCATACCCTGGTTCTGTATGTTGGTTGGTTTGTTAATTAGGTTATTTTATCATAGGCAAGGAAGCTCTGTATAGGGCAAATAAAAATTGACGGGAACCTGCCGGACATGATTCTGAAACTGTATATGTACTGTCGTTCATGCCCTATATTGGTCGTTCGTGCACAGAGGATACCAAAGCCGGTTTCACTCTGATATAGTAATTTTATGGAGCTTCTCCACGGAAAAATCCGCTGCGATACCGGAAAACAATTGGAACGTTTCACTCTGATACGATATAGCAGTTTGACGGGCTTCTCCGGCGCGGGAAACTCCGCATACTAAAAAAAGGAGTGAGGATATGGCACTCACAGGCGGCTGGAAAATTCTCGATATCAAGGCATGCGATCTGCCCGAAAAGGTGGCCTCGGGATTCAGCGAGGTATTTGCTGGAATGGTCGGCGCGACCTACATTCCTGTTGTGTATTGTGCAACCCAGGTGGTAGCCGGCATTAACCACATGATCCTCTGCAAGCAGACCCTGGCGACCAAGGATGCCAGCGAGGCGATTGTCAAGGTCATTCTCCACGAGCAGCTTCCCGTCGACGGCGGCAAGTTCTCCCTGCTAAACATCGAGAATATTGTAAAAGGCTATTGAGCCCCAGCGGAATTTACGTTGGGGCTGCAACAAAAGGTTAATGGCAGCATACATAATCCCATAATGAAAAAAAGCATCCCGTACCACTATCAAAATTGGTACGGGATTGTTATTTGCATCATTGTTTTGGAGTCATGCGGGGTAAATAAATCTTAAAAAAATTTATGTCTATTAACCTGTGCCGCAAGGCGTGTCAACAACCCCGTCCCCCTGACACCCTTTTTTTTTTGATATTCGTAAAAACCGCAAAATCGTCCATGCATATTTTCTCAAAATAAAATATACTGAAGGCATATGCAATATGCGCCGGCGAACCGTCCTCTACGCGTCAATCTCTTGTTATGTAGGCTGTTTCCACAACACGCAGGTTTTTGGCATGATGCAGCAGATCGTTGGGGGTAACGAACAGAGCATTGATAGGAATATCCTGTTCTGTCTCCCGCAGGATCTGTTCCACAAGTTCAAGAAGTTTTTGGACAACGGGCAGCAGCCCACGCATATCTGCGCCGGCGGGTATTTCATTGGATTCGGATTCGGTCAACGCGGCGTACAGCTCTCGGGCCAATTGCTGGGGATCCGAACAAATGTCGCTCTCTTCCGGGCTGAGCAGATCCACAATGCTTGTATTGATAGGACCGGATTGCTCCAGCAGATCAATCAGGCGGATAGTCTCATTGGTATCCCCCATATTCGTATCTTTTTGCAAATCGCCCCCCTGCAAGTGAATTTGATAATCCTCGCCGCAATCGCGGTAGCACTGGTATACAAACTGGGAGCAAACCATTACCTTTTGCGTATGGCCGCGCTGTCGCAGCTTGTTAATGAACGCGTCGAGTCCCTTGCAAACAAACCGCAGCACAAGATCCGTGAGTCGTTGCAGCTTTGGGGTGGGGCGTATAGCACGGTAGATAAGAAGTCCTGCCAGCAAAAACAAAGCGGGAAAGTCGAAAGCGACCCCTTCCCGCAGGTAGGATTCCGCTGCCTGCAGCAATGGCTGGGCCGGATGGCCGGGCTCCAGCTGCAGCAGGTAAACCTTTCTGCCTTTTTCATCGGCGTGTACGCCCGGAGACACAATCCCATGCGGCCCCATTTCCACAATTCGGCAGTCCGCTAAAGCCATTGCCGAGTGACTGACGGTGGATTTGGTCAGGAATGCGATGCTCTTGCCGATCCAGTCGTCCCCGGCTTCAAAAACTAAGACATCTCCCGGTTGCATATTTAACTTCATGTCGATCCTCCTTTCTTTTGGTTATATTATGCTATAATCATAGTATAATTGTAAATACTTGCCATGGTCAGTGCTACCTATATTTTTCAGGAGACGTCGCCTTGCTGAACTACAAACAGAAGACAAACGATCACAGATTACCCGCCGCAATCCTTGCGCAAACCCTTCTGGCGCTAATAGCCGCCTGTATAGTTTTGCTCTATTTGAGTCAATATGCCCGGCCCTATAGGACGGACAATATTTTCTTGCTGAGCGAAGGATGGCAATTACAAAAAGGTTCCGACAGTATTTGGAGCAATTTGGAGCATTACCCGGCGGACATTTCTCTAAAAGCAGATGAAGTGCTGCAAATACGCCGCACGCTTTCAGAGAAGCACGCGGTGCAAGACGGCGCGCTGATGCTTGTAAGCATTCACCAGCGCATACAGGTGTTCCTGGATGAGGCGCTGCTGTTTGATAATCTGAACCGGCCCCTTGAGACCGATCCGGGGGTAGGCCTGCATTTCGTGGCGTTGCCGGAGCAAGCCGCGGGGAAAAACCTGCTCATCAAAATCTGGTCACCTTATGCTATTTTCGCCAGTTCCCTGCAGCCTGTTTATTTGGGCAACTTGTCGTCGCTGCATGTGTTTGCCGTAAAGAAGTCCATATTGTACATGTTTCTTTCACTGGTATGCGTTTTAGGAGGATTCGTTTGTGCGGTATTTTCCGCGCTGCCGATGCGCTCCTATATAAACCGCCGGGCAAATTTATTTTTCGGCCTGTTCTGCATCCTGTGGGGGATTTACAGTGTTGGCCGGACTTATATTGCCTATCTGCTGTTTCCGCCTGATATCAATTCTTTTATGCGCAGTTTTACCTACACATTATATCCTGTTTTTATTATTGCGTATTTGCGCATTCGGATGGTTCACCTCAAGCGGGCGACCGATCTGGTGCTGGGCGGATTTCTGGCAGCGGCCCTTCTCGCGCTGGTGCTGCCGCCGGCTTTTCACCTGGATTATTACAGGTTGCTTTCCGTCATAAATCCGGTTTACCAGCTTCTGTTTTTGATTATGGTTGTGCTGCTGCTATTGGAGCTGCGGCGCGGCAATGTATTTCTGCGCTCTATTTCACCCTGTGTCGCAGCTGCCAGTATCGCCTGCTTGTGTACGATTATCGCTCAAACAATGAGATACGACGTGCTCTATAATGTGTATGTAGTTTCATTTTTCGGCATCATTTTAACCATATGGTTTTACAACCTCTTCGAATTCCTGCAACAGCGCGCCAAGGATCAGGAGGAAATCCGGATCATGAAGCTTAAAAACGCGCTGACTTTGGAATATTGCGAAGCCACGGTAGAAAACTTACAACAAATCAAACTGCTGCGCCATGAAATCAACAACCATGCCTCCGCCTTGCAAATCCTTTGTGAGGAAGGCGATGTGGATAAAATATCCGCATATGTGCAGGGAATTTCCCGCTGGGAGGCAATCACTTCCCCTGTGGTGTATTCGAACCATTTTCTGCTCAACTGTATTCTTACCAACCGGTTTGCCCGGGCCTATAAGCAGGGCATTAGAATAGACTACGAGGTAATGGTTCCCAAGGCTCTTTCTCTTCCCGACAACGATCTGAGCAGTCTGTTTTTAAACCTGCTCAACAATGCCATCGAAGCCTGTACGGGTGTGCCGGAAAACAAAAGATGGATCCAACTGTATGTGAAAATGAAAAACGACTTTTTGCTCATTCGATGCAGCAATTCGAAAGAAAATGCGCTGACTGAAAACGGCGCAGGCTTTCTCACCACCAAGCAGGAAAAAGACGCCCACGGCTACGGCATTTTGGTAATCAAGACCATTGTGGAAAAATACGGCAGTCTTCTTGATATCTCCTACGACGACTGCAGCTTCACGCTCAAAACTATGCTGCCGGTTCCGCCCGGCGCCGCAAATGCTCCCCTCAAACAGGCTTAGGATGTCTCAGCCGCCATGAAAATGCGCGATCATCTGCTGCAGTGATTCCTGCCGGTAGACCCTTCCGATGGGGACGGTGACGCCCGATAACAGGCGGAACCCGTCAGGAGACAAGCCCTGAATTTTATTGATGTTAACGGCAAAACTTTTGTGGCAGCGCAAAAAAACCCCCTCCGGAAGGCGCGGTTCCAGCCTTTTCAGCGTTCCGGGAATCGAAACATGGCCCTTTGCCAGATGAAAAATAACGGTTCTGTTGAGCAGTTCGATATAGTAAATATCGTCCGCCAAAAGGATTTGGCAGCCTCCGCTCATGGGCAGAACAATCTTTTTCGCCCGGAAATTTTGCCGGTAATCCTTTATAAGCACCTCGGCTAGCTGCTTTTTTTGCACCGGCTTGGTCAGATAATGGATGGGGAAAACGCTGTAGCCTTCCAGCGAATACTCTTTGGCGCTTGTTACAAAAACGATGCCGACCTCGTGATGGCCTTTTTCGCGAAGTTCTTTGGCAAATTGCACGCCGTTCTGGTCCATCAGTATGTCCAGCAGCAGAATCTGATAGCGCGAAGGGTCGGCCTCCAGTGTCTGCATCAGTGCTTTTGCAGTTGAAAAGGTGTCAATTTGATATTCGATGCCCAGCTCATTTAAAATTTCCTGTACCAGGTTTTGCATTTTGGCCAGAAAAATCTTTTCATCATCACAAATTGCAACACGATACAACACCATCCCGCCCTTTACCTGTCGCTATAAATTAGTATAGCACAATTTAAAAAACCTCCAGACGCGTAAACGAAGTCGTTTAGGCGTATTTTTTGTTGTTTGCGCGTAAACCGTTTTCAAAAAAGAATAATTGTTATATAATTACTATACTTGAAAAAATAGTAATTCTAAAAATACTTCAAGGGTTTTATTTTTTTTCAAAACCGCAAAATCGTCAATGCATTTTTTTTAAAAGAAAATATACTGAAGGCGTATGCAAGTCTTATGAATTCGTGCAACAAGGAGCCGATGAGGATGATCTTGGTGCGGCGAGCCGGTTGGAATACTGTAGCCATGCTGGCAGGACCTTTTGGTATATTTATAAAAGGATGGTTGGGAAAGGCGCTTTCATGCTGATGCTAAGCCTGGCGACAGCAGGCATCGGCATTATACCGGTATGGATCTATTGCGGGTTCAAGGGCAACAGCGATTTTTACCGGTATTTAAAGCACAAAGGAGTATACATCTATGACTAAACAAACCAAGACTGTATTTCTCCCCAAAAAGTACCATCCTTGACTGAAGCCGTGGATATGGCTATTGATGCAGCTTCAGGTTGGTTGTTGGGTTTTGTAGAAGACAGTAAATCCATACCAAAAGCGTCAAACATCAAAAATATTGTTCGCTGGATTGCTCCGCAAATTGAAACCTTCAAGTCCTCTTCCCTGATGCCCGCTTTCCTCATCTCATCTACGGCTTCCAAATATTGATGTTTCTTTGATGATATAGTTCCAAATCATAGTGAGCAAAACGCACCAGGTCATCTTCTGTCAGAACTGTCGATTCAAATTCCAGGTGCAAAATGTGATGAATGATTAATTGCACATTTATTTTTTCTAAAATTAGCATACTATGTATTGACATTGTAAGTGATTTATCTTACAATATAAGTCAGAAAGGAGCTGATACTATGGCAACTACAAGTGTAACAATCCGTATGGACGAAAACCTTAAAAAGCAGGCCGAAACACTTTTTGATGAAATGGGCTTGAACATGACCACAGCTATAAATATTTTTGCCAAAGCCGTTGTCAGGCAAGGTAAAATACCTTTTGAAATCACCGCAGGCCCGTTTTTGAGCGAGGCCAACCAAGCGCGTATAAGAGAAAGCCTTGAGCAGTTGAAAAGTGGGCAGGTGATGGTCAAGACAATGGAAGAATTAGAGACTATGGCTGATGAGTAAACTTTTCTCAAATTCTCCAAAAAACTGAACTAAATGGAGGTGTTACTTGTGAGTTTACTAAAGCGAATAACTACCGATCCGGAAGTTTGTCACGGAGCAGCTTGTATAGCTGGGACCAGAATCCCCGTCTCAGTTATTTTAGATAACCTCGCAGCCGGCTCAAGCCGGGAGGAAATCCTGAAAAATTATCCGTCTTT